>CAZJRS010000092.1:0-13030 GCA_964548585.1 uncultured Methanocella sp. | reverse complement strand
CGGGCAATGCCTCCGGATTTCTTGCCGATCTCCACCGCCTGCTCAGGACACCAGTGGAAGCAAGCCAGGCAATGGGTACAGTGATTTCCCCAGCTGACCTTCTTACCATCCACTTTCACATTACCCCCGGGACATAGATTCACACAGGTACCGCAGCCGCTGCACCTGTCAGTCGAATGAAACTGCCTCGGCAACCGGTAGATCCGAGAGGCGAACATAGCGGACATACTACCCCCGATCTTGCTCTTGATTTGGCTACCGCCTTTAAGCCCGACAGTTTCCCGCTTCGCCAGAACCTCAAGAATTTTCCCCAGATCAGCCTCAGCCGCCTTCAACTTTTGCTCCCGCTGCTCCAGAGGAGTAATCAGATTCACCCCGACGTAGGCGTTATCCGGCATGACCAGCGTGAAGCTCGCTGACAGATGACCGCCCCCACCCCCAAGGAGCTTATCCACCGTATGAAGAGTTACACCGGCAGAACCCCCACAGGTAGCCACAGCAAAGGTATAAGCCCCGGAATTCAGCTTCAGCTTTTTCAGGTAATCCTGCACGATAACCGGCGCATTCCAGTAAAAAACAGGGAACACGATTCCCACAGTGTCACTGTCATCTTCAAGAATGCCCTCGCCGATCGGCTTCGCCATGTTGACCAGCTTACATTCGCCAAGTTTAGCTGCGATGGTCCTCGCCACGTAGAGCGAGTTACCAGTGCCTGAGAAGTAATAGATTGTCGATGCCATGTTTTAGCCTCCCTTTTCTAAAAGGTCACACTTCTGAACCACACACTTGAACAGGTAATCGATATTTTCCTTATACCTGGCCATAGCTGCCCGGTTAAAAGTGTAATAAATGTGATTGCCATCCTTCTGAGATTCGACGATCCCTGCGTGACGGAGTGTGCTCAGATGCCGAGAGACGGCTGGTTGAGATATACCCAGCTTCGCTGCCAGATCTGTGACGCAGATCTTTTCGGCGTCACCAGATGCGAGGAGGTATATGAGATGCATTCGGTTCTCGTCACCGAGGGCTTTGAAGACTTCGGCCATCTGTTTTGAGAGAGCGCAGGTGGAATCTGGTTGCATGTTTAACGTGTATAACTGTATGCGTATATTGTTATATATGTTTCGATTGGGATAAATAGCCGTTGGAATCTATACTAATACAGCAGATAAGCAAGAGAGTGGTAACAATAATAAGTAAAAGTTATTGTCGAAAAATAATAACCCCGTTCGGATTACGGCGCTTATGGGGGAGACCCCCATATTCATTAAAATAATTGAGATGTAATTTACTACTTAATGCTTTGTACAGATGATTAATAAAATATATTCATAACTTATCAATGAATCCATATCTCTAAGTTTACTTTTCCACCACAAATATATTCATAATAACTAATACCTAATGCTAGTCCTACGGATGTTAAAACTAGATTTTGTATTTCCGTTGAACTCCATTTATCGATAAGTTCTCCCCCTAAATCCGTCTTATTTCTCAACATCGACTCGATTTCTTCATTCTTTTTTATACATCTCTGATACATCTGTAATAAGTTTTTAGACATTTCTGGACTTACCTTATTTTTTATATAATCGTCTAAATCCTGAATCGTTAATAGGGTGAATGAACATTTGCTACGTGGTAAGTCATAATAAAACAAAGTATATTTTAGATCATTTGGTATATTCATTGATTCGACTTCAGCAACTTCCATTTCGTTTAAGAAGAAAAATGTATATTGGTTTTTAAGAAGTTCAATAATATTCCAAACTCGTACATCAACTTTTGCACATGAGGTATATTCCAAATGGGCAAAATCGATACTTTGGGTATTAAAATTTAAGAACGGTTTTACTTGATTATTAAGTAGCGTGTTAAAGTCATCCCAAGATTTTAGTCTGAAATATCTGGAATATTTTAAACGGAATGTTAAAGCCAATATTTTGAGCTGATTTGTCGTTAGTTTGCCTAACGTCGAAGTTGCTTCATTTAGTACAATTCTTTTAATATCAATGGTATCATGCTTTATCCTTGTAATGATAAGATTTGAGAGCATCTCTCTTAATTCTTGGCTATCTTTACGACTTGCCGATTTTAATGCACATACCAAATTATATTGAATATCTGGATCGGATAATTTTTGAATGTCATCTAAAGTTAGCTCATCTTTAGCATGATCATAAAATGTTTGTATTAGTTTATCTCGATTTTTCATCGCTTCTTCTTTTGCCTTATCTTGAAGTTTTGGAAAATTTTTTTCAAATAAATCTTGAAATAGTATTTTTGTATCTGCTAAATTTAATCCTTGATTCATAATGTAGATTGTTTGACTTCCTGACACAGTATTGGTTTGGCTTCCTTGCCCAGTATGAAATTGGTTTCCATTTATAATATTGACGTTGTCTGAATCGTATAATGAAATTACTTTTTTAACTATCTCATCAGTAATATTATATTGGTTTGTTAGGTATTTTTCCTCATGTCTTTTTTTCATTTGACTTAATACTTCAACAGTGTATTTTGTTACATTATCTGTTGTTGTATGATGTATTGGACATAGAAGAATTAAATTATTAAAATTCGCTCTTTCTTCATTAGTTTGATTTTCATTAAATCTTTCTCCGCCAGGCATAGCAGCTTCTATATGGCAAATCTCACCAAAAATTGTACCATCTTCGCTTACTAATCTTTGATTGCAGTCTGGAAAAGCACATTCATTACCAGATAATGAAAATAGTCTTTTTACAGTTGGTTCACTTATGCTTATCCTTTTAGGTTCTTGTTTTACTGCTAATTGAGAATTCGCCATTTTGTCAAACCGTTTTTATCTATGCGAATGATGCGAATATTAAACTTGTGGATGTATATTGATACCTGATATTAATCATAGCTAAGTTTCTCATTTCAAGATAATGAATTTTTAAACAAATGTTTTTCTAATTAATATATCCCCCATCAAACTTATACTAAGTTATTTTAGATCCTTTCGGCATCGCTTGCTTTCTAATATTTTTATTCATATACGTTCAAGTTGGCCGTGAGTCAAGCCCTCGGCTGAGTATCCGGGGGATACCCTGTATACCCGCCCGGGGCGGGGTGGAGTACTAACCCAAACCAATAAGTAAGGGTATGTGTCGCTGAAGCAATGACGCCTGTTGCGCTCCGGGTTCCTTCCAAATCGGGAAGAAATTGCCAGAGAAGCTTTTTAGTTGATGATACTTTAAACTGCTCTTAGAGAAAATCCATACTGCCCGAAGGGCTTAGGCTTCAGCACCCATTGATCTTCAGCCAAGACGAAAGCCTATGTTAGGCTATGAGTTCACAATTAAATAGTAACTGCCCGAAGGGCTTATGCTTTCAACGATCCGATCTTCCGGCCAGGTAGAAAAGCCTATATTATGCCCCAATTCCAGTATCCAACCTTTTAAAATTACAAAAACCTAATTCCCACCCCATAATTCTATTCTATTCACAAAATACTTTTAATCTATCCTGTTTAACTGGAATGTATACTCAACCGTACGTAAATTAACCCCACGAGCCGGTATGTGGGGATGCCAGTCACCAGTAACGACGCTGGCGGGTGAGTCAGTATCGCCGCCCCGGCAGGCAGCAAATACGAGCGTGAAACTTGTCATGGAAAATGAAACAGTACTGGCTAAAACGAACGTAGACTTCATGTTTCCCCCGAAGCCTGAGGGGCCGTTCGATGAGCGGGGGTGGGTGAAGAATGGCCTGCTCACGATCACTAACCTCTACGTCAAGCTCAGTACGGCTACCGCCACTCAGGCGATCCCGCTGAAGGGACTGGAAGACGTGGACCTGAGAGAAGTGGGGGAGCGACACATCCTCGTCCTGACGCGCTACGATGAAGGGAAATTTCAGGCATGCGCGGTTTCGGCACCTTATAAGTCGCTTGAGACGCTGCGGAAATTTTTCCTGCAGTTTATCTCGGACGCGTTCAAGACCAGCATCTACTTTATCTCTCCGGCGAGCCGGGGCGGCGTGGTGCTGACTAACATGGCGTGGGACAAGGGCCTGCTGCTGGCTACCCAGAAATCGATCTGGTTCATGAGCAAGGACAAGCAGATCCGGGTCGGGCTGGACAGTATTACCAAGATTAAGCGCGAAGCCAGAAAGATGGGCGGTAATGACCGGTATGTTCTCTCTGTGGACTATTTTGAGAAGAACGAATTGTTCAGCAGTCTCGTGCTCTGCCCGGACAACACGATGGATCTGCTGGAGAGGTACCTCACCGACCTGATGGAAAAATACAACAGCCTGGGTGAAGACCAGAAGCTGAGTGACACCGAAGGCCAGGTGGCTACGCTGATCTACAGCGGGGTGGACTCCAACACTATCCAGTCGATGCTGAGCATCGACAACAAGACCATGGATCAATATTATGACAAGCTCCTGAAGCTCGGTATGGCGAACGTCGTGCGGGTCCGCAGAGAGCTGGAATTGACCCCTAGAGGCGTCAAGTTCGTCACCGACATGATGAGCAATTTTACACCAGATAAGAAAGGAGGATAAGACGTGGCAAAGATAATGATTGTCGACGATGCGGCGTTCATGCGAACTCTGCTCAAGAACATCCTGTTCCCAAAGGGTTTCGAGATCGCCGGCGAAGCCGACAATGGCGCGACTGCGATTGACAAATACAAGGAGCTGAAGCCGGACCTCGTCACGATGGACATTGTGATGCCCAACGTGAATGGTATCGAGGCGCTTAAGAAGATCAGGGAGTTCGACCCGAACGCCCGGGTGATCATGTGTACGGCGGTTGGACAGGAAAACATGGTTAGGGCGGCCATCATGAGCGGCGCTAAAGGCTACATCGTCAAGCCGTTCCAGGCACCTAAGGTGCTCGAAGAAGTGCAAAAAGTACTGGGATCCTAAGAGGTATTGTTCTTGATCAGAGTGCTTGTGGTCGACGACTCGATACTGATGCGGACGATCCTGACGGACGTAATTAACGTCCCGGGTGAGATCACCGTCATCGGAACCGCTAAAAACGGGATCGAGGCAGTCGCGATGGTCAAAGATCTCTCCCCCGACGTGGTCACAATGGATGTGGAGATGCCCAAAATGGATGGCATTACCGCAGTCCGGACGATCATGAGGGAAAAGCCGACGCCGGTGATCATGCTGTCGGCACTGACCCACCAGGGGGCAAGGGAGACGATGACAGCGCTGGCTGCGGGGGCTTTCGACTTCGTACCCAAGCCGTCTGGATCAATATCGCTGGATATCGACAAGGTCCGGGAGCCGCTGTTGGCTAAGATTCGCATGGCCTGCAAGGTGGACCGGGGCAACCTCCTGGGTTCTACCATCGATATGCCAGAAAGGGCGAAGCCTAAGCGGCTGAACGCACTGAGAGCCAGAAAGCTGGTCGTCATCGGGTCCTCCACAGGGGGACCGGGAGCCCTTGAACGGGTGCTGACCAAACTGCCGGGGGACTTGAAAGCAGGTATCCTCGTTGTGCAGCACATGCCTGCCGGGTTCACCAGATCTCTGGCGGAACGGCTGAACCGGATCTCGGAGATCGAGATCAAAGAGGCGGAAGAAGGGGACACGATCCTTGAAGGGAGAGCCCTGATTGCGCCCGGAAACTACCATATGCTCCTCCGAAAAAGCCTGAATCAGCTGGTCACGCTGAACCAGGAGCCGCCGGTGCACGCTGTGCGGCCTGCGGTCGATCTGACCATGAAATCTGCGGCTAAGGCATACGAGGGAGACAAAATCGTGGGCGTCATCCTCACTGGCATGGGCAGCGACGGGGCGTTCGGAATGAAGGAGATCAAGGAACGCGGGGGTCAAACCATTGCCTGTGACCAGAAGACCTGCGTGATCTATGGCATGCCAAAGGCAGCTATAGAGTTGGGGTGCGTAGACCGCATCGTACCCCTGGATGACATTGCGAAAGCGATAGTCAGCATGTTATGAGGGGTACTGAAAATGGATATGTCTGCATACAGGGATATGTTCGTAAGCGAAGCGAGGGAACACCTGCAGAACCTGAACAGTTCGCTGCTGGTGCTGGAAAAGTGCCCGACCGACGCTAACGTCATTCAGGAAATTTTCCGATCGGCTCACACGCTCAAAGGAATGTCCGCTTCCATGAGTTTTAAGGAAATGGAAACGCTCTGCCACCGGACGGAGAATCTCTTCGACCGGATCAGAAACGGGCAGCTGATGGCCGACTCCAAAGTCGTGACCGTGCTGTTCAAGTCTCTGGATACGCTGGAAGCAATGATCGATGGCATAGAGGCAGGAGATTCCGGCAGCATTGATGTGACCGTCCTGGTGAAGGAAATCGAGAGCATGGATGAAAACAGCTACGGTACTTCACAGGCTGCCCTGCATGCACAACAGACTCAGCCGGCTAAAGCGGTGCCTGCTGCCAGTGATGCGGTAGAAGTACAGTCCATGGCGATTCCCGAGGGTGCCGCAGTAGTGGCAGGCTCGAAGGAGTTCGAGGTCAACGTGACCGTGGAAAAAACCTGCGAGTTCAAGGGTATTCGGGCATTCCTGGTCATCCAGGGCCTCGCGGAGATCGGCAAGATTGCGAGCACGGTGCCGGAAATCAAAGACCTGGAGGACGAGAAGTTCGTGCAGGACTTTAGTGTCCTGCTACAGACGGATAGGACAGCAGACGAGATCGAGAAGAAGGCAAAAAGTGTTGCGGAGATCAGCGCCGTCAAGATCACGGAAGTCGTGAAAAAGGAAACTACAGGGCCGGCCAGGCCGGCGGCCAAGGAAGGCGCTAAGGCGATCCACAGCGTGCGCATAGACATCGACAGGCTCGACGTCATTATGAACCTGGTAGGTGAGCTCGTCATCAGCAGAGGCAGGCTGTTTGAGATCAGCAGCAAGCAGGGCAACCATGAGCTGAACGAGACACTGGGCATGGTGGACCGGTCGATCACAGATCTTCAAAATGAGGTCATGCGCATCCGGATGCTGCCTGTCGACCACGTATTCAACCGGTTCCCCCGGATTGTCCGTGACATCGCCCAGAAGCAGGGTAAAGAGATTGACTTCACCATCGAAGGCCAGGATACCGAGCTCGACCGCACTGTCCTGGATGAGATCAGCGACCCCTTGAACCACTTGATCCGAAACGCTGTCGACCATGGGGTCGAAAGCTCCGAAGACAGGGTTGCACAGGGGAAGTCAACTGTGGGCCACATCAGCCTGATAGCGCGTAGAGAACGCAGTAATGTGATCATTGAAGTCATCGACGATGGTAAGGGCATCGACGTGAACAGGGTGAAAAAGAAGGCGGTTGATAGAGGCCTGATCACCCAGGCGCAGGCTGACGCGATGAGCGACGAAGATGGGGTCATGCTGATCTTTAAGTCAGGACTCTCGACCGCCGATCAGATCACGGAAGTCTCAGGCCGCGGCGTGGGCATGGACATCGTACGGACTAAAGTAGAAAGCCTCGGAGGCACGGTCAGGGTTGAGACACACCCCGGTAAGGGCACGAAGACAATCCTGAAGCTGCCGCCGACCATTGCCATAGTGCAGGCCTTGCTGGTAAACGTGGGCAACGAAAAGTACGCCATATCGATCACCAACGTCGTCGAGACCGAGTACGTTAAGGATACGGACATAAAAACCATTAGCGGCAACGAGGTCATCGTGATCCGGGACTCGATTCTGCCCCTGTTCCGGCTTTATAAGAACTTCGACGTCGAAGCGGACTCCTCACTAAAACGACACACGGCCGTAGTCGTGGAGAAGGGGGATGAAAAGGTAGCCTTGCTGGTGGACTCCATCGAGAGCCAGCAGGAAATATTTGTAAAACCGCTGGGAGGCCTGCTGCAGAATGCCAGAGGCTTCGAAGGCGTCACGATAATGGGTAATGGAAGAGTCGTCCCGATCCTCGATGTGGCGACCATAACGGAGGGGAAAAAATGAATGACATGACAGAACTGAGCGAGTTCCAGATGGACTCCTTAAAGGAGTTAGGTAACATCGGCTCCGCGCATGCGGCCACGTCGCTGTCAATAATGGTGGGCCACGACATAGATATGAGAGTGCCGGAAATCGAGATCGCACCGCTGGAAGCCATCGGATCGCTGATCGACCCGGATGAAAAAGTGGTGGGCATCTATTTCCAGCTGATCGACGGAGATTCCAAGAGTGACGGGCACATTTACCTGCTCTTCCCTGAGCAGAGCGCTTACGCCATTTCGGACATGCTCATGTGTAACGAGAAGGGCACCACCAAAGAGATCACCGAACTGGAAAAGTCAGCGCTGATGGAAGTAGGCAATGTCCTGATATCGTCCTTTGGCGACGCTTCAGCCGAACTGCTGGGGATCACTATGCTTCCCTCTACTCCGACCTACCGCCATGACATGGCGAGAAACCTCATCATCGAAATCGTAACCGACCTTAGCAAGACTACGAAAAACGCGATCCTGTTTAAAACGGCGATGACCAACGAGTCAAACAACGTGAACGGGTATCTGATGCTCCTGCCGGAGCCCAAGACCCTGGAAAACATGTTGATGCTGCTCGGGGCCAAAGTGAATGGCTGAAGAAGAGATAAAGGTGGGAATGGGCGATATCGCAGTGGCCAGGAACGAGGGGACACTGGCGATCATAGGACTCGGGTCCTGTGTAGGCGTTGCCCTGTACTACCCCAAAGGTAAAATCGGCGGACTGGCACATATCATGCTGCCGGACAGCAAGCGCTCCAGACCGGGCACAAATATGGAAAAATACGCAGACGTAGGCCTGCCAGTCATGCTCGATCGCATGAAGAGGCAAGGGGCGGAATCCCTGTGGATCACTGCCCGGCTCGTCGGAGGCGCCAGCATGTTTAAAGGCATCAATGCCAACGGAGCTGGCGGTTTCAACATCGGTGAGAGCAACGTCGCGGCATGCAGGGAATTTCTAAAGAAGGAAAAGATTAGAATTGCCGGCGAGGAAGTCCTCGGCACCAAAGGCCGCACTATGCGGTTCGATTTGATCACAGGAAAAATCGTCGTCCGGTACGTGGACGGCATAACCCTGGAACTATAACATTCACAACTCTGATTACTTTTTATAACCAGGTTTTAGCCACCGTTTTTACCCGCCCCTTAAGCTATTACAAAAATTTGGTACCATGCCAAACTTATATATCTCCGGGAGCCATAAGTGTAACACATGAAGGACATCGACGGCCACGAGCTAAGCCCGAAGAAGAACGAGTTCCTGAAGTACCTGCTAGACCAGGATGGTGTGGCAAAGACAACGGACATCGCAGCCGAATTCCAGGTCGATCCTTCGACAGTGACCAAGATGATCGGGGAACTCTCGGCTACGGGGTTGATCGAGCATGTCCCTTACCATGGAGTAAAACTGACGGACGGCGGCAGAGAATATGCCGGCTTCCTAGTACGAAGACACCGCATTCTCGGACTGATGCTGTCTCACTATGGACTCACCCATGAAGAAGCGTGCGCAGAGGCCGCCAGGTTCGAAAGCTACGTAAGTAAGGAAACAATTGATCGCATCTGCACTTCGCTGGGCCATCCTACGATGGGCTTGTGTGGCCGGATCAAGCATGATACATGCTGTTGCTGTCCCGCTGACGAGGATTGAGGCTAAAATGAGCAGTAGTATCTCCGGACACATCCCGGACCTGGACCTGATCACCTTTTACAGCGAGAACAACCGTACGTTCTTTGCCCGAATCAGCCCGTGGACAAAAGCGCTGATGCTGGTGGTCATCGTCCTGTTCATCACGCTGATCAAGAGCATGGCACTGCTGGCAGCGCTCTATATCGTCGTGCTGCTGATCTATGCTGCGGCGGGATTGCCGGTGAAGAAGCTGTTCGCGTGGTACACCCTACCCCTGATCTTTGTGCTTTCACTGGTCCTGCTGATGATGTGGAACGTGCCGGGAAACGTCCTGTTATCGGCCGGAGTGCCCGGATACACCGTGGCGCTGACCGATAACGGAGTGCTACTGGTGGTCAGGCTACTGATCAAAGCGCTGATCTCGGTGACTTTCTCACTGTTCTTCCTCATGACCACGAAGTACAATTATTTCTCAACCATGATCTACAGGGCATTTCCATCCCCCGTCGACCAGATATTCCTCATGTCGTATCGCTTCATCTTCATCACGCTGCAGATGGTAGACGCCATGATCAAAGCACTAAGGTCCAGGGGCAGCGGTCTGATGGCAGGAATGGCAAAACAAAGCCGACTGTTCGCAGAGGTCTTCGCCCTAGTGTTTATCAGGTCGTACGACCGGGCAGACCGGATCAACAAGGCAATGGAAAGCCGGGGCTACAGTGGCAAGTACATCGCAGTCACCCAGTTGCCATCGATGAAGCTTGCGGACTACGGGTTCGTGCTGGCTTCGACGGCGCTAACCGCATACCTGGCCTGGGGAGGCTTCTGAAATGACCATTCAAAAATTCACAGAAAAACATGTCGACTGCCATAAGGCAGGCGGCGAGCTGATCCACGTGGACTGTGTGAGCCACACGTACCCGGACGGCAGCGTGGGAATTCACCAGATGTGCTTCCACGTACACGAGAAAGAGATCGTTGGCCTCTGCGGGGCAAATGGCTCGGGCAAATCAACGCTTATCGAACACTTGAACGGGCTGCTGGAGCCGTCGGAAGGTCGAATCGCAGTGCTCGGCGCGGACATGAAAGGCCGGCGTAAGGATATCTGGAAGAATGTGGGCATTGTGTTCCAGCGGTCTGACGATCAGTTGTTCGCGCCGACTGTGCTGGATGACGTCATGTTTGGACCGATAAACCTGGGTGTGGGCGTGGATGAGGCTCGTAAAGCTGCTATGGATGCACTAGAGACCGTTGGTGCCGGGCCTCTGGCCCAGAAGATGCCGAACTACCTGTCCGGCGGGCAAAAACGCCTGGTCTGCATCGCAGGGGTCCTCGCCATGAAACCCCGGATCATTGCCATGGACGAGCCTACGTCTGACTTAGACCCCCAGCACGCCGATATGGTCGAGCAGATCATCCGGGACCTGAGGACAAAGCACAGCATCAGCATAGTCATCGCTACCCACGACATGGACATGGCGGCAAGGCTGTGTGACCGCATCTGTGTCGTTAACGACGGCTCCATCGTAGCAGAGGGTACACCTGCAGAAGTATTCTACGACGAAAAAATTCTCGCCGACGCAGGGCTAAAAAAGCCCCGGGTGGCCGAGACGTATGAAGCCATCTGTAGGGTTACTGGAATATCGCCATGCAGCAGGCCGATTACACCAGAAGAACTGGCTCTTTGCGTGGAGAGTATGATCAACGAGCGATTAAAGACATGTTTGGACACACCAAAACCAATGGCCTGAATCATTCGACGTGAGGTTAAAATGGCACACATACACCTTGAAGACGGATCTTTTTATTTGCAATGGGTCATCATATGGACCATCGTAGCATTAATAATCATAGGTATATGCGTTCTCTGGCTCCGTAACGTGCGGAAAATGGATAGTAAGACAGTAACACTCGCCGCTCTCTGTACCGCGGCCACTTTTGCCGTATTCCAGATCGAGATACCGGTCTTCGGCGGAGTTCACCTGAGCCTGACACCGCTGGTAGGGATTCTTGTAGGCCCCGCGGTAGGCGGCATCATCGTGCTCATCGTAAACATATTTTCAGCCGCAATCGGGCACGAAGGCTGGGGCATTATAGGCGCAAACTCTATCGTCAATATGGTAGAGGTCGTCAGTGCCTTTTTCATCTACACGTGGATGGCCAGGAGCCTGAAGATCAAAGCGCTGTATGCAGCGGGAATCGCCACCTTCACGGGGCTGTTCCTCGGCAACGCAGCCATGATCGGGATCATACTGATATCAGGCATCCAGGGCAAAGACGTCGTACTGGGAGAGTTGTCTCTGATCGCCGCCGCAAATATCGTAATGGCCATCATAGAGGCGTTCGTCACCGCATACATCGTCGCATACATCCAGAAAGTCAGGCCTGACATGCTGAGTGCCAGGACATAGATGACATCGTAGTCGGACCGGATACCAAGACAGTTTACCTTTTGTGACACAAGGCTTAAAAGATAATCGAACATTGATTGATTACCTGAAGAGTTCTGTTTTGTTGTACACAGGATACGGTCGTGACCCAGATGGATAAGCTAAGACCACGGATAGAAAGGAAAGAACCGCCGCTTGAGAAGAAAGAACCACTGCTGGCCAGGATAAGATCATTTATAGACAGGAAACCCCGCAGAGTAGACAAGATCAGCCCCCTGGAGGGTCGTAAGAAAAACCCGCTGGAGGGTAAGACGAAACTCATCATAGCAGTCCTGGGCGTCATCTTGCTGGCTGCCATTGTGGTAATCGCCGCTACTGCAACATATAAATCTGTGTCGGGTAACGCTGTAGCCACCCCAACTCCAGAGCCGACAGCCACCCCTGAGCCGACACCGGAGGCGACGCCCATTCCCACAGCGACCCCGGACCCAACACCGACAATCACAGCTACCCCTGGCCCGGTCATAAGTGTCGACGGACCGTTCTATATGCACACATCCCTGAACCGTGCTGACGGTAAGTGCCTGGTCAGCTTACAGCTGCCCAAAGGCGCTGATGCAGTAGAGGTAAGCAAGCTCAGCATCGACATAACCTGCGAGGGGCAGACATATGGCAATGTTTGGAAGCCGAAGCTCATGGACTGGTGCAACGCAGATAACGACACATTGCTGGAAAAAGAAGAGATCATAGCTGCAGTCATAGATACTCCCGGCAAAAACATTCCACAGGGAACACCTTTGACCCTGCTGGTGATGAACGAAGGAACGGAAGTCCAGCGGCTGACAGTGGCGCCGGCGTAAGCACAGGTTATGCCAGAGCTAAGCGTTACCAGCGTATTCAGGCGACTGTTTGAAGGCGTCGCCTGACACTGGCGTTATTTTTAGATAAATAGGAATACATAGAGCCTTTTTATAGGTTGCCATCAGCTGGCATCTGTCGTAATCCAATATCCCCGTGTTTACTCTTCGATCCATTGTGCCGGTTTATTATTGGAG
>CAZJRS010000091.1:0-13308 GCA_964548585.1 uncultured Methanocella sp. | reverse complement strand
AGAAGATCGAGGACATGGCCGCGAAGAACGAAGTACCCGCAATACTCATACGCATCCTCCACGATGCGCTCTGCTAGTGTAACCACAACGACACAACGATTTCTAAAAAACCACAACCACTACCACCTCAACCACAACGACACAACGATTTCTAAAAAAACCACAACCACTACCACCTCAACCACAACGACACAACGACACAACGATTTTTTTAATAACGCTTAATATAATGGGAATTTCCGGATTTTACCATATGTTCTATATGGATAGCCTTATTGCACAGGGATCGATCCAAAAATTCTTGAAAATTCGGGACGACCTCAATCTTTTTAGTAGTAATCGTTGTGCCGTTGTGGTAAAAAAACAAACGCCGTGCCGTTGTGCCGTTGTGGTAAAAAAACAAACGCCGTGCTGTTGTGCCGTTGTGGTAAATAGCAAAAAGTGGTATTTTTATAGGTTATAAAAGAGTGTTCACGGTGTAATTACACCGTGACGATGACTACTTCGTTTCTCTGCTTGTTCATAGAGATCTCGCAGGTGTTCTGGCCGCACTGTGCGTGCCATACGTCGACCATTGCGGTTGCGTCCGAGGACTTGACCCGTTCGAGGGTGCCTTCTTCGAGGCGGCCGATGTTTGCCGAGTGCACGATGTGCTTGATGGTGTGCTCGGGGGTGTTCTTGTAGTCCTTAGCGTTAAAATGCATTACCTTCCTCATTTAATTCAACTCCATAAGCTATTAGTGTCAGAAGCCGGGAGTGCGTGTTAAAACGATCCGGCATTGTTCGCAGTGTGCCTCGCTAACGGTCCGCTGGTAGCGGATGCAGGTCCATGATCGCATGCCTTCCAGCATGCAGAGGGACCCGGTTGCGATGTATGGGCACGGGCGGCTCTCGTTCAACGTTGACACTTCCCGGGCCTGTCCGGGATGGCACAGGCCTCGTTTTTTTAAAGTATCTGCGCACCTGCGGCATATACTTTACCGGTGCCATATATTCACGGAACCAGTAGATATATTTTAGCTTTGAAACCTGACAGTTATCTGCGCACTATATGCTTTTATTTGTTGGCACCGGATGCTGACTTAGTTTTTTTGCCGTTCACTTTTGCGTTTAGGCTGATCTGATCGAGGATACCTGTGAGGTCTTTTTCGAGTTCATCACAGACTAGTGGCACGTCTTTCAGGTCCTTCATGATGGCCAGATCTACTTCTACTACTTTGACCGAGTCTGCCGCGATCTCTGAAAGCAGGTCGCTGGCTAAATCGTTAGCTCCTCCACCGGAAAAGGCGTTTTCCGGGCCTTTTGCGTCTGGCTTTGGTCCCTGCGGCTGCTTCGAAAGGTCAGGCTTAGCCTGTTCCTGAGGCTTATCGGGAGTGTTGGGAGCGGGTGACATTCCGGGAGGGTTTAATTCGAGACTACCACCCTGGGTGTACGGATTCAAGCCTTCGATCGATTGCGGTGGTGCTGGGGTCGGTTCTGGTCTGCGCATCTCTGCGGCACGGTTCTGATTACGAATCTCCTTATCGATATTCCGCATGTTCTGGCTGTCAGACATCATGCCGATATCCGGAACCCGTACAGAGCTCGGTATGTCCAGCCCAAGGTTCTGGGACTCCTGGAGTACCTGGTTGAGCTGTTCATCGATGTCCTGGACATCGCGCTTCACTTCATCCGGCTTCTTCCGTTTGGCCAGTAAAGTGCCAATCAGATCTTTGATGACCGAACCCAGTCCGGCGGAGGCGGGATTGGATTTCTCCGAAGCAGCGGGCACTGCAGTCTGTGGCACCTCTACGAAAGGGTCGCTAAGTTCGTCAAGCGAGGGAAGAGATAATCCATCGTCAGGGAACTGGCCAGCCATCGGGTCCTCTGCACCAGATTCTTCATGAGCTTCTGCATCTGCATCTACATCTGCATCTGTGGTAGCCTGGTTACGGTTGCGGCCGGGCCAGGAGAACGCTGAACCGCCCGTGTTCGGGTCTTTCTTGAGAGCGTACCGGATTATGACGACGGCCAGTGCAATGGCTATGGCTAAGCCTACGAGTATTCCTATGAGTATGTTGCCTTCGATAAGCATTTTATAAACCACCTGCGGTTATCGTTGGGAAGTTGAAGATCGCTGTCACTACGATCGGTACGATGATCAGGCTCAGGCCTGCGGTGACGCACATGATCGCACCGTAGTAGCAATACTTGTAATTGTTTCCGCCGACCGCGCTTTTGGAGGCCAGGGTGTTGACGAGGGTGAGCGTGAGCACCATCATGACCATGTACTGGCCCAGCAGGGTGACGTCCACGTTCTGGAACATGTTGAAGCCCATGGATGAGATAGATACTCCACCGGCGGTGCCGGAGGTATCGAATACGTCCGAAGAGCTGTACAGCTTGGAGATCATAGTAGAGAAGATGATCATGATCTCTACGATGAAGATGATAAGAGCGCACATGCTGATGTGAAGCGGGATCACCAGAGAGGTAAAGCTAGCTGAAGTCATGTTCCGCTTCATGCGGAGCAGCACGATCTCAAGGTTGGTCGTGTTGACCAGCTTGCCGATCTTCACCGGGTCGCCGCCCATTTCCACCGAGTCCAGGAAGATGTAGGTGAACTTGTGGATCAGCTCGCTGCCGGAGAGCCCGACGAACTTTTCCCAGCATATCTTCGGCTCCATACCCATCATCAGCTGCACGTATACCCGTCGGACCATTTCTTCCAGTGAGCCGATGGACTTCTGGTCGACTTTCTTGATGCCTTCTTTGACGGTGACACCCATGCCGCCGCACATCGAGCCCAGCATTTTGATGAACTGGGAGAAATCACGGTCGCGCCGGTCGATGTTTTTGTCGTCGATCATGCCGATGAAGCCGATGGGGGCGATGCAAATGCCGAAGATGATCAGGATGAAGCCTATGTTGACGTTGAGGACGAACAGGAGTGCGCTGAGCAGCAGTGCGCCTGGTACCAGGATGTTCTGCATGTCTTTGATCTGCTTTTGTTCGATCGATGGGTACTTGACCCGGTGGGTCTTGAACTCTTTTGGCGCCTCAGCGCGGATGATGAATACGGCCACGCCGCCTACCAGTCCGGTCAAGACCACGGTCAGCATCAGCATGGTGAACGGATCGCCCAGGTTATAGAGAATGACCGATAGCAGCATTGTGACCGCGACGAAGGCCATCGACACAAGCAGCGCAGTATATGCATCGCTCCACTTTTTCAGTGATTCGAGGCTCCGCTCGTACTCGTTCTTGTAGATGGTCATCATTGTGGCGTATTCGCTTTCCAGGAACCTTGACTCAGGTTCGCCCGAGGACATGGCATTGCCCAGCCGCATGAGAAAGTCTTTCAGGCGCTTGTTGGCCACGCTTTTCGCAACGATCTGACAGGAATAGCTATACTCGTAGTTCCAGTTCTTGGCGAGCATGTAGACTTGTTTGAAGTACTTGCTGCAGACGAAGTCCTCTCGCTCGGCAACCCTGCGGAAGATCTCGTCTCGCGCCAGGTCGGCCGTCGCGATCGTGTTCATGTAGGTGACCGTGTACATCAGGTCGACGTCGATCCGGGCGGTCTCCGCGTAGCTCTGGAAGTAGGTGACGATAGGCCGGAGCAGCCCCTCGAAAGGCATCTGGCTGCCTTTTGCTTTTGCAGCCCTATTCTCATTTACGGCCTTCTGGTTGGTTTTAACAGCGGTAGCGTTGCCTGCGTCCTGCACCTTTATACCTCCATCTTGGTGAGCCCTTTGCGCTCAACCTGGGTGATCATGCTGAAGAATTCACCGTACTCCCGGATGCCTGACTCACTGATCTTCTTCAGGATCTTAGCCCGTTTCTCGACCTCGTCGTAGATGATTTTAGTCTTGTGTGAGGGGATACCAAGCTTCCTCGCGACCTTCTGCTCCAGCAGGAAGCTGGAGCCGAAAGCCTTGAACGAGTGGGTATCGGTGACCGGATCCCAGGAGAACGCTTCGACGAAGCTGAAGCCCTTAGTCTGTGGGTTGTACCCGACGATCTCGTTGATGGATAGTACTCGTCTTACGACACGGCCGTCAGGTCTTCTCACCGCGCTCTGGATGATCACCAGGTTCAGGTTGTCCACGTAAGTCTTGGGTACGTTGATAGGGTCGCCGGTGAGACGCTGGATGAGCTTCTCCACCGATGCTGCGTGGAATGTGGATATGACAGGGTGGCCGGTTTGAATGGCCTGGAATGCGATGGCCCCTTCAATACCTCGTATTTCACCGATGATGATGTAGTTAGGCCTTTGACGCAGTGCTGCTTTCAGCAGGTCGAACATGCCTACATCCGATGAGTTGTTGCCTTTGCCCGCGCCACGGGTGATCTCCCTGGTCCAGTTTTTGTGGGGAGCCTGAACTTCAGCCGTATCTTCGATGGATACGATCTTAGCGGTGGGTGGAATGAACGCCATGATCGCGTTGAGGAGGGTTGTTTTACCGCTGGCTGTTTCCCCACTCACGAATGCGCTCATGCCCTCCTGGAGCATGATCCAGAGATAGGCTGCCATCGTGTAGTCCAGCGAGCCGCCGTCGATCAGAGTGAGTAAACTGAGCGGCTTGTCGGAGAACTTACGGATGGTGAAGTTGCTACCTCGCTTGGATACGTCCTCGCCGTAGACGATGTTGATACGGCTGCCGTCCGGCAGCGTAGCGTCTACGATGGGGCTTGCGAAGGTGATCGGCTTGCCGATCTTTTCCGATAATTGTAATACGAACCGATTCAGGTCCTTCATGGAGAACTCTACAGTGGTCTTGAGCCCTTTGAAGATCTTATGCTCGAGGAAGATCGGACCGTAACCGTCGCAGGTGATATCTTCAATGTTCGAGTCTTTGATCACCGGTTCCAGCAGCGCCATGCCGACTTTCTCTCGCATGACATAGTACTCCAGTGCCTTGTACTCGTTTTTGGTTAATGTGACAGTCTTGGATTTGCC
This sequence comes from uncultured Methanocella sp., assembly GCA_964548585.1. Lineage (GTDB taxonomy): Archaea > Halobacteriota > Methanocellia > Methanocellales > Methanocellaceae > Methanocella_A. The sequence goes on along the minus strand of CAZJRS010000091.1, from coordinate 8,366 downwards.
TTTGTCGCTGCTGCCGCCCATGAAGCTTCCGAACGGGCTCTTCTTCTGCGTCGCTGCTACGGCCTTTTGCCCCTTCTTGTTGTCGATTACACAGATCTTACCCAGGCACTCCTTGAGGATCTGCTTGCGCTCGTCAATGTTAGTGGGGTTAAACTTAGCCACCATGTCAACGAGCCGCTCTTCAACAATGGGCAGGTATGGCTGAATGTCGATGATGAAGTGCTGCTCGACCGGAATGTAAAGATTACGTACGTCTTTCATGTCCGGGTAGATGTGAATGTAGATTTCATCCCCGGCGGGGTAGATCAGGTTCGGCGACTGGAGATCGCCCAGCTTTCGGTCAAGCTTGGGGTATATCTTGGGCATGCCAATCTCGTCGATCGGGATCATGTGGAGATAGTCAAGCAGGTAAGGGTTCTTCTCCACCTCACGCTTGGCATCGTCGGGTAGAATACGGTAGATGCCGCACTGGTTCAGGTCCGAGTGGTCGTGGTCGACCGGTTTCCTGATAGCCTCGAATGGCAGATTAAATCCTTCCATAGTACTGTCTCCTCCTTCTTTTTTACTGTGATTACACCTGTGCCGACGAGAACGGAATGATCTTTAAGCCGTAACCGGGGTGTACCTCGAAGCTGATGACGTTACCCGTCGACTTCCTGGCGCCCCTGATCTTGGAGACTTCCATCATAGCCACGTACTTGTCGCCCACCTGTTCCAGCCTCAGCTTGATGTGGCCGTCGGCGATAGACCTGATCCTGATCAGGGTGTCTTCGTCGAATGCGTACTGGTGCAGTGTGATCAGGAGGGTCTTGCCATCGTCGCAGAGGTTTTTGCATTCTGCGAAAAACTTGAAGATGTCGTCCTGGGTCGAACTGATGGTGAACACGGTGAACGAATCGATGATGATGATGTCGGATTTTCCGGCCTTGATGTGGGTGATGAGCCGCTGTAAGAAATTGCGCGACAGATCTCCACCCATCTCTACGCCTTCCACGTGAATGGGGAATATCTTCAGGTAGCCCCAGGCAAAGTGGTCCGATATGTCCAGGCTCAGGCTTTCCATCTGGCTCAGGAAGCTCTTGATGGTGTTCTCGGTCGTGTAGACAGAGAAGCTAAAGCCCTGGTTGAGCCCGCCCCAGATGATCTGCTGGGTCACGACGCTTTTGCCCGTATCGTTCGCTCCCTCGATGAGGTTAAGAGAATGGATGGGTAGACCATCGGCCATTTTCTTGTCGATCTCCGTGTTGCCGGTCGAGAGAAGTGTCTTCCTCTTTTCTTTTTCTAATTCTTCGTAATCGGTCATCTTCTCACCTATGTTACTATAAAGCTGGTCGAGGCGGTGACCCCGTCAGGGGCTGCCACCAGGACTGTCCCGATATTAGTGGGGAACCCACTGTCCCTCACCACTTCGACTGTGAGCGTTTCGCCGGGATCGAGCATCCCGGGGTTGATCAGGTCACCGGCGATCGAGTCGATTCCGGCGTTTCTCCAGTACATGCCGGTAGTCTGGCCCGGCTGCTGGTATGGTACCCAGTAGACTGCGACAATCCCGTTGCCGGGATCGATGAACGTCAGGATAACGTCCGCCTGGCTTAGGTCGGCGATTTTTTCGCTTCCCGTATTGTGCACGCTGCAGGAGAACGTGCCGCTGACGAATCCTGCCGCGCCGTCCAGATCAAGCGCGGTCTTGAGCTGCTGGTTTTTGAGGTCGCCTGAACTCTTCATGGTTGCAGCGGTGATGTCCGCCGAGTGAGCCATGCCCCCGACCAGGACGTAGCCCGCGGCGATCAGCACCACGATTGAGAGGGCTGTCGCGATTACAGGGCCGAATCCCATGAGATATCCTCCTCAGTATAGATCAGCCGGATAACAGCCTCGCCGTAAGAGTTGCGGAAAGCGATCCGCAACGCGGTCCGGCGATTGCTGCCTCTGCTCTTCGCCACATTCAGGTAGGTCCGGGGCATTTTCGTGTCATCCATACGCTCAGATCCCGAAGTTAAACGGTTTAGCGGCGCATACGCCATCAGGCGCTGCTGCCGCGATTACACCGGTATCGGACGGCTGAGGCGCACTCAGTACCACCCTGACGGTCATCGTCTCGCCAGGCAGCAGCATGAGGGTGCCTGTCGTGTCTCTCATGGGCGAATTGAGGACTGTACCCGACCACTGGCCGAAGCCAGTGATAGGTTCGCCACCCATGGCAGGCTCCAGCCACATGCCAGCGAGGCTTTGACCGGAGCTCTGATCGACGTACTTCAGGATCATGTCCATACGGGTGATGTTGTCGATGGTGGTCCTGCCTGTGTTAGTCACGTTGTACTCGATGGTCACGGCATCAACGCTAGTGACGTTGGCAAGAGCCAGCCCCGTAGCCATTTGATCGGCCTTGAGGTCCCGTACCATGGCAGTCGAGGATGTCGCTACATTGATCGTAAAGATCATGCCTGACATGACCAGATACCCGGCGATTAGTAACGCCGCAATCGATATGCCCGTAGAGATAATGCTGCCGAAACCCATGTGTGACACCTACCAGGAGAACGTATCCTCCGCGAATACGCCGTTATCCAGAGCCAGCCTGAACCGGGCAGTGCCAGATGGAAGCGAGTCACCGTAGTCCAGTGTGACTTCTAATGTCTCGGCAGGGTCCCAGTCAGTGTCGCCATCGCCGCTGAGCAGGGAATACTGCCAGTGCCTGGCGCCGCCTGTCTGAGAGATCCTGGTCGTGACGCCGTTCCCCGTATAGAGGTAAACGTCAGCCAGGCCCAGGCTGGATTCTTCGATGGTCGTCCCACCGGTGTTCTTCACCCAGACGACCAGACTGAAGTGGCCGTCACCGTCCGTGCCGGGAAACTCGGTAAGAACCTTCACGTCGGTCTTCATCCGCTCGACTGTCACGCTGTTCATGGACATGATCGAGCCGGAGGCGCTGTACAGCGCAGGGTAGATGGCGTTCAGCAACACCACGGCCGCTATGATGGTAGCCACCGTCAATATTGCCGTGCTTATTGTTTCTTCAGCCATGGTTCGTTCATCTCACAGAGTAAATATGCCCTCGATCGATACACCGTTGTATGCTGCAAGCCGGACCGTCTGCCGGTCCGCCATGAAGTCGTAGCTATCTGTCGTAATTGCGATATCGAGCGTCTCTCCGGGGTTCCAGATCGAGTCACCATTGCCATCCTGGATCGTATACTGCCATGACGGCGCAGATGAGTCGAACCGGGCTTTGTACATCGATGACCCGGAACCGAAGTAAACGTCGGACTTTTCGATGTTAGAGCCGGTGATTTTCAGACGCCCTGTGTTCTTCACGTATAGATGCAACGTGTTTGAGTCGAGGGGATCTAAGCCCTCGGAGATGATCCTGAAGTCGGTTTTCATCCGGTCGCTGGAGCTTTCGGATACCGACGATACCGAGCCAGACATGCCGTAGATTGCCGGGAACAGCGCGTTGAGAAGCGCTGCCGTAGCAATGACACCTGCGATGATCAGTATAGCCGTGGTGATTGTATTCTGCGCCATGGTCCGTCTCCCGCCTCAAATGATAATTGTGTCCTCGAAGCCCGCGGCGTTATAGAGCACGAGCTTGATCTGATGATCTCCCGCCGTGAAGCCGGTGGAGCCTGGATCGTAGATAGTCATCTCCAGCGTCTCTCCGGAATCCCAGTGTCCGTCACCGTTGGAATCGTCGAGGGTGTAGTTCCACCACAGGCCGGAGGAAGGGTTTGGGGAGGCTCGTTCCATGCTTCCCTTGTCCCCGTAGTACACATCCGTGTAGTTGATCCGGCTGGCCGGTACCCGGTTGCTTCCGATGTTTTTGACCCATACCTGTAATGCGGTTGAGTTGGGCGAATTGGCCATGACGACCCGGATGTCACTTTTCATTCGGTCGCTTGCCATATCGGAAGTGCTCGAGATCGACCCGGTGGTCATGAAGAGGGCGGGATAGATGGCATTGACCAGCACGACTACTGAGATGATAGCTGCGATGATGAGTATTGCAGTCGTCATTGCGTCTTGAGCCATTGTTCACCTACTCCTCGTCATCATAATCGATACCTACACAGCGAATACATGTTCACACATGGCCCCGCTGGAGAGCTGAAGCCTGAGCCGGTAGTTCCCTTCGGCGAAGCTGCCTGTGGGGTTGATAACCTCGATCATCATCGTTTCGCCCTGATCCCAGTCCTGGTCGGCGCCGGTGAGCGCATAGGTCCAGTAAGTCTCCGACACGCTGGTGTCGTATTTAAGCCAGAGCAGCGGCTGGTTCTCCGCGCTGAGGTACACAGTTGATAGAGGGATCATGGTCCCGGCGATCTCTTGCCGGCCGTCGTTCAAGACCTCGAAGCGCACATGAGACGGGGACACCACCTCGTAACTGGTAAACAGCATACTGGTGGCGAAACGTTCGCCTGCGTCTGCACTCGTGGCTTTGATCGAGATCGCGCTGGTGAGGATAGAGGGAAAGATAGCGTTCAGCAGTGCCGCTGTGATGATGACGGTCGTCATGACCATGACTGCTGTTCCAATTACATCGCTCGACATGTTCTCAACCTCTCAGATGGCCAGCGTATACTCGCTGATAGCCCCGTTAGGCAGGGCAAGCCTGAACCGGTGGATCCCGGCATTTTGTGGTAGTGAGCCAGAGGTGATTTCTACTTTCAGCGTTTCCCCGGGATCCAGGAAAACGTCACCGTTGTTCGGCTCTTCGATGCTGACTGAGGCAGGGTAGTATTTCATGGAACCACTGTCGTTGCCGAAGTAAACCCTGGCCACCTGCAGTTCGCTTTCGGAGATGCTCGTACGGCCGCTGTTCTTGACCCAGACGTCGAGGGTCGTACTACTGACAAAGCCGTAGGACGACATGGCCATCAGCGTCTTCGTCTGTTCATTAGTATCTGCGGTGGATGCAAGGATGGTCCGGCCAGAGCTGTTCAGCGTCGGATAAATAGCGTTGATTATGGCAACCACAGCGATGACTGACGCTATGATCATAATTGCCGTACCCATCGTATTCTGAACCATAGTTTTTCTCCCGCTACAATGCCTTTTTACCAGTCCGGCAGGCTGATGCCTGCCGTAAGATTCTCTGCCGGCGTGTCAGCATGTTTTGCCGGAGCCATCCCACAATGGCCCCTGAAGCTCGATCGCCGGTCCTTGATGATTAGTACCTTTCTTCCGGGTTGAGCAGAACGTTGAGCATTCTCGAGTCGAGCTCTTTGTCACCGGGATTGAGTATCATGTACAGTGTGTACAGATCGCTGACACACTCTTTGATGTCAAGCCTTTTAGGAGGCTTCTGAGGCTCCGCTTCCATCAGCTTGGACATGCGCTGGACGATCAGCTTGGTTTCTTCGCTGAGGTAACCGGTGGACACGTACATATCCAGCAGGTCGGAAAGCCGTTCGCTCCCGTTCTTGCGGATCATGTTGCGGGTCCAGTCCATGATCTGGTTAATCGTGTATGGATCGATCTTGCGGTTCCCTGTCAGTGTGGCAGGCCCGCCGGTCCGCGTCTTGTTCCGCATGGTCTCGAGCATTCTGCGCTGCTCCTCGAACTCGCTCATGACTTCCATGTCACGCTTCGAGTAGCCGGCATCTGAGCCAGGTTCGGCATCGCCTTTCGAGGCATATCCGTATTTACCCATGGCCCTGTCGAGCTCGCGCTCCCGTTCCAGAAGCTCTTGCTCGCGCTTGCGGAGGCCGTCTCCGACGGCCGCATCAGTTTCGTCGGCGTCTTCCTCAGGCTCCGCGGCTTTCTTCTTGCCCTTTTTGCCTTGTTTCTTTTTGGATTTGGTTACTGGTACCTCATCTTCTTCATCGTCATCCCCATCATACTCTGGCTGTTGGGGCATCTCGAACTGGATGGGATCTTCGCGGATGACTGGCGCAGTGGGCGCCATCTGCAGCTGCTGGATGTTGAGGAAGGGGTTTTCCGCGTTGTTCATCTGTTCCCGGATATCTACGATCAGCTTTTTGATCGATCCCTTGAGAAGCATGACTTCTTTCTCGAGCTTGTCCACTTTCTTGGTGGGATCCTCGTTCCCCGCATCTAAGATGATCCTGTTGATGGCATTCTGGTCCATTTCCGCCATACCCACACCCCTAGCCCGTCACTCCCGGGTAAGCCGCCTGCCACGCAGGAGCCGCCTGCTGTGCAGGCCACGCATAGATAGTACAATAAAAACCGCCTAAGTAAGGCTCATAGGTAAGATATATTGACCGGTGAACACCTGTTGGGTTGCAATTGCTTGGGGTCATGTTCAGTTACTCCAGCTGGTTATTATTTTCAGTAATTTGCATGCAAGCACCTGAGAAGGGTGCCATAATTACATGTAAAAGTCACTAGGCGTTATTATATATTTTTTGTACATATTGCGAAATTAAGTTAATTTATTTTCTAAATCAAAAATAGACACGTAATAATTACTTATTTGAAAATACAAAATTGTAAGTAAAAGCCAGATCGCTCATGGTAGAGTAAGCCTTTTGGGGGCATCAGCCCCCCGGCTTGACAGACCTGCTACGCCTCGGCCTGGGATTGGGCACGTCGACAAGCTCAGGCTCTGGTAGCTCAACGATGCCGATCATGCGACGAGATTTTTTGCGGGTACGCGGGAGTACCGGCTCAGACTGATCCGCCAGGTCTTCGATCTCCGGGCGGGGTTCGGTCAATTCGTACTCGTCAAAGGACTCCCGCTCAGAAGGTGGCGAATACTTCCCGCTGCGCCGCCGGGGCTGCTGTGCCCGAGAGTCTACTGGCTCATACCAGTCACCCTCAACCCGCTCGCCAGTACTTTCGTAATAGGCTTCCCGCGGGTTTTCGGGGTATACCGGAACACCTCGTTCCCTCGGCCGTAGCCGGTAAGGGTCATAAACATACGAGCCCTCGGGAGGACTCTCATAGTAACCGTACTGTGGATTACCAGAGGCGACAGGCCCCCTCCGAACCACTGGCCTGGGGCGATAGTACTCGGGCTCGGTTCCACAGAAGGACGGTTGTTGATACTCCTGGTACTCATCGTGTTCATACCCTGCGCCATACGCCGGAGAATACCTCGGAGATGCCCGGTTTTGCCGGCGCAGTCCCTGAGGCGGATAGCCGTCTCGGCCAGGACCAGGAAGAGGAGCAGGATAATTACCCGCATACCCAGCCTCATACTCAGGATACCCGGAGTTAAGCGGACGTCTGGCATAAGCCGCCTGCCGGGAACCCTGATGCCCACCATCATCCGATCGATCGTACCAGGTACGCCGGGAGTAAGACGGATACGGCATTGCCCGACCGCCATCCGTACAGGTATCGTACCCAGGATTCAGCAGCTGCCCGCAAGCACTACAATAAGTGCGGTCAGGCAAGTCCCGGGAAGAAGCGGGATAAGCGTTTCCACCGCTCCGCCGGTCTCGGTCACAGTATTCCGAATGACCGTTATCCCGGGAACCATAATTCACAGCGTCGCAACCATGACTGGACATCGGACAGGAGTTGTCCGGTACACGGCTCTCCCGGACCATGGCGCAACGTTTATCGATGCTGTTACTGGTTACAACCAGTGGACAGTGATCTTGCACTGTGCCTGCCCTGGTCGCAAAAGGACAACGATTGTTTTCCGAGTCCCGCTTCACCTGGGTCATGTCTTCCTCCTTTTTGGCCGATACTTTGGGCGCCTCCACGACGTCTTCACTAGCCTTCACAGGAGGCTCTGGCTTCATGGTGTCGTCACTGATAACCGGGTCGGGCATCAGTTCAGGTAACCTGTCTGATACCATCCGGTCTAACGACTCCAGGTTTTTGAACGGGTTATCGCTATCGTTCATCTTTTCCCGGATGTCGATGATCAGCTTTTTGATCGAACCTTTGAGGAGCATGAACTCTTTCTCGAGTTCATTACACCTACAGCCCGAGTCTCCAACTGTTGAATCCAAGATGATTTTATTAACTGCGCTTTGGTCCACAGCGCGCTCCTCCTTTCAGGTATCCTGTTCGGGTAGGGCGGATGATCACTGGCATTTGCCCATGCCGGATTCCTTCTTTACACGATGCTCATTGAAGACGGCAATATCATAATTATACCCTTATATATACACGAGTTGCCGCTACTATCCGGGTTCTGACCGATATGATCGGTGCGCCTATAGCAAGTTAAAAATGAGGATGGTTTATAATATATTTTTTGTACATAATATGAGATTAAGCAAATTTATTTACAAATTTGAAGTATGATTATGATAAGTTAGATTTCGCGTATACAGCGAGCGGAAATGAGATAGCAGCGTTATTGTCGTGTCTCCGCCTACAAGGTTGGTATCAAAACATTTTCAAGGTCAGGGAATTGAGAAGCGCCAGCAAGATGAAAAATGCGC
>CAZJRS010000090.1:0-13806 GCA_964548585.1 uncultured Methanocella sp. | reverse complement strand
GCGGTCGAGTTATCCCGGGCGCTGGCCGACCGGGGCCACCAGGTGCGCATCATCTGCATGGGGGTGGACATGCCCGTGCCCCAGAACGTCACGGTCGATATCATCGGCGAGAGGCCTTTCACGCTCGGTGTTTACCGTAAGCTGCACAGCCTGCGGAAGGCAGGCCTCATAGATATCGTGCACGCCCAGGGGTGTGCCGGTTTCAATGTCCTTCTCAACCGGCTGGTAGACCGAGTGCCGCTGGTAGAGACTTTCCACTCCACGGCGATCAGCGAATACCGGGTGAGCACCCGCAGCCTTTTCGCAAAGTGGTTCTACTTCAAGTTCTACGTCGAGGAGTTTCTGTCGGGCCACGCGGCCAGTCAGATCATATGTGTCAGCAACTACACTAAAAGCCAGGCGGTAACCCACTACATGATCGGCCAGGGGAAAATGTCGGTCATTCCCAATGGCATCGATACCAGCCGCTTTTGCGATTCTCTCGGCCATGACAAGGGTGGAAGCACCATTCTGATCGTAGGCAGGATAGACCCGCGGAAAGGGTATCTGGAGTTCATACGGGATGTGGCCCCGGGGATTGTCCGGCGGCTTCCCGGCGTGAAGATCAACATCGTCGGGAAGATGTTTGAAACCTGGCCTCAGTACAACGAAAGTCTGCGGCAGGGGCTGGCGGCTAACAACCTTTCGGACCACGTGAAGCTGCTCGGGGGAGTACCGTTCGAGGAGCTCAGGATGTACTACAATACCAGTGATCTATTCCTCTTGCCTTCCAAGGAAGAGGGCTTTGGCATCGTGCTGCTGGAGGCTCAATCCTGTGGGCTTCCCGTGGTGGCCTTCAACAACAGCGGCATCAAAGAAGCGGTCGACAGCGGCCGTTCAGGCTACCTCGTGGAGACTCCCGGCGAGATGGCGGACAGGGTTGCAGAGATCTTATCCGATCAGGCGAAGGCAAAGCTGATGGGTGATAACGCCCGGAGCTTCGCCGCAGGTTTTTCCTGGGATATCATCGCAAAGCGGGTCGAGACCGTTTACGAGTCAGTGCTAAAAACGAGGTAACACTATGTGCGGCATATGCGGAATACTGGGAGTGAGTGACGAAGCTCTGGTCGGAAGAATGTGTGATGCCATCCGCCACCGTGGCCCGGATGACGACGGCTGCTACTCCGATACCGGCTTTACCATGGGTATGAGGCGGCTGGCGATCATCGGCGTATCCACCGGCCACCAGCCTATCCACAACGAAGACCAGAGCGTGTGGGTGGTCTACAACGGCGAAATCTATAACTACGCAGAGCTGAAGGCCGATCTGGAACAGAAGGGCCACCGGTTCTATACCACCTGCGACACCGAGGTCATCCCTCACCTGTACGAGGAGTACGGAGAGGACTTTCCGAAGTACCTGCGGGGCATGTTTGCCATATCCCTGTGGGATGCTCCCCACAAGAAGCTGATCATCGTCCGGGACCGGCTGGGGATCAAACCGCTGTACTACACCGTGGTAGACGGCTTGTTCATGTTCGCTTCGGAAGCCAAGCAGTTCCTTCAGCACGAGGGCTTCGTGCCGGAGCTGAACCCGGCAGCTGTAAACCTGATGTTCACCTATCGGACGATCCCCGGTACTGCAACGATGTTCAAGGGTGTGACCAAGCTGCTACCCGGCCACATGATCGTCCACCAGCACGGATCGATGGCGATCAAAAAGTTCTGGAACATCGAAGACACGCAGGCTGCGCCGGCCACGGAAGAGGCCTATGCCGCCCGGCTCCGGGAGCTGCTGGAGGAAGCCGTGAAGATCCGGCTCATGAGCGAGGTACCACTTGGCGCCTACCTCTCCGGCGGCCTGGACTCCAGCGCGATCGTCGCCTTGATGAGCCGGCATTCGGATGATCCGGTGAAGACCTTTACCGTCGGCTATGGCGAAGCGACCGACGAGTTCGAGTACGCCCGGGTGGTGGCCGAACACTGTAAGGCCGAGTATAACGAGATCCGCATCAGCATGGACCGGATGACCGAGTTTATCCCCCGGGTCCTGTGGCACGCCGAAGTACCCTTGAGCGACCCTGCCGCAGTACCTTTCTACGTGACCAGCCGAGAGGTTAAAAAGCGGGTGACTGTAGCGCTGCTGGGCGAAGGCTCGGACGAGCTGTTCGCAGGCTACGACGAGTACCGGGCTCTTTCGCAGAAATATTCGGTTATACCCGAGTCCCTCCGAACCAGGTACTTCATGTTCAAGCGAATACCTCTCAGTGAGCGAGAGAAAAAGGGCTATCTTCAGCCTGCCCTGACCGGGAGCGCCGACCCGTCGCGAGAGATCGACGGATTCCTGCATGCCGGCACCCGGGATCCGCTGTACAGGGCGCTGAAGTTCGACGTGACCCAGATGCTGCCGAACCACCAGCTGCTGCGGGTCGACAAGATCTCGATGGCCCACTCGGTAGAGGCGAGGGTGCCCTTCCTGGACCACAAGGTCGTCGAATACTCCATGTCCCTGCCGTCAAAGGTCAAGCTCAGCGGGACCAACGGCAAGTACATCCTGAAAAAGGCGGTCCGAGACCTGTTGCCAGAAGCGATCGTCAACAGGCCCAAGAAAGGGTTTAACATACCCATCGGCATCTGGATGCAAAAAGACCTCGGCGAAGTGATGACCTCGGTGATCGAAAGCGAACGCTTTGCGCACAGAGGCTGCTTCAACCAGGCTGCGTTCAGCCGCCTTGTCCGGGGAAAAGGCCTGTCGAAAGGCAAAGCCAACTACGCCACGTGGCTGGCGTTCATGACCGAGATGTGGTGCCGGGTGTTCCTGGACCAGCAGGGCAGCCGGGGAAACGTTTCACTGGACATAAAAAAGTTACTATAGGGCAGAAGATATCCACCGCGTTGTCTGCAGCTAAACCCTGTCATTTTATATTTTTAAGCGCTGCCATTGCCCGATACACGTCGACCATGTCTCTGCCCACTTTCTGCCACGTAAAGTTCTCCTCCACATGCCTTCGCAGGCCCGGGATTTCTTCTCTTCCCTCATTCAGGGCTTCGATAATGCCTCTGGCAAGCGCAGCCGGATCGTTCACCGGGACTATCCTGCCATGGCCTCCCAGCATCTCCCGGACACCGCCTACGTCCGTCGTTACTACCGGCTTGCCACAGGAGGCTGCTTCGAGCACGTTCAGGCCGAAGCCTTCCTGGTAGCTTCCCGAGGCGAAGACTGCGCAGGCGTTGTAAAAGCCTGTCAGGTCTTCCTGGGGGAGGGAGCCGGTGAAGTGCAGCTTTTCCTGCGGTACTCCTGCTTTGGCCGCTCGTTCTCTCATCATCCTGATGTACTGCTGGCCCGACCGGGCTATCGGTCCGGCGAAGACAAACTCCGCGTCCTCGTGCGCATCCAGCACCTGTCTGGCGGCGGCCGCCACGACATCCTGGCCTTTCCGGGGGACCATGGCTCCCAGGGAGAGGATGATTCTGGCCGTTGCCGGGATGCCGTACTTTTCACGCAGCCCTGCCGGGGGAGCGCCGGGCTTGAACCGGTTTGTGTCTACACCGTAGGGAACCCTGAATATGGATGATTCGGAGACACCCATGCTCTTGATCTCTTCCCGGGTCCGGTCGCAGCTGACGTGGTAGCGATCGTAGTACTTCAGGCAAAAGCGTTCGACCGCGTAAATATTGTAGGTGTAGGCGATCTGAAACAGCTTGTAGAAGGGCGTCAGCGGGTACTTCCACAGGTACGGAAGCTCTCGCAGGTATGTGCCGTGCACGGATACTAGGGTGGGTGTATCCTTCGGCGGTAGCAATACCGGCGTGTGGACATGTACCAGATCCGGCTTCACCTCCCGGACCGCTTCGGCGATAGTCCGCCTGGTCTTCAGCATGTATCCCTCGTCGGAAACCAGGGGAAGCCTGCCCTGAGGGGGAAGGGGAAGCTGCTGTTTCACCCACTTCATGTCGTCCCGGATGCGGTGGGACAGGACGTGGAACTCCACTTCTCCTGTGGCCTCCATGCTCTCGGCGAGGCAGGAAGCCGCGTTGTTCACTCCTCCCCTGTCGTGGAGGTCTTTGACGACAAGCAATACCTTGATCAATGCTTTCACACCTGTTGTATCCCTGAATCAGATCGCCGGGGGGATATATGCACCGGTCTTCCGGCGTCAGTCCTCACGATCAGCGTCCTCCGGTCAACTCTTTAAGCGTTTTCGCTATGTCTCCTCCGACAGCTTCCCACGTATAGCGTTCGACGCAAGCCTTGCGCCCTGCTTTTCCCATCGCAGAGCCCCCATCGGGCAGCTCTGTGACAGTCCTGATCGCTTGCGCCAGCGCCCGGGGATCGCCCGGGGGAACGATGAGTCCGCAGCCGTTCGATCTGACGATGTCCCTGACGATATCTATGTCCGTGGCGATGACCGGCCTGGCGCAGGCCATGTATTCGAACAGCTTGATGGGTGAGAAGTAGAATCCATACCGTTCCATCTCGGGGAATCCCGCCGGATCGTACGGTGCGATGGCCACGTCTGCCGCGGAGATGTACTCCGGGACCTTTCGGTGCTCCACGAACCCGGTGAACGCCAGCCTGTGCAGTACGCCTGTTTCCCGGGCCAGCGCTTCGGTATCTCCGGTGGACTGGCCTAGGATCAGGATGAGATATCTATCGTCCAGGTATGCGGCAGCCTTGACCAGGTCTTCGATGCCATGCCAGGCGCTCGCTGCGCCGACGTAGACGGCGACTTTCTTTCCCTCTAAGTCCAGCTTCTTCCTGATCTCCGTCCCATCGACAGGTCGAAACAGGTCGGCATCCACTCCCGCAGACGTGAGCCTGATCTTTTCTTGCGGTACCAGGCCTTTCAAGATCTTCGGAGTGTAAGCAAAGACCTTGTCTGCCATTCGCAGAGCTGTCGGGCTGTAGTCCGGATCGATCACTTCCTCGACTATCGGTACTCCCATCAGTCTGGCCGGAAACGCGCCGATACCTTTTCCGGAGTTCCGCTCCAGTACCACGCTACAATGCTGCTTCCTGATAATGCATCCTGCAATGATTGCCATCACCGCCCGGTATACCGTGGCAAAATACGCCCTCTCTGCAAACTTACGGAGCCTGTCCTTTACCGATGGCTTCCTGTTACTCGCCTTTTTAGAGATGCCGCCACCCACCGGGACCAGCAGCCCCCGGAAAACCCGGTACACGTACAGGTCGTCCCCCAGCTTCTCGAAAGCAGGCTGGGCTCGGGACATGCGGCGGCAGAGGACAAAGACTGTAAAGCCGTTCCTGATTAGCGACGCGGAAACCTCTGCCACGTGAGTGGAGCCTCCCAGGAAGCTGCCGGCATGCGGCAACGGGATTTCCGGGGCTACGTACAGCACTGCCGGCTTCATTTCTGTAGCCCCCTCAGCAAGTCCAGGTATCGCCGGGCGATAACCAGCCAGTCGAAATCCTGTTCTACCCGCTTTCTTGCAGCAGCACCCATCACGGCCAGCTGCTGCCGGTCCTCAGCCAGACGCCCGATCTTTTCAGCCAGCGCTTTTGGATCTCCTGGCGGCACCAGATACCCGGTCTTGTTGTCTTCAACCGTATCTCGCATGCCTCCGACACTGCTGCAGATCGTCGGTTTGCCGCAGGCCATGGCTTCCAGTACCGCAATCCCATAAGGCTCGACGATACTTGGCTGCACGTACAGATCCGCACTGGTATACACCGATGGCATCTCTGTATTCGGTACCGGAGTTTCTACGAACCGCACAACATCGGTCACACCTGCGTCCGAGGCGAGTTTTTTAAGTTCGGCGGCATCAGGCCCCCGGCCCATTATATAGAGTATGGCGCCGGGCTTTTCTCTCCTGACGATCTCCATCGCCCTGATCAGTGTATCCAGGCCCTTGTATGAGTGCAGCCTCGCCACGGTCAGGATCTTAAACTCGCCTTCCGTCAGCGGAGTCGTCCCCTGCGTAGGCTTAAACAGGCTGGCATCCACACCCACGTGGACGACCTTAACCCTGCCCCGGGGCACGCGCAGGCTCTGCTCTGCGAACTCCTTTGCCGCGCCACAATGGGCCGTGTATACAGTCGCAATCCTGCGGGTCAAGGCGTTACAAGTCAGGTCAAAGCCTCCCAGCGCGAGCCTTTTCAGGCCTGCCGGGAAATACGTCCGTTCGGTCGACAGCACCGTCGGAATCCCCTTTATTTTCGCAGCTATGGCAGCCATGTGGCATATCGGCTGGTAGTCTTCCTGCAGTAGCAGGACATCGTAGCCTCCGCGCCAGATTTCCCTGATGATCGACGGCGTGAACGGGAGTTCTCCCACATCCAGTGGTGTCCACAGGTATTTTACCTTGAAAGGTCCGGACTGGTCGTTCCTGTAGTCTGTTTTTAGCATCTTTTCCCGGGGTGCCTTGCCCGTCGATGTGATCACAGTCACGTCCTGCCCTGATCTGGCCAGCCCATCTGCCAGTCCGAACTCATTCCCTCTGACGAAGGGGGTAAAATACGGTACTACGATGCCGATCTTCATTACTGGTCCCCTCGGTATATGTCCAGTAGCCTGCTTACCACTTCGTCCCAGTCAAGGATCTCTCTGGCATATGGTAATCGCCTGGCTGTATTGATCTCATCGGCCAGCGTCTCTACCGATACCGGGAGATCGACGCCTTTGCAGAGCCCGTTATCTACGAACTCCGAGAGTGCCGAGCCGTTCGCCACGATCGTGGGGACGCCGGCTGCCAGTGCTTCAGCCACGGTGATCCCGTAGGCCTCGAACTTCGATAGCATGATCGTTACATCCGCAGCCGCATAGGACTGTAAAAGCTCTTTCCGGGACAGATCTGAGCGAAAATCTACTCTGTCGGCTATGCCGGCGTCGGCCGCTTCCCTGGCCAGTGCTTCTCTATACGGGCCTTTACCCACGATCTTTAGCCTGTACTCCGGCAATAGCTGAAGCGCCTTAATTGCATACTGGACACCCTTGTACTCCTCCAGCCTGCCCACGTATAATATTTGTTTTCCGGATTCCACCCGTTCCAGGCCCGAAAACTCGCTTCTGACAATCCCGTTAGGTACGACTTTTACTTTGTCCTCGCAGCCGAAATCCCGGCACACCAGGCCCTTCTCGAATTCGGAAACGCAGACTACTGTGTTCGCCTTTTCGAACGCCCTCCGACCCGCAAGCCCATAGGGCTTCAGCAGGAAGTTCCTGAGTGGCGTATGTCCTTTGCCATGGTAGTGGGGGGTGAAGATGAATTTTTTTGCGTTTGAGCCGGTCGAAAGCAGCGCCGGAAACGCGTGGTAACCGTGAGCGTGCACGACGTCAAAGCCGGTCACTCCTCTCATATACTTGTATAGCGATGGCGAGAAATAGTAAGCATCACCCGGGGCATAAGCGGGAAATCTTAGTACTCTGACTCCCTCTACTACGCTCTCCCGGGGAAACTTCCCCGACGGATCAGTAGATATTACTGTAACCTCATGGCCAGCCCGGGCGAGACGTCCGCTGATCTCGGATACATGCGTCTCCACACCACCGATGTAAGGCGGGTACCTGGGGCAAACCTGGGCAATCTTCATAGGCGGATATCCTTTATTACCGGCCGGTTAAATATGTTTTGCCGCTTCGCGTAAGACTCCCTACAGGAGGAAAAGAGTTTAAGCTAAAAACGTCTCTATCTGATACATTCAAGGAGCTGTTTATGCCCGGTAAAAAAGTCTGTGTAGTAGGCCCCTCTAAGAAGTTTCTCAGCGGCATCAGCTACTATACTATCCGGTTGTCCAATGCGCTGGCTGCCCGCTATGTCGTGTCGGTCGTCTGCTTCAGGAACCTGCTACCTAAGTTCTTGTTTCCAGGCCATAAACACGTGGGTCAGGACCTCTCAAATCTGAGTTTTAATCATCAGGTGGCAGCTTTTGACGGTATGGACTGGAACAACCCCCTGACCTGGTACCGCGTATATCGGTTTTTACTTGAGCAAAAGCCTGACGTCATACTACTACAGTGGTGGACCTCTTCCGCCGCTCACATGCACCTGATCGTTTGCCTGATCAACCTCCGGTTGCGGGCGAAGATCATTCTTGAGTTCCACGAGGTCGTGGACCCGTTCGAAGAGTCCATCCTGCCGATACGCCTTTACTCCAGGCTTATGGGGCGGCTGCTGATCCGGTGGGCGGACGGCTACGTGGCGCACTCCGATTCGGATAAGAATCTGCTTGCGGAAAAATATGGTATGAGCGCGGAGCGTATCCAGGTGATACCTCATGCCCTTTATGATCAGTATCCCCTGATTGATCGAGATGCTGCCCGGCAGGCTCTTAGTCTCGGCTCCGACTACGTCATTATGTCCTTTGGGCTGATCAGGCCCTATAAAGGGATTCCCTATCTGATACGGGCTTTCGGTGAGCTGTCGGCCGACCTCGCCGCCAGGTCAAGGTTGCTGCTGGTCGGGGAGATATGGGAAGACCGGGAATCGGTAGTGACGGCGATCAACGAATCCCCATATAAGGACCGTATTATACTGCTGGACCGGTACGTGTCCGACGATGAGGTGGCTAATTATTTTTCGGCAGCTGATGTCGTGGTGTTGCCCTATCTCCGGGCTTCACAAAGCGGCGTAGCTCACATCGCGATGACGTTCGGAAAGCCGATTGTCGTTTCCCGGGTGGGCGGGCTCGAGGAATCGATGGCAGAATACTCCGGCACATACTTTATACCACCGGGTGATTCGGCCGCCATCAAGGATGCCATTGTCCGGATCATGACCGAACAACCCGGCCCGTTTGAGCCTCCTAAACGGGGATGGGGAGAGATTGTCGAGAAATACTCGGCGATTATCGAGCGATAGCACACTACCCGAAAGGTAAATATATAACAGTGCTTATTGATGCTTAGCCAATAATATCAATCGTATTTAGGGTGAGCGAATGGGGAAATCTGAGAAAAACAACGGTAAGCAAGCTGGTAAAACGGGGCCGAAGAAGCCTATTGTCGCGGGTGAGCGAGCTATACGGGCCGGGTCCGGGGATACGGTTAAGAAGTCTGAAAAGGCTACAGAGCCTGCGGTTCAAATCACCGAAACGCCTTCTGTCCGCTCTTTTGACGCTATGGCCTACGTGAAGTCACTGGCCTGGGTATACCCGGTCGCGCTGGTACTCATCATGGTTTTGATGTTGTATCTCCGCGCCGGTCCCTCCGCCGATGACGTTTTCACGAACTGGCAGGGCAACTACGTCAACTTCGCAAACGACGACGCGGTGTATCACATGCGCCTTGTGCACAATGCGGTCACCCATTTCCCGGAACGGATATTCTTCGATCCGTTCACCCATTACCCCTATGGTAGTACAACTCACTTCGGGCCTCTTTTCACTCTGATGATAGCCGGGTCCGCTTTGGTTTTGGGGCTGGGCAATCCCAGCATTGCACTGGTAGATGCCGTAGGCGCGTATACCCCGGCAGTCCTGGGCATGCTATGCGCGGTGCCCACGTACTTCATCGGCAGGAAGCTGTTCGGCAAAAACGTTGGCCTTGCCGCCGCGTTTGCTCTGGCATTGCTTCCGGGACCTTTCATGGGCCGATCGATGCTGGGCTTTACCGACCATCATATCGCCGAGGTATTGTTCTCGGCCATTACTGTGATGTTTCTGGTATACGCTCTGGATTATGCAAAAAGCAGTGGGTTAAATCTCGCGAAGATCCGGGGCAGAGATAAGAGTGCCCTGACTGCACTTGGATTTGGCCTGCTGGCAGGCTTTTCCTTTGGGCTCTATATGCTTACCTGGCCCGGAGGCCTGATCATCGGTATGATCATCTTCCTGTACTTTGCGATCCAGGCCATTGTCGACCACGTGAAAGGTCGGAGCCTGGATTATCTGCTGATCCTTGCCACAGCTACCTTCGCGATTCCGGGACTGATGGTTCTACCCTATTCGCTGATGAACCTTCATTTCGAGCTGGTCTTCTACTCGCTCACTCAGCCTCTTTTCCTGTTCGGGGCGATAGCCGGTATGGGCGCGATCTTCGGCCTGTCCCGCGCACTAAACAAAACGACTGCAGGGTCCTGGACGTTTCCTGTTGCGCTGCTGGGGCTGGGAGTCGCCGGAATGCTGGTACTATACATAGCAGCC
Organism: uncultured Methanocella sp.; assembly: GCA_964548585.1. GTDB lineage: Archaea > Halobacteriota > Methanocellia > Methanocellales > Methanocellaceae > Methanocella_A. Next base: position 3,719 of record CAZJRS010000090.1, on the reverse strand, counting down.
CCACCCATCTACGGGTTGATACAGGCTGGCTTACAGGTCTTCACGCCCACCGGTGGCATGACCGCCGTCGCCGAGGCACAGCCGCCTGACTGGGATCATCTCTGGGCATACTTCTTCTGGACTTTCCCTATCTCTATCCTGGGGATTGCCCTGCTGGCTTTCCGGGTTTTCCGAGACAGCAGACCTGCTGAGTGGCTGTTCCTGGTGTGGAACCTCGTCATGCTCATCGCGACGTTATCTCAGGACCGGTTTTCCTATTACTTCGCAGTGAACGCAGCGCTGCTCACCGGATATATCATCTATGTGGCTTTCAATGCCTGTGACTGGGAGAAGTTCGCCGAGTCCTGGAAAAAACGGGTAAAGACCACGAATGACGTCCAGGAATATCTTTCCCGTCACAGCGGGCAGGTGATCGTTTTCGGAGTACTTGCCGTCTCGTTCCTGGTACTGGTTACCTGGCCTGCCACCGGATTATCGACAGTAACCTATTCCGGTGTCTTGCAAGACCCGGCTAAATATCTGTTTTACGGGGTCACCGAGCTTACCGCAGAGTCCGGGACGGGCATGATTTCGGAATGGTACCAGACGCTGATCTGGATGAGGGATAATACCCCAGACCCCCAGGCATCTACGTTTAGCTATGATAGCGGCTCTTATCAAAAGCCGGCGGACGGGGACCAGTACGCATATCCCGACACCGCATACGGCGTGATGGCCTGGTGGGACTACGGTCATATGATCACTTATGTGGCACAACGTATTCCCAATGCCAACCCGTTCCAGGCCGGCGTCACGTCGAATAACAACACGGAGGGTAGTGCCCCGTTCTTCCTGGCCACGACAGAGGATGCAGGATACTCGAACCTGCAAAAGCTTGGCAGCCGCTATGTGCTGGTCTGCAACAACGATGCCAATGGCTACATCAACGCGATGAGGGTATGGGCCAACGACCATGACGGCTGGGACGCTTACAAAGAGTTCTCGATATTCCAGGGGCAATCCGTGCAACTGCCAGTCATCAGCCCGAAGTACGAAAGTACGATGGCTAACCGGCTGTATTACGAGGACTGCAATAATCTGAGTCACCTACGGCTGGTATACGAGTCCCCGGGGGACTATACCGTCAACATAAAACTCCTTCAAACTAACACCGGCTCGATCGACCTGTCACAATCGCTCAGGCGGGCCAACTACACTGAAGCGTATGGCTATTATAAGGATGCCATAAGCCCTGTGCAGGCCAGCACAGACGGTTCTTTGATCGCCTATGATGCCCGTCCGCCACAGAAGTGGGTCAAGCTCTTTGAGGTAGTAGACGGAGCGACGATCAAAGGTCAGGCCGCTCCCGGCACACCCGTAACGGCTTCTCTTTCCCTGACCACCGGTGAGAGGGCGTTCCAGTACGTGCGAACAGCCGTAGCCGATCAGACTGGTTACTACGAGATGACTGTGCCCTATGCGACGGAAGCGATGAACGGGACCGGCTACTCTTCGAACGTGCTTCCTCTGGATAAATACACACTCACTGTGGGTAACACGACGACTCAGGTAGCTGTGTCTGAGAACGCAGTTCAGACCGGTGGAATCATACAGATATAGTATCTGTGTGGGGCCATCAGAATTAAATCCCGGCAACGATGCCCCCGCAGGTCTTGCGGGGGCACCGGAGTGGCCAATATTTCCCGAACTGGCTTACTGATTCGGATACAGCCCGTATCGTGTTCTCCTGTGGCTGCATCTCCGGAATCCCATGGCTACCTCCCGGTTCTGCGATTCAGCGGTGAACGCGAAAGGTATATGTAAAAAGTGTTCATTCATGGATAACCATATAAAGGTGAGCGAATGGGAAATTCTGGAAAGGGCAGTGGCAAGCCAGCCGGTAAAGCCGGACTGAAGCCAGACGGAGTCAAGGGAAAACCGGCTTCGACCGGAAACGCGACTGAGGTCAGGAAGCCTGAAGCAGTCGGTGAAAAGGCGATACAAGCCGAAGTGACTACCGAAAAGAAAGGGTTTGATTTCCCTGCATATCTGAAATCGTTTGCATGGGTCTACCCTGTGGCTTTGATCTTGATCATGGTCCTGATGTTCTATATTCGGGCAGTTCCCTCGCACGATGTGGTATTCACTGACTGGACGGAAAAATATGTTAACATCGCCGCAGACGATGCTCCGGAACAGATGCGCCTGGTATTCAACACGCTGGCTAATTTCCCGAACAGGATTTTCTACGATCCTTACACTCATTACCCGTTTGGTAGTACTGTCCACTTCGGGCCGTTTTTCACGCTTATGATCGCCGGGGCATCGCTCATCGTAGGCCTTGGCAATCCCAGCGCAGAGACGGTCACCGCCGTGGGCGCATATACGCCGGTAATTCTGGGCATGCTCTGTGCCATACCCACGTATTTCATCGGCCGCAAGCTTTATGGCCGGAAGATCGGCATTCTCGCAGCAGCCACGCTGGCCCTGATTCCCGGCCAGTTCCTGGCACGTTCGATGCTTGGCTTCACGGACCACCACATTGCGGAAGTGTTGTTCTCCGTTATGACGGTGGCCTTCCTCATCTATGCGCTGGACCACGCAAAGTCATCCGGGCTCAACGTGGATAAGATCAAGAACCGTGACAGGAATGCTCTGGTAGCTCTGGGTTTTGCAGCTCTCGCCGGGGTCTCATTCGGCTTGTATATGCTTTCGTGGCCGGGCGCGTTGCTTGTCGGGTTCGTACTCTTCATCTACTTCGTTATTCAGTCCATCGTCGACCATACCAAGGATACGCCGATGGATTACCTGGTTATCGTTGCCGCTGCTTTGTACCTGATCCCGGCGATTATGGTTCTGCCTTACTCGCTGTCGGATTTCCACATGCAGCTCCTGTACTATTCGATCACGCAGCCGATCTTCATGTGCATGGCTCTGGCAGGTATCGGGGTAATCTACGGTCTTTCCCGGGTGCTGAAGAGTAACAAGGTTGAAACGTGGGCTTTCCCCGTAGCTCTGCTTGGCATCGGCGTCATCGGGCTACTGGTCATCTACATCGTACTCCCACAGCTGTACAGTCTGATCATCGCCGGGTTCAACGTCTTCACGCCCAGCGGCGGCATGCTTTGGGTGCAGGAGGCCCGGTCGTCCTACACGAACCAGGCTGGCCAGTTCACCTTCGATTTCCTGTGGCAGTCGTTCTTCTGGGCTTTCTGGGTCTCGCTGATCGCAATCGCCATGCTTGCCTTCCGGGTATTCAAGAACAACCGGCCTGCCGAGTGGCTATTCCTCGTATGGAACGTCATCATGTTCTGGGCGGCATTATCGCAGATTCGTTTCACGTACTATTTCGCGGTGAATGCGGCTTTGCTGATGGCCTACTTCATATATGCGGTATACCGGGCCTTCGACTGGGATAAGTTCGTCTCCGGATGGAAGAAGCGCGTTCAGACCACGGAGGACGCCCAGCGGTACATCAGTAAAAACATGGGGCAGGTCCTCATGTTCTCGGTACTGACAATCGTGTTTCTGCTCCTGATCACCTGGCCGGCTACTTCGCTGTCCACCGGGGCGTTCAAAGATATCGACCTCATAAAAGACCCCACCGGGTTCTTCTTCACCGGGTACACTGAGGCATACGCACAGGGCGGCTCGGGCATGGGCCACGAGTGGTACCAGACGTTACTCTGGCTCAGGGATCACACCCCTGACCCACAGGGTTCCGTCGTGACGTCGGCGCT
>CAZJRS010000089.1:0-13906 GCA_964548585.1 uncultured Methanocella sp. | reverse complement strand
CAGAGATCGCAACCACACACTTCACAGAAGGTGCGCCCCTCGACTCCTCATCAAATATGAACATAACTTTCCGCAAATTTATGCGGATGCATTCTTATACCGCCATTGGTATTTATAGTTTTGCATTCGTCGTTTGACTTTGCAAAACTTGCGGTATTCGAACCATGATATACGATATATACCATGTCGTTTTATCGCACTTAAGCGCTGTATGCAGCTTGCCTTGTGCGGAACATCACAATGCCACTATTGGTATTTATACCTTTTCATTCATCGTTCGGATGAATAAAATTTGGGCATTATAAGACCATAATATACGAAATATACCATGGATTTTGACATGTTTGCTTGCACTTTACAGCCATTTTCAGGCACATATCGTGCGGAGCTATACAAGCGATACAAGGTACTTATAGTTTACGAGGCAATCGCATCTGCAACTAACAAAAATCCATAAAAAAATTGGCTAAACCCGCAGGAGTAAGCTAAAAAAATATTTATTCACCAGGCAGGTTGATGAAACCTTCATAGATCAATCCCCGGACTGAATCTACAGTAACCTCGGTTTTGTCGTGGAGCAGTTTTGTTGCATTTTTTATGCCTACGACTACAGGTATATTTAATTCTCTTCCGATGATCGCCGTATAGGATGTCAGCCCGGTCTCTTCAGAGAGGATAGCCTTCGCACGCTTGATATCTTCGATATGATCGACATCGACTTCTTTGGTTACTACGATGTCGCCGGTTTTAATGTTCTTGAATTCGGCTGGGCTACGGATTACAATTGTCGTTCCTTTCACAATTTCTTTGCCCACGCCTATACCTTTGGCGATTTCCTTGGCTACGACGTGAACTTTCATGATGTTAGTGCCGCCGGGGATACCAGTAAGGATGCCTGCGGTAATTACTACAAGGTCGCCATTTTTGATGTAGCCTTTTGTCAGGCAGGCTGTTACCGAGTCGTGGATAAGTTCGTCCAGATCTCTCGGGCTTCCGATTCTTATGGGCATGACCGCCCAGGTAAGCGTGAGCTTGTTGATTACTTTACGATCGTTTGTCACGGCCAGGATGGGCAGCTGTGGCCGGTATTTTGCCACTTTTTGTGCCGAGAAGCCTGTCTGGGTAGCTGTGATGATTGCTTGTGCTTTGAGTACTCGGGCGGACTCGGTCGTGCTCAGGGCTACTGCATCGGTAATCGATAGTGAGGGTTTAGGAGTTTTGGCTGCGATAGCGTGTTTGTAGTAGGTGGAGTCCTCGGTGTACTTCGCTATTTTTGACATGGTCTCCACGGACTTTATCGGATATTCGCCAAACGCAGTCTCTCCGGATAGCATCAGCGCGTCGGTACCATCGAATACTGCATTGGCCACATCCGTGGCTTCAGCCCGGGTCGGTATCGGGTTCCTGATCATGGAATCTAGCATCTGGGTAGCAGTGATAACCGGGATGCCCCGGGCGTTGCACTTGGATATGATCATCTTTTGGACGATCGGGACCTCTGCCATCGGGATCTCTATACCCAGGTCTCCGCGGGCAACCATGACACCGTCGACCACATCGATGATTCCGTCGATATTTTTGACCCCTTCATGCTTTTCTATCTTGGAGATAATCGGAAGGTCGGCCCCCCGCTCCTCGATTTTCTTTCGCAGGTCAAGAACGTCATGAGGCCGGCGGACGAAAGACATGGCGATCATGTCGACGTCCTGGTCGATGCTAAACTGGAGGTCGTTGACGTCTTTATCGGTGATCGCCGGGATATTGATGGTGCTGTGCGGCAGGTTGATGCCCTTTTTGGATTTCAGTTCACCCCCACGGACGACCTTTGTGCGGATGTCGGTATTTGTGACAGATTCTACCCGTAGCTCTATCAGACCGTCGTCGAGAAGCAACGATTCACCCGCAGTTACAGACTGAGGCAGCTCTTTGAAAGGCACATTGACTTCGCGGGTATCGCCAGGCACATCCCTTGTAGTAATAGTGTAGTCCTGCCCTGGCTTCAGGCTGGCAGGTTCTTTGAGGATGCCGATCCGTATTTTGGGGCCCTGTAGGTCTGCCAGTATACCGATAGGCCGGTCCAGCGCCTCGGATACCATACGGAGGTTCCTGATCGTGAGAGCAGTACGCTCGTGATCGGCGTGAGACATGTTCAGCCGGGCGACATTCATTCCGGCGTGGACCAGTTTTTCGAGCATGTCCTGGCTGTCGCATGCTGGGCCGATGGTACAAACGATCTTGGTCTTCCTCATAATAACCAACCTATCCTGCTATAGAGCTGTTTTCTTATATGGATATAAAATGCGGGGCATATATTATTTATTGACCCTGTGATTGGAGCTGATTTAAAATACTGCCAGTGGTATGATCGAACTAAGACCTCTTTGACCACAGGTAGATCATGATGACAAGCGCGATCACGGCTGCGCCTGCTATCGTAAGGGTTAGATACAGGTAGTCGTTACCCGTGGACGAGTGACGGATTGAGGATGTGACAAACGTCACGATCATCGCTATGGTCGCCGAGAGGATTACCGAGGCGACAATGACCGGGGTGACCATAAGCAAATTTTTACCGATGGCAGCATCGACTTCGGCTGCGTTCGCACCCCGACTCACGAAACTTACACGTAGCGATCTCATTTCTTCAATCGAGCCATGGGCGACCGTACCACTGGTAAGGAGAAGTCCGGCGATGACAATAATCGGCAGCGAAAGAGTGCCGGATAAAAGTTCAAAGCCACCCGGCATGACCATACTCAGGAGATCGAACCTCGAGTAGTAAAGTACTGAAGGCAGGTACAGAACCCAGGATATTAGAATGATAATTCGAGATATGCCGCCGGTGAGGAAACCGATGATAATGGCTACAACGATGATGATCGGCAGCAGCGTATAGAGTCCTCCGGGCACCATGTCCAGGCTTGCGGAGAGATACCTGAAAAGGTCGTTGCACAGGAAAGTGAATAGAGAAACCAGTAGTAGTAAGGTTACCAGTGATACACTGGCCATGTCTAAGACAGTGATCGGTGAATCCTGCTTTTTACCGGGGCTCTGCAAATCGTCTCCCATAGCTTTACGCCCCTTTTATTCTCCTTTTCAGGCCTATTGTCATGACCTTGAGCAGACTGCGAGACCGGGGGTTCCACGGTACTACAAAAGCGCCAGATCTGCGGATGGCTTTGACGCTGTCCAGGTTGTGCAGATCGATGAGAGCCGCACAAGCCTGGTCACATTCGTCAGCTACGGCCAGATCGTGTCCAAGGATATGCAGAACCATTACCTGTGGAGTGACCCGTCCGTTTTCGCCGAACCGTTTCATCGTTCGAATCCCCTCGGCCAGATCGGTGGAGTTCCCGGGGTTGATCGTGGTGATAACTATGAAGAATGGGTTCGTGCCCGCCATATGCCCTCTGCAGGACTCTGTCGCTTCAGTCAGTGAGATCGGGGTTCCGGGGGAGCCGTGCTGGCCGCAAAGTTCGACATCGATCAGCCGCCGGGCGATCGTATACGACTGCTTTTTACCGGTTTCCGGCAGGACCGTTTCGGAGTTATTGAAGAATGATAAGCCCACGTTACAGTTTCTTGCCAGGTAGAACTGCGAGACCCCAAGTGCCGCCTGGACAGCATATTCGAAAGCGTTCTCGACGGTGGACCCGATCCGCATCCATTCTCTTGCGTCAAGAAACACCCATACGGTTTTCCTGCCCTCTTTTTCGAAGTCGTTCACCAGCGGAAGCTGATCCGGAGACGGAGGTAGTTTGGCGGTAGCTTTCCAGTTGATAGAATGGTAGGGATCACCATGGCTATAGGCCCTGATCTCCCTGAAATCAGTCGTAGTCATGCCAATTTTTGACCGTGCGCCGAGGGGCATCGGCATCTGAGAGAGCACCCTGGGATCCCGCATCCTGTGAAGTGTTGCAGGTCTGGGCCTGACGATCAGGTCAACCTTGTCAGTGCCGTTGGTGATTTTGGTCTGTTCCAGTCCGGACATGTGTATGACGTCGACCCGTCCGACCTCGATCTGGTAGGAGCCCCTCCTGGTACCTACGACCTTATATTCCACGGTTTCTTCGAGCTTTTTCAGCCCCTTGGCAAATACGTGGAAGCTATTGCCTTCGGCGAGCCGGAAGTGATCGGGCAGCACGTCGGATACTGCGACGATGCCCACGCCGCGGTCAATTAGGACGGAACTTCGAAAAGTGATGACATCCTGGTCCCACGCGGATTTGTGCGAACAGTCAGGCTTGATCGAAACCCCCGACGGCCGCTCCAGCAGCAAGGCCAGGACGACGAAGAACAGAACCGTGAGAGACAGGTAGATAAAGATGATGTTGGCTGTGGCTATCCCTGCCAGGAAAAGCAGTAAAAACATCACTACATAACCGGACATCCGCCATGTGAACATGTCTGGCTCCGGGTCACTTTTTCATGAAATCGATGGGGGGCTCGATCGTCCCGAGGATCTCGGTGATTATGCTCTCCGGGGTGACCCGACCCTCGATCTCGTATTCGATCTTTAAAATGATCCGGTGGCTAAGAGCGTCTATCGCGAACATTTTTACATCGTCGGGTGTGACAAAGTCCCGGCCGCATATGGCAGCCATTGATCTTGATGCCTTGAGCAAGGATAGGCCGCCCCGGGGGCTGGAGCCCACCTCTACTGCGGGGTGCTCCCGGGTCGCCCTCACAATAGCGCTCACGTAGTCAAGGATCTGGTCATCGACATATACCCGATCCTCCACGAGATCTTGCATTGCGAGGAATAAGTCCATCGTGACTGCCGGAGCCACCTGTTCCCCGGGATCGTCAGCCTTCCACTTAATCCTCCTGCGCAAAATTTCGCTTTCCATCTGGATCGTTTTCACGTATCCGGTGGACATTTTCAGCATAAAACGGTCAAGCTGAGCCTCCGGCAGCGGAAAAGTGCCTTCCAGCTCGATCGGGTTTTCCGTGGCGATGACGAAAAACGGGAGGGAAAGCCGGTGTAGTGTGCCGTCGTTGGTGACCTGGCGTTCCTCCATCGCTTCGAGAAGTGCTGACTGTGCCTTAGGAGGAGCTCTGTTGATTTCGTCAGCTAGCAAGATGTTGGTGAAGATAGGACCTTTTTCAAACGAAAAGCCGGTTTCTGCGCTTTTCCAGACACGTGTGCCGGTGATATCAGAGGGCATCAGGTCAGGAGTAAACTGGATTCTCCCCCAGTCACACCCCAGTGTGCGGGAAAAGTTCTTGACCAGCAAGGTCTTGCCAAGGCCGGGGTAATCTTCGAATAGTACGTGCCCGTTTGCCAGCGCTGCCGCGAGTAATTTGGTTATCAGCAGGCGTTCGCCCACGAACACTTCACCGACCGAATCGACGATACGATCCGATAGCATCTTAAATTCTGCGAGATCCATAAGTATCACCCTAATAATTAACATGTTTTTACAAGTTACCTTGTTTTTAGCACTGGCAAGTCTTCAAGAGGTTTTTCGACTGGCTGGCTGATCCTTTCGGCTGCACTGCTATAGCCTACAGCATCAGCAGCGGTACTGATCGCATCGTTGACCATAGCCAGCCTCCGTTTCCGGTTCTTTCCGGCCAGATCTCCTACGGCCCATTTTAACGCAAGGTGCGGTTCCGGCTCGTCGGAGTAGTTGACAATCCCGGAGATCACCCGTTCGATGGTCGGCTGGGACGCCTTGTTGGTGATCAGGATCGTCGAGAGGTACACGATCAGTCCTTCTTTTTTACCGGCTTTTACAAATCCGTCGACGGCAGCTGATGCCACCTCGAGGCTCTTCTTATCGTAGCTGATCTGTTGGATGAGAGTATGTAGATCACCATGAACTCTTCCCTGGCTATTCCACCGGACGGTCTTGATGATGATCAGGCTGACATAGGCAAAGACCACGATCAGAACAGACCATTCGATTATCACAACACCGCCAGAGATCAGCGAAACAAGCGTTGGCTTGACGTAGTGATCATAGACTAGCAAGACTATGCATAATAAGCAGATGGACGCAGGCCATACCCACTGGTTAAACAGATTACCGGCATAGGCCAGGTACTCGTTACTATGCCCTTTGAACAGTCCGATCAGCGAAGTCAGAGAAGCCAGGCCAAAACCTGCGAACAACATCGTCCCCACAATCTGCGCATCCGGCAGGCCAAACGCCCCAGGCATAGACATGGCCAGATACCCGGCTGCTGCGATGAGCAGAGCCCGCGTGATAGTCTTCACGCCGACAGAATGGGATATGCCCAGGACATAGAGAGAAGAAGCTGATCCGGTCACCAGTAACGGTAAAGCCAGCGTTTTAAGCGATACCGGCACACCATCAGCCGCCATGACAAGGGCGAGGAACACGAAGACAGCCAGCAGGTTCAACGAGGAGCAGATCGGTCCGGTCAGCTTGCCCCCGAGGAACAGTGGCACAATCGAAGATACGTAAAGCAGGATGGCGCCAGCTATCAACGGGAATAATAAAAAGGACAGCCCGGGGAAAACCACGGGTAAGCCTCCCACCGAGCCGATCAGTATTGCCCCGATTAATAATACAATCACCAGCGCGCCGGTCCGGTAGGCGATACCGGCAAGCGCATTTTTCAGGACATTATCCCGAGTTGACGATCCATCTTCAGGCTTCATACTCCAAGCTCCCTCATTGCCAGAAACGATCGAATATAGTCCTCACGCCCAACGCCGTGGAGGCTATAATTGGCGATCTCGAACGTCGATACGATTCTGTCCAGCCTATCCCATTTATCTTCCGGTAGACTTTGCATGGCGACCCATTGCATCTCCCGGGGTGTGGAATCCGGGCTGATCTCTTCAAACCGGCTTCTCATTAAACTGAACAATTCATTAAATATCCGGACCACCTCCTCCCGATAATCCACGATTCGTACCGTCGATTCTGCGAGAACCGTCGAGTTCTCAACAGTATCCCGGATCGTGAGAATATGCGAACCTTTGAAAAGAATGATCGAGGCTGCTGGAGACCCCCCGGCGATCACTAGCTCATCGGCAGGCATCCCATCCAGGTAAAGCCTTAACACATCCCGGTTGTTCTGAGGTCCGACCACAGTGATGTCCAGCTGTTCGTCCATTCCCCAGACGGCAGGTAGGGGAGCGGCAATGCCAGGGTACTCGATCCGGTACGGCATCACCGCCGGTAGCTGATCAGGCGGAGTTTCAGGAATAACGGGCAGATTCCCGGAATTTGCCGGTTTTCTGGCCCGGTCTATGAGGATAAAGCTGATTACTGCCGCCAGCATGAGAACGACCTGAGTTACGATAGAGACGATCCATAGGCGGATAATCATCGATAACCAGTCAGGCGCAGGCGCCTCTTGAATAGATAACTCCCGGGCAATCGAACTCCCGGAGTGGCCGTCACTGCCCCCGAACGAGGCGACTATGGTACGGTTCCCACCTGAATAATAAGAAACATTTGTCCTCGCAACGCCTTGATCATCGGTCATCGCCCCGGCTGCTAACAAGCCTGCCTGAATGCTGACAGGCTGACCTCGGACGGGTTTTCCAGAGGCTTTTTCTGTGAGTATCACACTGACAGGAAAGGAGTGGTCGGCAACAATATCTGCAGGCACGTCAAACTGTAGGACGGTCTCTGCCACGAGTCTGATTGTCTTATTATCAGCGGAGCCAGTGTACCTATAAGCATCTATGGTTCGGGCAATAAGACTATATTTACCGACATCAGTGTCGTCGGGCACCGTTGCGATAACGTGAAAAGTACCCTCGTTGACCATTCCACTGCCGCACCGGGTCTGGTTTATGCCGGTGCCGTCATTGTCGAGATAGATTTCTACCATGGGACCGCTGACTTTATCCCCCAGGCTGTCGGTCACACTCCCGGAAATACTAAAGGTTTTTCCCTGGTGGACTACACTTTCGTAATCCAGTATCCGGGTTGTAGTGGCTAACAGCTTACCGCCGGGCGTATCCGCCACAGGAACCGTGGTAGCGGTCACCCTTACCACGCTGGAGACATTGCCAGCAGTCTGCTGATTACCACCGGGACGTATCTCATTCATACCGCCGTTACCGTCATCAGTGTTTTGGGCAGGAGAATTATTCCCGCCCTGTTTGCCAGCATCCTGACCCCCGTCAGACTGCTCGCTTTCACCGCCGGGACCTGGTGATAAACCGCTGAATCCGGGCGCATGCACCCGGACGTCAAGCATGTTAAAGGAAATACCGATCAGGATTGTTGCCACGAGAATGGCAAGGGTGAGGGCTACGACAGCGGTCAAGTTTTTCATAGGTTTGTGGCACCTTAGAGATTGAGAAGTATTACCGTGGGAAGATAATGCGAACATATATCATAGTACTACCGGTCAATTGCCTGCCGCCCCGGGATAGTAAATTATAATAAGTCGTCACAGACTATTGATGGTATCATGAAGTGCATTGTCACCGGCGGTGCCGGTTTTATAGGAAGCCACCTCACCGACCGTCTCCTGGCAGAAGGAAACGAGGTTACGGTCGTGGATAACCTGTCAGGCGGCAAGCTCAAGTTTATCGAGCACCACCTGAAGGACCCCCGGTTCTCATTCATCAATGAAGACATCGCCCGGGACGGCTATGTCAGCAACGCATTCCAGGGCGCAGATATGGTCTATCACCTGGCAGCCAACCCGGACGTCAGGTCAGGGGTTAATGATACAAAGACGCCGCTGACCCAAAACATAGTGGCGACGTTCAACGTCCTTGAGTCGATGAGAGCCTGTGGCGTGAAGAAGATCGCGTTTACCTCCACTTCGACGGTATACGGTGAAGCTACAGAGGTGCCGACTCCGGAAGCCTACGGCCCGCTGATGCCCATATCCCTTTACGGGGCGTCCAAACTATCCTGCGAAGCGCTGATCAGCTCGTATTGCCATACATTCGACATGCAGTCCTGGATATACAGGTTTGCCAACATTATCGGCAGCCGGGGCACACATGGAGTGATCTTTGACTTTATAGGCAGGCTACGAGCTAATCCCACAAAGCTGACGATACTGGGCAACGGAAGGCAGTCAAAATCGTATCTCCACATCAGCGATTGCGTGGAAGGGATGCTATTTACAGTGAAAAATTCCAATGAAACGGTGAACATATTTAACATTGGGTCAGATGACAGACTAGACGTCACCGGAATAGCCCGGACGGTCGCCGCGGAGATGGGACTGAAGAACGTCGAGTTCGAGTACACGGGCGGTGACCGGGGGTGGAAGGGCGACGTGCCATTCATGACACTGTCCATCGATAAGCTGAAGGCACTGGGCTGGAAACCGGCCCACAACTCGGAAGAAAGCGTACATCTCTGCGTAAGAGAGTTACTGCATGAGGTATGACTGTGGAACAAAGAAAGAAAGAACAGCGCATGGATGATAAGATAGACGCCTACAGGACCAAGATCAAAGATTCTAACGATCTAAAGCTCCGCAGCGAAGTCTTCGATACCCCGACGCTCAAAGCATTATACACGTTTGCCAGTAAAGGAATCATCAAAGCCATGGGCGGAGTAGTTTCGACGGGCAAGGAAGGAAACGTCTTCCATGCCATAGGCGAAGATGATAAAGAGCTGGCGATCAAGATATACCGAATTGCCACGAGCGACTTCCGTAAGATGGAAGACTATATGCTGGGCGACCCTCGCTTCTCGAATATCAAGCACACCCAAAAAGGCATCATCTTTGCCTGGACCCAGAAGGAGTTCAGAAACTTACAGCGGGCGCTGGAAGCAGGTGTGAAAGTACCAATGCCGATAGAAGCGGACCGCAACATACTGATCATGGAATTCATAGGCAAAGACGGCGTGGCCGCACCCCGTCTCAAAGATATTCAACCGGAAGAGCCGGAACGTATTTATCGCACCATCGTCAGATATATGGTAGCGCTTTACCAGGAAGCGAAGCTGGTTCATTCAGACCTGAGCGAGTTCAACATACTCCTATATGAAGATGAACCCATAATTATAGACGTGGGACAGTCAGTGTTGCTTGATCACCCCATGTCGCGGGAGTTCCTGCAGCGCGATGTCAAAAACGTCGTACGATATTTTAAAAAGCTGGGTGTAGAGTGCGACGAAGACAGTCTGCTGAAGGAGATAACCACAAAGAAGTGATATTTATATGCAAGAGCACATCAAAGTCCCTCAGGACCGGATCGGCGCGATCATCGGAGTCGAGGGTAAAATCAAAGAACTGCTGGAGAAGAAATCCGGCGCGCACATAGAAGTTGACAGCGAGTCCGGCACAGTAGTCATCAACTCCGAAGAAGGCGACCCGTTTAAGGCGCTGAGAGCCAGCGAAACGATCAAGGCGATAGCCAGGGGTTTCAGCCCTGAAAAGGCGCTCAAGATCCTGGACAACGAAGACCTGATCCTTGACCTGATGGACCTGTCAAAAATCACCGATTCGCCTGCGGACCTGACAAGGATCAAAGGCAGGATTATCGGCCGTGGCGGAAAAACCCGGGAGATCATCGAATCCATGACGGGCGCAAAAATTTCCGTATACGGGAAGACCATCAGCATCATAGGTGACGGTGACCAGATCATGTCAGTCCGGACAGCTATGGACATGCTCATTGAAGGTGCGCCACATGGCGCAGTATACGGGTACCTGGAGAGAAGACGCAGGGAACTCAAACAATCCATGTTCGAATCAATTCAGTAACTTAAAGAAAAAGTGGCCTTCGGGCCACTAGGTACTTTTTACTTAGGCTTCTTACCGCAGCCACAGGTGTCGCACATCCGTCTCACCTCCTGATATAGGTCAGTCGAACCAGTTATCCAACTGGCTATTTTATAACCGTAATGACCTGAATTTTTCCCGCATTCCTGGCGCCAGAACGTGCAATAATCCCATAAATAACGATTATTTTACAAAATAGCATATAAATTTGTAATTACAAGAGATCGCCGGGCAAAAACAATATGAACAGAGAAGAGATAAAACAGGTATAACAAAAGGTGTCAAAATGGGAGTAAACTTAGAAACGGCACTATTTATCGTAGCAATCATATGGTTCTTGCTCGTAACCACCGTCTTTCTGACCATCATCAAGGTAAGCCTGAAGAAAGATGAGGTAGATAAGCTAAAAGAAAAAGTAGACATTTCGCAGAGGAAGCTTAAAGAAATCCACAAACGAATCAGAAGTACCGAACAAAAGTAAGACGGATCAGGTGAATGAACCTGACACCAGCTTTTTATAAAAATAAAGAATTAAACCGGGAATAATCACCCAAAGTAGTTTTCTTCCGCAGAATAGTCCTTTTGTGGAAGCTGACTCTGCTCCATTTCTTTGATCTTGGTGATGATCTTCTCGATTTCTTGCGCCCTTGCTTCGAGCTCGCTCGTGTCGATCTCAAGGTTCAGTGCCTTGCAGAGAACTCCCATGACTGCCTGAGCACTTTTCGGGTCTACGAGGTAGCCAGAGGTTTCGCCCATCAAGCACACACATTCCATGCCACGGAGCTCGCCCAGCCCGAGCATCAGCCCGGAGGCACCGATGATACCGCCGGATAGCTCACCTTCATTAAAGATCGCCCCATAGGATTTGACTTCCTCGATGAGATCAGGCTTATTGGTCGCATATAACACATGAGGCTGCTCAATCATCTTACCGGTACCATAGCCCCCGAGAGTGTAGACCCGCCGCGCCTTGAATTTTTCTGCGAGATCGAGGTAAATACCCGCCAGTTCATAGTGCCCTTCGTTGGTCACGCTCTGGTGATCTCCGACGAGAATGATGATATCGGGGGTCTTTTCGTTGCCTTTATAAAAATACAGCTCATTACTGACCAGCTTGATCGTGCCATCCGGGTTCACGTTGACCTGCGGTGGCAAGTGCGGTGAAAAGATCTCCATGAATTTTTCTGCTTTTAGCTCGATGATCAGGTGGTCGGCCACAAGTTTGCCTACCAGCCCGATTCCAGGTAAGCCAACAATGATTAACGGGTTTTCGGTCGTGATTTCCCGATATTCGACGACGGTAGTCTCGATCATAAGGATACCTCAAAAAATATTAAATCTTTTCACCCATACGACGATACTTGCCATATGGATCGAGCGGAGAAAACCGTGCGGGAACCGGATTAAGGGAATTGCCGCCGCACTGGCAAGTAACCTTAAAGGTATACCGGCCGCAGCGCTCACACTTTTTCATTTTGGTCTTCGTATGAAAAACCCCTATCAATATATGCCAATTTCCGATCGTTTTGACCAGAAAAGCATGAGCCAGATCGTTCGGGCTCACACGATGGACTTGGCTTCTTCCATGTGCCTGTGATACTCACCCTCGCCTTCGTGCTTTTTCACGAAGTCGATGGCAGCCTTGGCAGAGGATGTCAGGACCTTTTCGGCCTTCTTATAGTCCGGAGCTATCACGTGGATGCGGTACCTTGGCGCTCCGACATACGTGATCTCGACGGTGACACCATCGCCACCTTCAACAGAACCGGCCGCCTTGAGGGCCTTCTTTATGGTCTCGACACCGTTGGAGGTCGGACAGAGCAAGTCAACATAACCAGCGATGTCCACGGAAGGCATCTTGACATTCTCATGCGCAAGGCGGTTGATTGCATCTGCGATGTTCTGCGGGATACCCATCTGGACAATGCCAGGGGTTCCACCTTGCACCGCTTCTTCGAACACGGCGTAAAGATTTCCGAACTCTTCCCGGATATGGTCTTCAAGAGTCTCCAGTTCGGCAGGCTGTAGCTTGATCTCGTCCGCGACGAACTGCAGCCACTTCAAAGCCTTCTGGTCGTTCTTCCAGAGCTGGATCGTTTCCCTGCGCTGGTGTTCGTTGACGTCCTTGAAAGAGAGATCAATGTGACCCCTTTTGGGGTTGACATCCAGCACTTTACATACGATCTTCTGTCCTTCACGGACGTGATCACGAATGTACTTAACCCAGCCGGACGCCACTTCGGATATGTGGATGAGCCCTTCCTTGTTATCGTACTCGTCTAGCGCTACGAAGGCGCCAAAGTCAACTACCTTCGTCACCGTGCAGACTACCAGTTCACCGGGGTTGGGCCATCCTTTAACCATAGTTCAAAACCTCATTCCAGTACTTCGAGGATCTGGGACTTGATTTCTGCCTTGCCGCCCTTAGGCTCAGCAAGCGTGCGCCCACATACGGCGCAGTCCACTTTGCTGCTCGCACTGCCGAAGATGATCTGCTCGTTCGAACAGTCGTTGCACTTGACTTTCAAAAATTTGGATTTTGGTGCATCCATCGCTTATTCCTCCACGAGATCGAATTTCTGAGCCTTGAAGCATGCTCTCTGGTGAGCTTTCTTACACTTCAGGCATCTGTACCTGAGGTTCACACGCTTGGTGGGCTTGTCGCCGCCGGGCACCTTAGAGAACTTACCACGGTTGCCGATACCGAATGACCGCCTCTTCTGCCTTTCGATCCTTGTGAGCATGGATGCGCGACCCTTCTTGACACGCTCCACCTCGTGCTCCTGGTGACATTTGCAGAAAGGACAGTAAGTCCTCATTTTCTTTGGCATCTTCATAATAATCACACCTTTGCTTATACTATTTGTCCCTATCCTTGCTGGTTTTGAAGTGGTATTGCTATGTTTTTATTACATAACACCAGGGCGTTCGCCTTAGGAAGGACGACCACGTCTTCGCCCGACAACTGGTATTGTCTCCCATCAACGCCCACAAACCTTGGCACGTCTCGGAGCACTTTTACCATCATGACTTCTTCGCTAACTTCTTTATTCAAGGATAAAGAACTTTCGATAGGCTGTTCCTTTGTGGTTGCCCCTCCTAATATATTTTTCGCAGAGTTTCTGCCAGACTTGACCTCTAGCGCCGGCATCAGAATCTCCGCACGGCCCTTCTCAAGAGCCTTCACAAGGGCATCGAATACGTCTTTTTCCACCCG
>CAZJRS010000088.1:0-14122 GCA_964548585.1 uncultured Methanocella sp. | reverse complement strand
TCCATAAACAAGTTCTGGCACAGCGCAGCGTTCGATCTCATTCCTGGACACAAAGGCAACCTTTCTTCTATTGCATTATTCAACACCGCAATGGGACACAAAACAGCTACCTCATAATTGATAGTAATAATACAAAAAGCGATTCAGATCGTCGTATTGTATCATCATCACCGGAAGGTAGGTGGCATACAAGTTTAATCCGCTGATCCGATAATTCATGTTGATCTGGGTTAGCCGTTCTCCTTTAACCTCTTTACCTCCAGACCTCCTTTTTTAAACCCTCCCTGATCTCCGTGTATCTCCTTAAACCTATCTCCTTTCCGCCTGTGCCTCTGTTTCCTCAGGATTTTGCTTATCATGGCCGATACAAAAACCCCGAGTAAAGGGAGGGGCTGGAGGCAAGGAGGTGGTCAGGGAGGATGAATGAGGTTGAAGGAGGAAACCATTGCAAGGAGGCTGAAGGAGGTACAGAGGTTAAAGGAGGATTACCTTAAACTGGCTACGATGCCTTATACAAAAAGGTAAACAATTTCTCCAGTTTATATGACACCCATAGCCTTCAGCGCGATGCAGAATACAAAGAGCGTTGCTATGAAAATCATAGCGAACTTGTCAATATGCTCGTTAGGATCAAACAACCCCTCATCGTTCGAGAAATATTTCTTCTGGAATTTATCCATCATGCCCCAATCACCTGTCACTCAGATTGATTGCCAAAATTAAAAGCTTTTGCTTTTCATTTGCCAAATATAAAAGGATAAGTTTATCGCACCGGAGCTACTGGCTTGCTGTATCTATGCCCGGCTTTTACAACTGGTAATGTTTATATACTATGTGTGGTGTACAATATAACACGTTAATGTATAACTTTGTACATAGCATCTGAGATAATACGTGTAAGGTGGTGTTTGAACTGTCTAACCCGAACTTCGGCGAGATCATGCAGGCGTGCAAGGAATCCTACCGGCCTTTTGAGGGTACGGTAGCCCTAACCAGAAAGCCTGCCAGCCTCATCGACAGCATCGGCGCCGCCAAAAAAGACGGCAGGCGGCCGGTCATCGCGGAGATCAAGCCGGCTTCGCCTACACTGGGTGCTATCAGGAAGGTAGACAACCCTGCAGAAATTGCGAAGGATTACGCATCGGCCGGGGCATGTGGTGTTTCAGTCCTGACCGAGCCCAGGTACTTCGGGGGCTCACTGGGTAACCTTAAAGAAACGTCTGGTGTGGGCGTACCCGTGCTGCGGAAGGACTTTTTGTTCGACCTCGCGCAGGTCAAAGAGTCTTATTATTACGGTGCCGATTCACTGCTTCTGATCTCCTCGTTTTTCACTGCTGAAGAACTGGGGGCCATGATCGCCGAGTCTCGGCGCTATGGCATGGAGCCGCTGGTCGAGATCCACGACCGGGATGATATCGAGCGTTCCGCTTCCTGTGGGGCGAAGCTCTTTGCCGTGAACAACCGGGACCGGCACACACTCAAGGTTGATTTTAATAGAACTAAGGAACTTGCCCCGCACATCAACGGCACCATCGTGAGTGCGTCGGGCATTTCAACTCTCATCCAGCTGAACGCTGTTTTAGCTTACTGTGATGCTGCGCTGGTTGGCACGGCGCTGATGAGCGCGGAACGCCCTGGCGACGCGCTGAAAGAACTGATCTGGTGATCTGCTATGCTTATGGAGGAAATCGTTACACGGCGGGCTAAGCCCGCGCATATGGTTCCGGTGGTGGAAGCCCTGGAGCTGGACATCGATCCGCTGGACGCCTTCGTCAGGCTGTCCTCTCCCGGCGGCCGGTCGTTCCTGTTCGAGTCGGCGGAGATCGGCGGCAAGTCGGCACGCTACTCGTTCGTGGGCAGCGGGGCAACCGCCATCGTGATTAAGGACGGCAAGATCTCGGTTGGGGGCTCGGAGGTAAAGCATGTCGGTGGTCCGGTGGCTTTCCTCAAGGACTTCATGGCCGGCTATAAACAGCAGGCTCCCGTCTACGTCAGGAAAGAGTCCTTCAGCGGGGAAAACCCGCCGCTTCCGCCGTTTTCGGGCGGGCTGGCAGGCTTCATATCCTACGATTTCGTCAGGTACGTGGATCCGATCGGTAATACGGCGACAGACGATATCGGCTGTCCTGACGTCGAGCTGCTCTTCGTGGATGATCTGGTCGTCTTCGACCATGTGCGGCGCAAGAAAATGCTCATCGCCAACGCCATGGGCAAGGAGGACGCCGCCATCATGCAGGCGAGGGAGCGATTGAGGTCCATGGAGGAAAAGCTGGCACGTCCGGCCTGTGCGGTCTCAAAGCCTCAGCATCCGGCTAAGCCCTTTGTCGTGAAGTGCCCCACCAGTAAGGAACAGTACATGGATATGGTGACCAGAAGCAAGGAGTACATCCTGGACGGGGACGCTTTCCAGATCGTCCTGTCGCAGCGCCAGGAAGTGGAGACCGATGTCGACCACGTCGTGCTGTACAGGCACCTGAAGCAGATCAACCCGTCTCCGTACATGTACTTCCTCGAGTTCGGGGACATCTCCATCGTCGGCTCCAGCCCTGAGATCCTGGTCAAAGTAGACGATGGCAAGGTCATCCTCCGGCCCATCGCGGGCACCAGGCCCCGGGGGAAAACGGAAGAAGAGGACAAGCGGCTCGAAGTCGAGATGAAGGCCGACCCCAAAGAAGTGGCAGAACATGTAATGCTGGTCGACCTGGGGAGGAACGACGTGGGCAAAGTATCCAGGTTCGGCTCCGTCAAAGTCGACGACTTCATGGGTGTGGAGAAGTACTCCCACGTCCAGCACATCGTCTCGAACGTGTTCGGCGTTCTGGCGGATGGGAAGGACGCGGTAGATGCGCTTGCAGCGACATTCCCGGCAGGTACTGTCTCCGGAGCCCCCAAGACCCGGGCCATGCAGATCATCGAAGAGCTGGAAGGCCGCCGCCGTGGCCTGTATGCCGGCTGTGTCGGGTACATCTCGTTCAACGGCAACGCGGACCTCGCCATCGCCATCAGGACCATCCTGCTGAAGGGCGGGAAAGCATATGTACAGGCGGGCGCAGGCATCGTTATGGACTCCGTGCCCGAGAACGAGTACTATGAGGCGATGAACAAGGGCGCAGCCATGCTCAAAGCGCTCGAAACCGCGGCGGGAGGTAAGGGACTATGAAAGTGCTCATCATCGATAACGTGGACTCCTTTGTCTATAATCTGTACCAGTACGTGGGCGAGCTCGGCGGAGAGCCCATCGTGGTGCCTAACACGATCACTGTCGAGGAGATCGAAGCGCTCAACCCGGATCGTATCCTCCTGAGCCCCGGCCCGGGCAAGCCTGAGGATGCCGGGTGTTGCGTTGAAGTGATCCGGAGGCTCGGCCCGACGATTCCCACGTTGGGTGTCTGTCTTGGCCACCAGTGCATCGGGATCGCCTACGGTGGCACAGTTTCCCGGGCTCCCCTGGCCATGCACGGCAAGACCAGCCAGATTCAGCACGACGGCACAGGGCTGTATACCGGCCTCACCGGGCCGCTCGAAGCCACCCGGTATCACTCGCTCACCATCAAGGAGAAAGGTTTCCCGGATTGCCTGAAAGTCACGGCATCTGCACCTGACGGGGAAATCATGGGCGTCCGCCACAAGGAATACCCCATAGAGGGCGTGCAGTTCCATCCCGAGTCGATCCTGACCGGTAACGGGAAGAAACTGATGCTGAACTTCTTGTACGGCGGCAGCATGAAAGACTATGTGCAGAAGCTCGTCGATGGCAAGGACCTGGCTCCTGCCGAGGCTGCCGATGCCATGAGGACGATCATGGCTGGCAAGGCGACCCAGGCGCAGATCGGGAGCTTTTTGACGGCATTGCGCATCAGGGGCGAGTCCGTCTCCGATATTACGGCTTTCGCTCTCGCCATGCGGGAGTTCGCCGTCAAAATCAGCCCTAAAACGGCCCGGCCTGTCGTGGACATGTGCGGCACCGGCGGGGATACGATCAAGACCTTCAACGTGAGCACGATCGCTTCATTCGTCGTCGCGGGGGCTGGCGTGCCCGTGGCCAAGCACGGCAATCGGTCAGTAACTTCCAAATCCGGCAGCGCAGATATCCTCGAGGCGCTCGGGGCAAAGATGGATACCCAGCCTTCGGCTGTCCAGAGCATGATCGAAGAAGTCGGGTTCGGCTTCATGTTTGCGCCCGTATTCCACGGGTCCATGAAGCACGCCATAGGCGCGAGGAAAGAAGTGGGCATCAGGACGGTCTTTAACCTGCTCGGCCCTCTGACGAACCCGGCCTCCGCAAAGGCGCAGGTCGTTGGCGTCTACGATGCATCACTCGTCCCGGTCGTGGCGAAAGTGCTACGGAACATGGGCACGGAAAGGGCAATGGTCGTCCACGGCGTCGGCGGGCTGGACGAAGTATCCACCTTCGGCCAGACCAGCGTGTGTGAGATCAAGGATGGCAAGGTACTGCCATACGAGATCAGCCCCACCGACTTCGGGCTGCCTCTGGTTACTCCTCAGGACCTGAAAGGCGGAGATGCAGCCGAGAACGCAGCGCTGGCCTACCGGCTGCTGCGTGACCACGAAAAAGGCCCGAAGAGGGACATCGTCCTGCTGAACGCGGCCTGCGGCATCTATGTCGGCAGAGCTGCTCCGTCGATTAAGGATGCGCTGCAGCTGGCCGCCGATTCGATCGACTCCGGTAAAGCCCTGGCAGTCCTGGAACAGTACGTCAGTCGTTCTAAGGGGAGTGCCCAGTGACCCGGATAAAAATCTGCGGGATCACTTCCCCGGACGACGCGCTGGCTTGTACTGTTGCCGGCGCCGATGCCATAGGAATGCTGGTCGACGTCAGGATTTCTCCCCGGTGCATCACGGCCGACCAGGCCAGGCAGATCACTACGGTACTGCCGCCCTTCGTCTCCAGCGTGATGGTCATGATGCCATCCACCGCCGGAGAAGTCATCGATGCAGCCCGGAAAGTTCGTCCTACCGCAGTTCAACTGCACGGCAGCGAGCAGCCGGAGATGCTTCGAATGATCAAGCTGCAGCTGCCTGGTATCAGGCTGATCAAGACCATCCACGTGGGTGATGGCGGCGAAGGAGAACAGGCATGTCAGTATGAAGGCGTGGCCGACGCTATCCTCCTTGACACCGCCTCACCCCAGGGTGGAGGTACCGGGGCTACGCACGACTGGCGCGTGTCCCGGGAGATCATCGGAGCGGTCCGGCTCCCGGTCATTTTGGCCGGTGGCCTCGGCCCTAAAAACGTGGCAGATGCCATTCGCACGGCGAAGCCGTATGCGGTAGACGTGTGCAGTGGCGTAGAAGCAGAGAAGAGGCGAAAAGACATCCGGCTGGTCCGGGAATTCATAGAACAGGCAAGGATAACGACATGACAGACGGAAGATATGGCGAGTATGGTGGCACCTACGTGCCGGAGATGCTGGCGCCCGCGCTGCAAGACGTGGTTGCAGGTTACCGGAAGTATCAGAAAGATCCCGAGTTCCGCAGAGAACTCGATGCTTACATGAAGGAGTTCGTGGGGAGGCCCACACCTCTGACCAAGTCCCGGAACATGAGCCAGAAGTACGGCTTTAACCTGTATCTCAAGCGGGAAGATCAGGCCTTCACCGGCGCACACAAGATCAACAACACCATCGGCCAGGCTCTACTGGCAAAGCGCATGGGCAAGACCCGCCTGATCGCCGAAACTGGCGCAGGCCAGCATGGCGTGGCCACGGCCACTGCGGCAAGGGCGATGGGCATGAAGTGCACCATATACATGGGCGAAGTAGACATCGAGCGGCAGAAGATGAATGTGTTCCGGATGCGCCTGCTGGGTGCAGAAGTCGTCTGTGTCAAGAACGGTACGAAGACGCTTAAGGACGCCATCAGCGAGGCCATGCGCTCCTGGGTGACCTGCCTGGATGATACCCACTACCTCTTCGGTACCGCCTACGGTCCCCACCCGTACCCGGAGATGGTGAAAGACTTCCAGAGTGTCATAGGAAAAGAGGCAAGAGAACAGGTGCTTACCCAGGAGGGAAAGCTTCCCGACTCAGTCGTAGCCTGCGTCGGCGGAGGCAGCAACGCGATCGGCATCTTCTCCGGCTTCCTCAACGACGAAAGCGTCAGACTGGTCGGCGTAGAGGCCGCCGGTTGCGGGATCGAGAGCGGCAAACACGCAGCCCGGTTCCAGACCGGCACCAAAGGCGTGCTGCACGGATCTTACACGTACGTTTTACAGGACCAGTACGGCCAGATACAGGACACACACAGCGTATCCGCAGGCCTGGACTACGCGGCCGTAGGCCCCGAGCACGCGATGCTCCGCGACGTAAAAAGGGCAGAGTACAGCTATTGCACCGATGATGAGGCGCTGCACGCGTTCCAGGAACTGGGCATGGTAGAAGGTATCCTGCCTGCGCTGGAGTCCTCCCACGCGCTGGGATGGGCTATCAAAAGCCGGCATGAGCTGCAGGGCAAGACTATTATCGTCAACCTGTCGGGCAGAGGCGACAAGGACGTTTACACTGTCGCTAAGTGCCTGGGGGTGGAGATATGAAGCTATCAGAGAAGTTCAGCGAGCTGAAAGCGAGCGGCGAAGGAGCCCTCGTAGCCTATATCACACTGGGAGACCCTTCTCCCGTAGAATCGCTCGCCATCGCCCAGTCGCTTATCGACTCAGGCGCAGTTGACGTGCTGGAGCTTGGCGTACCCTTCTCCGATCCTATCGCAGACGGGCCGGTCATCCAGAACGCGGTGGACAGAGCTTTGAAGGCGGGCATGAACACCGATCTCGCTTTCGAGATCTCGGCGCAGCTCGATAAGAAAGTGCCCATCGTGTACCTGACGTACTACAATATTGTTCTGCAGTACGGCATCGAGCGGTTCTTCAAAGCGTGTAAAACCTCTGGCGTATCCGGCGTGATCATCGCCGATCTACCCTACGAGGAGAGTGCCGAGATCCGAACGATCTCTGCGGCAAACGACGTGGACTACATCCATATCGTCACGCCGAACACGAATGCTGAGCGCATGCAGATGCTCTTAGCCAAAGCCTCAGGCTTCGTCTATCTCGTATCCACCATGGGCGTCACCGGCAAGCGCACAAGCCTCGCCGCCGGCCTGAAAGCGACCCTCGACAGGGCAACGGAAGCTGCCGGCAAAACCCCGGTGGCCGTAGGCTTCGGTATCTCCGGCCCCGAGCATGTGACCGAGGTCATATCCATGGGCGCAGCCGGCGCCATCGTAGGCAGCGCCATCGTGGACTTGATTGCAAAGGGCGCCAGCACCGAAGAGTTGCAGACGTATGTTCGCAGCCTCAAAGCGGCGACGAAGGCTGTAAAAGTTACCGTGAAGTAAACTCCTGGTGGAAACCGAATCACAGAGGGCACAGAGTTTAACAGAGAGGCACAGAGATCTAACCACAGAGAACACAAAGACCAATCACAAAGGGCACAGAGGTAATCTAAAAATTGTTAATCAATCATTTGGTTACAGATTAGCCCTTTGTGCCTCTGTGGTTAAACTCTGTGTCCTTTGTGGTTATACGTCCTTTGTGCCTCTGTGGTAACAATCCTCTGTGTCCTTTGTGGTAAACCTATTTTAATCTGTAAAAAAACAAGGCCCGCCATCCGGCGAGCCCATTTCTGTTATTCTACTGGAACACGACCAGTACTCTCTCCAGAGTAGCGCCGGACTGCTGGGTGATCAGGTATGTCTGACCCGGGCTGCCGGTGAACCAGAATGTCTGTATGTTGCCGCTGGGCGTTGAAATGGACCCGCTGCCGGTTCCGGTTCCGCCGATGGTTGTCCCTGCTCCCGCTCCTGCGCCAGCGCCGCCTGCGCCGGCACCTGCGCCGGCACCTGCTCCGGGTACCTGGACGCCTACTCCGACGCCAGGGCCGATCGGGCTTGCTATTGTCCCTGCAAATGCGCCTGCACCTACGAAGCCGTTAGGCCCGAAGACGATCATGTTCGTCGGGGCGGCGGTGCCGGTGGTGACCTCGGGAGGCTGTCCGGACGTGGCTGCGATGTTCACGGTCGTGCCGGCAGGCACGTTGATGACCCGCACTCCGCTGGACTGTAGACTTGCGGCGTCTTCCTGGTTGACCGTAGTCATCGAGAACATGAAGCCGCTTCCGAGTGAGAATGTCTGGGTGGTTCCTCCGCCGCTGCCGGTGGAAGTAGATACTCCTCCGCTGGTAAAGGTCTGCAAAGCAAGAACTGCTGCCGGCAATGCCAGCGCAATGAGCAGCACGGCGATAGCCAGGACTATTAATTTGTGTAGGCTCTTCGTTTCCAACTCCCCCTGTACAATGGATGTCCGCGTGCAGGGGGAAAAAGATAGACGAGAAGTATGACAGAAATGGGCAGCGGAAACCGGTTTATCATCGTAGCGGAGAGGGTATCTGCCGCAGTTTCCTTCTATCTGCCATATCTGTGCCATGCTGACCGGTTCGAGCGCGACTACCTCGCAAGGCCGTAGGATTTTTAATCTCCCGGCACCGAATTGCAACGAGAGTATGTTCAGACGAGTCGTCGAGTGGCTGTCCGGAAAAGAGGATCCGATGGAAGTACGGGTAAGGCAAGCCATCGCCGATGATCAGGCATGTATCCTTTTAAGGCTGGTGCTGGAGAATCCCGGTATTTCCCCAGAACAGCTGGCCGATCGAGCCCGGACGGATCAGGCTGTTGTCCGACAATGCCTGGAAAGTCATGTAGCGGTCGGACTGATCGAGCAGGATTCAGGCGCCGGGTATTCCGTGACAGAAGCCGCCAAGCCCGCCGTGATCAGGCACCTGCCGCTGAATTACCAGTGCCCGGGTCTTCTCAGATGAGCAAGACTGCGCTTGAAAAAAAAGTTGCAAGGTAAGGCGATGCTACCAGGATCGTCTCACCCCTGCTATCTGGCGGCGCCTCAGCGCCGCCCGAACTTCCTGAAGACCACGACTATGCCTATGAGGACGATCAGGATGATCGCTCCCGCGATGTAGGGGATGTAGGAGTTCGTCGTGATGGTGATCCGGTAGCTGAGCGTATCTGCCGTAGCCTGGTCGCTCTTCATCGTGACCTTAATGTCGTAGTCGCTGGCCACGATGTTGGCCGGTGGCTGAACGTTCACGGTGAAGACCTGGGATTCGCCTGCCTTGACAGTGCTAATTGTTTCCGGGCTGGTGCTGACCGTCCACCCGGAGGGCGCTTCGACGCTGGGGTACACGTTGGTCAGCGCGGCGCCTTTGCCGCTGTTGGCCACGTATACCTTGATGTTGAACGCGGTCCCGGCTGTGGATGAGTACTGGAGCTTATCGTAGCTCGTGCTGATCGTAGCCCCGCCCTTCAGCTTCAGCGCCAGAGGTTTCGTGACGGTGAGCCCGTCAGAGGTCTGGATGACCGCGGTGAAGTTGTAATCGCCCACGGTCGCGCTGGCTGCCGGCACGATCACCAGCACGAGGTTCTTGGATGCGGATGCCGGCACAATTGTCTCTGCCATTTCGTCGTTACTGGTCTTCGAGCTGACATACATGGAGTACCAGTTTTCCGGCAGTCCGGTGACTGATAGCAGGTAGCTGTTCTGCTGGTCCTGGATGTTGTCCAGGCTGATGTCGTAGTAAGCCTTGTCACCCAGGGATGCGATCACCGAGCTCCCGCTGGGAGTTGACACATCCAGCGTCTGGTTGACGCTGGCGACGTCTACGCGCAGGTTCATGCGGTATGAATCCGCGTAAACCGTAAAGGTCTTCTCACCCAGGTCTGCGGTGTAGGGTGTGTCGATCAGCAGGTTCACAGTCTTAGACTGTGACTGCGGCACATAAATCTGGTATATGCTCCTGCCCTGGTACTGGAAGTCTGTCGTCCAGTCGGTGTTACCCGAGGTGGCCAGAGAGTACGTGTGATCCACGCTGTCATCGTTCTTGATTACGATGGGGAACGTCACCGTGTCGCCGGCTTTGGCGATCTGGCCGGGGGTGTCGCAGGTTATCTCCGTGTCGCCGGTCTTCGACGTGTTGGTTATCGCCGATATGTCGATGTAAGCCTGGGGGGTGCCGTCGTAAACCCTGGTATTCAACAGAGTAATGCGGGCTGCGTCGTAGTAGTCATACGAGTCTCCCTCGGACAGGATCGCATTAATCCCATTGTAGTACGAACTCTTGATGTGCAGGTGGGTGACATTGAAGGCCACACTGTCGTTCGGGAAGGTGGGGGTCACGTAGACCCCGAGGCTGTTCTGAGGCGTGGTGCCGTAATCGCTTATCCATCCTGAATATACCGATACATAGCTGGTTGCCGCACCGGCGACCGCGGGAATCGCCACGATCGCAAGGCAGAGCGCCAGTACTGCAATTAATATGGTTTTTATTTTCATCTGATATCAACTCTGATAAATCTCACGTACGATATGCCGAACCCTACGATGATCATGACCAGTAATGCCATGATGTTCATCCAGACCGAAGAGAGCGATTCCCAAAGCGAGATCGTCTGTTCAGACGACCGCACGAAGAAGCCCTGGTTGGCATTGCTGGTTCTGGGACTGGACAGCTTTTCGTTGATGACCTGGGAGATCACCTGGTAATTGTATGTAGGCGAAATGACGTTCAGGGTATTCTGGATCGCGTTCCTGGTGCCCCAGTAGCTTGTGTATTCCGGATTAATCGTCATGCGAGTGCCGTTTCCTCTGAAGTCAGGGCCGCCTTGGTCAGACTGGGCGCTACTGACTCCCACGACAGTCATGGTGATGGTGCTGCCGGAACCGGATCCACCGCCGAAATTATCCGTAGATCCATCTGTCGAAGTCGAGGGAATCATCATGCTCGGCTCCGATCCCATGATGGCTTCGCTTACCGTGGTCGAAATGTCCGGCACGACGGCGCCGATGATCAGCACGAATATCGCGATGAGCACGGCCATGGACGAATTGCCGGAGATCGTAGATGCTGTCACTGATATGGCCAGGAAGGTGAACATGAACAGCAGCGTAGCTCCGAAGAACGCCACGATCCTTGTCAGATCGTCGGTGGCAGGCACTACCCCGAAGAACATCATGACCGCGACCGTTGCCAGGAACGTGGATGCCAGTACCATCACCAGCATCGAGCCTGCCCCTAGGAGTTTGCCGTTGATGACCGAGTCCCGGAAGACGGGGTGCGTCAGCAGGAGCTTCAGCGTGCCTTCTTCTTTCTCTCTGGTGATCATGTCAAAGCCCATGCATATGGCCAGGAACGCCCCGACCGAGGCGATGTAGGTGCCGTAGGAACTGAAGATGTTCAGTACCGAAGGCATGGACACGATACCGGGCCCTCGCATGAAGCTCATTGTGGAGTTAGTACTCGAAAGCTGACTATTATACGTGGTCAGCGAATCGCTGTAGCTGATGTACCCGGTGATTGCGCCTATGATGGTGAGCAGAGCGAGGACACCGAAGATGACCATGAACCGCTTGCTGTTCAGGTAGTCCTTGAACTCTTTCACCGCTACTATAAATTCAGGTCTGACATTTTGGGGGGTCATCTTATACTCCTCCGTATACTGTCTCGAGGAACACGTCCTCCAGCGACCGCTCAATCACTCTAAGCTCGCTGATCTGGTGGCCACTGCCAGACAGTTCGGTGGATATTCCATTCCGGATATCTGTCTTAGCGCGTATGATTGCACTGCTGCCGTTGTATGACGCCTCCACGATCCCCGGCGTCTTCAGCTCGGGTATCTTCCCGGAGACTGCGACCGAGATCGTCACAAAGTCATCCTTCTGCAGCTTTCGCCTGACATCATCCGTCGTGCCGTCCGCGATGATCTTTCCCTTTGAGATCACGCCGATGTTGCGGCATACCAGCTGGACCTCGGAGAGAACGTGGGACGAGAAAAAGATCGTCTTTCCCTTCGAGGCCAGGTCTGTGATGATATTCCTGAACTGCACGACACCCTGGGGGTCAAGGCCATTGGTCGGCTCGTCCATGAAGATCACCTGGGGATCGTTGATGAGTGCCTGAGCCAGGCCCAGCCGCTGCTTCATGCCCCGGGAGAACCCGCCCGAGTGGGTCTGGACTCCCTTGAGGCCGACGTATTCAAGCAGCTCTTCGATGCGCTTATCAGCTTCGCTGTCGCTCATGCCGTAAAATTTAGAGAAGTATTTCAGGTTCTGTTTTGCCGTGAGGGTTGGGTAGAACCCGATCCCGTCGGGCAGGTATCCGGTGATCCTCTTAGCCTCAAGAGGATTTCGGGTGACCTCTACATCGTTGATGAAGCACTTGCCCGCCGTCGGCTCGATCAGGCCGACGATCATGCCGATGGTGGTCGTTTTGCCTGAGCCGTTGGGACCGAGAAAGCCGTATACTTCCCCCTTCTCAACTTTCAGGGAGACCGAGTCCACGGCTTTGACCCCGTTGTAGGCCTTGGTCAGGTTTTCAGTTCTAATCATATTATTATCCTCCAGGCATCTGATGATGCTTCAGCATCTTGGATTCCACGACATCTGATGCCGAGGTACCCGTCAGATACGCTGTTCCTTGGAGATAGTCTCAGGGGAGGAGATATATCATTTCTGACCAAATCATCCAACTAGCAAGGCTTTGTCGGCTGGTATGGTCATATCTTTTCTACAGTTTGACGATCGGGTCAAAACCGTTATATATTCACCCGGTAAACATATTCAATGGGCTTATGTTCAAACGAATCTCATCCGTGGCAATCCTGATAATGCTTATATTATCTCTCAACGTGGTGTCGACCGGATATGTGACTGCATACCAGACAACGACTACAGTAGCCGTCACGGACCAGCCTTTTCACAAATACCCGGTCCCCGGAATGCCTGTTAAAACAATTGTAGGCGTCACGTCAGAAGGATTTCCCGCGAACATATCCGATCGGGATTATGGGACAATGGTCGTCGACATGAGCAGCATTCGGATCACCCGGGCGGTAGTCGGTACGGACGGAACCCTTGAGGGACAGTTCTTCGCCACTGACAATACAAGGCTGCCACCCGAAAATTATGTCAGGAGCCACCTGTTACACAGGGGTCTCACAGGCAATGTAATGTTATACAAACCTGGCAGCGAAACGCCCGAAAAGTTCCCGGTGCTATGGGAAGCGAAGGGCTATAACGAAACTGGCAAGATGCCCGAGTTCTTTGCACATATGCAATTTGCCCCGGAGCAGATGGGCTTCCCGGAAGAAGCTGGCATCGTCCTGTTCAGTAGCAGCATCGTCCTCAACGACTCAGCACTGATCAGCAGCGGATTGATCAGCACGGATGAGCTATATACTAACGCGATCGCCGCAGGCGAGGATAACTGGCATACCGTCGACATCAGCAGAGCGGTCGAATCCATGAACATCGACCTGAACTGGAAGGATGACCACAGCGATCTGAGGCTCATGGTCTACGCGCCGGACGGCTCAGTCCTGGGCCCTTACTATGATGACTCGGACGGCACCACCGACGGCCGCATCAACCTGAACATCGCCAACCCGGATGGCATAGCCACCGGCGAATGGTACCTCAAGGTGTCGGACACGGACGACATCACTGGCACTAACGACTATTATGTGAAGACGTACTGACGGAGTACTGGCAGGTGTAAAAAATGCGCATACCTCTCATGATCACGGCAGTGGCCATCCTGGTCCTGTCCGCCATCACCATCTTCGGAGTCTTTACCGCAACGCAGGTCACCCACATCACCTCAAGCGGATCGGGTGGCTACGTGGTCACTCCGGCAACACCGCCAGCGGACGGCGTAACCGGCACAGACGCACCATTAATTTCATACTGGGACCTGCCCCTGTGGGTGAAGATCGCTTCAGCTGTGGATGGGATTCTCATCGCCATCGGCCTCATCGGCCTTGCCCCTATAGTAATAGGGCGGATCCAGGATGTGCTGGACAACAGTAACCGGCAGGCCATCTTCTACTACGTACTCAACAATCCCGGCTGTACCCCGGCCGAGATCACGACTCAGCAGAGCATGAACAACAGCACGGTCAAGTATCACTTACTGATGCTTGAGGCGGAGGGTAAGGTCAGCAAACGTAGAATGGGCAAGTTCAGCCGGTTCTACAATAATTCGGGCGTTAACGATATGGAAAAGGTCGTCGCTTCATACCTCCGGAACGACACCAGCAAGGG
>CAZJRS010000087.1:7617-14266 GCA_964548585.1 uncultured Methanocella sp. | reverse complement strand
GGTCATGGAGCCGCTTCGGGGTGGAGCGCTGGCGTTGAAGTTGCCCGGAGTAGTCTCAGCACTGAAAAAAGCCGGAAAGGGTAGCCCTGCCTCCTGGGGCCTGCGCTGGGTGTGGGATCATCCCGAGGTGACTGTGGTGCTCAGCGGGATGAGTAACCTCCGCCAGGTGGCCGATAACCTGAAAGCCGCCGACATGGGTTTGCCGAACTCGCTTACGCAGAAGCAACGGCTGGCTATCGATGAAGTCCGCGATTTTCTGCAGGACAGGATGAAAGTGGGCTGCACCGGCTGCAGGTACTGTATGCCTTGTCCTCACGGGGTTGCTATCCCTGACTGCTTCTTGATGTACAACGGCGCGTTCATGTACGAGAAGCCCCGGCAGTCCAAAAAGCTCTACAACTTTTTCCTGGGGGATACGGAGTACGCTTCGAAGTGCAGATGGTGTGGGGAGTGCGAGAAGAAGTGTCCTCAGGGGCTGGATATTCCGGGCACGTTGAAAGATGTGGCAGAGTACTTCGGGCAGTAAGATCTGAATGGCTGTTATAATATGTGTGAACGGTGACGATCGCTGCGCTTGCGCCTGGGGTTTGCTGCGATTTTTTAAGTTAGGCCGGGACGCATTGCCTATGTTAGGGTCAAAGTATAGTTACTATTAAAAAAGAGAATCCCTGGCATCTTATGCCAGGTGATCCAACATTCCGATCTACTTATTTTATCAGGTTGCCCCAGAGGTAGTACGTGCCGATCAGGCCAATGAAGATCAGTGAGATCGTGTTCATGACCTTGATCAGTGCGTTCAGGGCTGGGCCCGCGGTGTCCTTGTACGGGTCGCCGACGGTGTCGCCCACTACTGCAGCTTTGTGAGCATCGCTCTTCTTGCCACCGTAGTTGCCCATCTCGATGTACTTCTTGGCGTTATCCCATGCGGCGCCGCCCGAGGTCATGTGTAGGGCCAGGAGCAGACCGGTGATGATGACACCGAGGAGCATGCCGCTGAGTGCGGCGGGGCCGAGCACGAAGCCGACGATGAGCGGTGCGAGTACTGCGAGAATAGCCGGGAGGGCCATCTGCTTGAGCGCAGCTTCGGTAACGATGCCGACACACTTGCCGTACTCCGGCTTGCCGGTGCCTTCCATGATGCCCGGGATCTCTTTGAACTGCCTGCGGACTTCGTTGACGATGCTGAAGGCAGCACGGCCGACGGCCAGCATGCAGAACGCGCTGAACAGGAACGGCAGTGCGCCGCCGATGAACAGGCCGATCAGGACGACCGGGTTGTCCACGTTCAGGTTGATCAGCTGGTCCAGGGGGACAGTCGGGTTGAGCCTGTGAAGGACTTCAATCATGTCCGCCTTGAAGGCTGCGAAGAGTGCCAGTGCAGCGAGAGCTGCGGAACCTATCGCATAACCTTTAGTCACGGCCTTAGTGGTGTTGCCCACAGCGTCCAGTGCGTCGGTGATCTTCCGAACCTCGGGTGGCAGGTCTGCCATTTCGGCGATGCCGCCAGCGTTGTCGGTGATCGGGCCATAGGAGTCCACTGCGACGATGATGCCAGTGACTGACAGCATGGCGACGGCGGCGATGGCGATACCATATACGCCTGCAACCTGGTATGCCAGGAATATGCCGATCACGATGACTAGGACCGGTAGTGCAGTTGCCTCAAAGCCCATTGCCAGGCCCTGGATAATGTTTGTGCCTGCACCAGTCTGAGATGCCTTGGCTACTTCCTTGACCGGCCTGTAGGTGGTCGCTGTGTAGTACTCGGTGATCATGACCATCAGGGACATGACTGCGAGACCTATCAACGAGGAGATATACAGCTTGATGTTTCCATCCATCAGGAAATAGTTGACCACGTAGAAGAGCACGGCAGATATGACCGTTGCTGTGATGAGGCCCTTGTAGAGCGCCCACATGATCTTGGTCTCGTCTTTGCCGAGGCGGACGAAGAAGATGGCGATGATCGATGCGAAGATAGCCATGGCCCCAAGGACCAGGGGATATACGACCAGGTTACTGGCAGCGGTTGCCGATAAGCCTACGCTTGCGATCATCGGGTCTCTGATCGACGGGATGTTGCCGAGCAGCATGGCGGCGAGTGCGGTGACGATGTACGTCTCGAACAGGTCCGCGCCCATGCCTGCGCAGTCGCCTACGTTGTCGCCTACGTTATCGGCGATGACTGCGGGGTTCCTCGGGTCGTCTTCTGGAATGCCAGCTTCAACTTTGCCCACCAGGTCAGCACCTACGTCGGCTGCCTTGGTGAATATGCCGCCGCCTACTCTGGCGAACAGGCTGATCAGGCTGGCGCCGAAGCCCAGGCCCACAATTGGCATCAGTAATTTATCAGCTGGTAAGTTCAGGTTCACCGCGAGCAGGTATACGGAACTGATACCCAGCAGGGCAAGGCCGACAACTGCGAAACCGGTGACTGAGCCGCCTTTGAATGCAACTGACAGAGCCTTAGACATGCCGGACTTTGCTGCTTCAGCGGTCCTGACATTCGCCCTGACTGAGATATTCATGCCGATGTAACCGGCAGCGGCCGACAGAACGGCTCCAATCAGGAAACCGACTGCCACCCATGGCTTCGGGTCGATGAAGAAGCCGAGAATGATGGCGATGACGATCGCAAAGATTGCGACGGTCATGTATTGCTTGTTCAGGTATGCCATGGCGCCTTCCTGCACGGCTCCGGAAATCTGCCTCATTTTCTCGGTACCGGGG
Organism: uncultured Methanocella sp.; assembly: GCA_964548585.1. Lineage (GTDB taxonomy): Archaea > Halobacteriota > Methanocellia > Methanocellales > Methanocellaceae > Methanocella_A. Next base: position 11,536 of record CAZJRS010000087.1, on the reverse strand, counting down.
CTTTCCCGGAGGACCGAGTAAGTGAGGTAGCCCGCAAAAGCAAGGGCTACGAAGCCGGCGAATAGGGCCAGTAGAGTATAATAATCCATGTAGGCTTTTCCTCCTGTGGTTTAAACAGATATATAAACAGCTCATTAGTCACCATGCAAATCCGGGCTGCAATCAGCATAAGACGGGAAAAGCCCGAATGAGCCATGCAAACGGCTCCTTTGAACGGTGGTACTTGTTTGGCTGCTTGGATGGTATTAGTAATAATAGTGCTAGTTTATAACGTTTACCTTTATACGCCAGACCGCCAGCCGAATGTAGCTGTCAGTTTAGCCTAAACTGACAGTATATACTTAACTGACCGCTTAGTTTGTCCTGACCGTTAAGTCTTAATAATGATTTTACTGCCCGGACTTAAAGAAAGACGTTTACGGAACTTTTTTGGAAGAATGGCGATACTTTGCCTGACCTGAGGCACGTCTACCCGGGCAATGGTCGCTTCCTCTGTTTTTCCTCCCGGCAGGATCAAGCTGACCACATCAGTTTCTTTCACTCGCAGCAACTTGAGTACCGACGTGTCTACCCACACTATATTATTGGTCTCCAGGGCTTCAAGTGTAGCCATCCTGGACCGGTGCTTCAGGTTTGCCTCATCACTCGTGGATACTACTAGTTCAACCTGTTGGGGCTTTGGAGCTACGACCGGCTTAGCTGAAACCTGGGGTATCAGTTTTTCCTGAGTGGCCGCTTCCGTCGGCTTTTGAGGGACAGCCGGCTTTGTGACTTCAAGGTGCTTAGGCACCGCTGCGGGCTTCGCTGCCTCAATGGGTTTTACCGCAGGCGGAGCTATTGTCGCTTGTGGCTGTACCTCCTCAAACGGTTTTCCTCCCTCGAGGAAGTATATCGCTGCGACGGATTTGCCGGTTCCTTTTGTGATCGCTTTGATCGCGGCCTCTCCATAGAACCGGTCTTTTTCCGAAACATATGACGCTCCGATGGGCTTGCCTGCCCCGAAGAAGACATAACCGGTCCACACAGGCCCTTTTACTTTCACGATGCAGGTGCTGGGAGATCGGCCGAGGTTATCGAGCAGCATGCCGGCGTTCACCAGTGTTCCCAGGTCCGTCTCGACCGTGGTGCCGATTTTTCTGCCTTCGAACAGGCTGACCATCGTGGGTGTCAGCTCGTAGATCGCCATCGTCCCCGTGGTGGCAACTGCCTTGTTCTCCAGCGGAGCGATCATCTCATCTCCCAGTGCTATCCACGTGCCGCTTTCCTGCAACGCGGTGACTGTCTTGCCATCACGGTAAAACAGCGTGCCTTCGAAATCCGCAAAGACCAGCCTTACGCATCCTGTCATGCGGGATGTGACAATCGTTTTCAGGCGGGAATAATATTCTTTTGAGGGGCCTTCGAATACCACTTTAACTGACGGTATGAGCACTATGGTCTCCCCCTACACGGCTGACAGAATGCCCGCCAGGAAAAACAGCCCTGCGCCCGCCAGCAACAGGTTCGAAAAAATTCCCGCGTCAGTGCCCTGAAGCATAACCTGCAGTATACTCGTGATCAGCAATGTCAGAAAGCCAAGCCCGAGGTAGAGGAACAATCGCAGACGGTTGCCCATGTACAGATAAAAAGTCGTGACGACCAGTAATACTTGCACCAGTATCACAAAGTAGATCAGCAGCGGAGCCAAATCCATAAAGACAACCTAACCTAAGATTAATAGATTGTATTTATTTATGATACTTTCGTTGAAGCGTATGTATCTCAATGGATAATCCTCATCCCATAAAGTTTAATTATATGGGCACGAACAGGGCTCCGATGGAGATCAACTTCCGCTGGAGCCCGAAAAACCGCTTCAGCATTGCCGCGCTCGGCGCCGTTCTCGACGATTACCGGCTGGTGAAAGGGCCGACAGACGGCATCATGCTCTATAGCTTTGCATCTCTACAGGCATCTAAAATATACCGCGAAGTAGACTCTGCGGCAACCGACTCAGTCTTCATTGCCGGAGGGCCTCACCCGAGCGGATGTCCCCGGGAAGTGCTGGAACACTTCGACTATGTGGTCATCGGTGAAGGCGAGGAAACCTTGCCTGAGCTGATTCGGGCTTTGCAGTCCGGAAGCGATGTCTCCCAGGTGCTGGGCGTAGCCTGCATCCGGGAGGGCAAATATCACTTTTCCGGACCGAGAGAACCTGTCGATCTTGACCTGTATCCTCCTTTTAAGTCACCTCTCTATGGCCCCATCGAGATCTCCCGGGGCTGCCCCTGGAACTGCGCTTACTGCCAGACGCCCCGTCTCTTCGGACACCGGATGCGGCACCGCAGTGTAGCGTCGATCTGTAAATATGAGAAATCTTATGATGATAAGAGGCTGGTCTCGCCTAACGCGTTTGCCTACGGCTCAGACGGGATCACCCCTAATCCGGCCGCGGTCGAGAATCTGCTGAGAAATCTCTCGGGAAATATCTACTTCGGCACGTTCCCTTCCGAAGTCCGGCCCGAGTTTGTCACATCAGAAATGGTCGGCATGGTAACCACGTATTGTGCAAACAAAGAACTACACCTCGGCGGACAGTCCGGCAGCGATCGCGTATTACGAGCAATCCATCGCGGTCACACCGCAGAAGAAGTGGTCACAGCAGCCTGCATCATCAAGGACGGAGGCCTGACACCAGTCGTCGACTTCATCTTCGGGCTACCCGGCGAGAACAAGGAAGACCAGACCGCCACGCTCGAATGCATCCGATCCATTATTAATGAGGGCGGCAAGATCCGGGCACACTACTTCCTCCCCTTGCCCGGCACTGAACTCGCCGAGGCACAGCCCGCCCTCGTCGACCCCGAAATCGACCACCTCCTCGGCAAACTCGCCCTCGGAGGGAGACTCACCGGATCGTGGTCACCCAAACGTGTTGAGATAAATACCAAAACTCAAAGAAATTTCTAACCACAGAGTGCACAAAGGGTTCTTTGTGGTTAACCGTCTCTGTGTTTCGTGGAAGAACTATACTTGGTCAGGCATGGATGCGGCCGTAGGGTGAGTAATACGGCTGGTAGTACCCTTCTGTTGACGTCTGGAACATGGTCATATTGTTGTTGCTCGCCTGGCTGCCGAAGATGATCTGGTACAATGAAGGGTCGTTGACGAACGTGACGTCGGGCTTGCCCGAGATGTTGCCGAGTTTTGCCGCGATGTCAATGGCGTCGTACATGCCGCCCAGGTCATCGACCAGGCCGAGGTCTCTGGCTTCCTGGCCTGTGTAGACTCTGCCGTCGGCGAGTCTCTGTACTTCGTCCCGGTCCATGTGGCGCCCGTTTGCCACCGCGTCGACGAACCTGCCGTACGACTGGGCTATGATGGCGTTCACGTACTCTTTCTCTGAGTCATTCAGGCCCCGCCAGGTTGCGCCCACGTCTTTGTAGGAACCAGATTTGGCCACGTAGTACTGGATTCCTTCCTTTTCGTTCTGGCTGCTCAGGTTCTGGAAGGTCCATATTACGCCTATGCTGCCGGTAAACGTGTCCGGGTTCGCCACGATCTTTGTGCTGGGGGCGGAGATGTAATACGCTGCGGAAGTCGCTATGTCTCCCATAGAGATTACTACTGGCTTCACCTGGCTGGTTTTGTTGACCTGGCTATAGATTTCCTGTGCTGCGACAGGCGTGCCACCCGGTGAGTTGACCCTCAGTACGATTGCCTTGATACTTTTGTCCGCTTCCGCGTCTCTCAGGTGCTTCACAACGGTGGTCGAGCTGGAGTAGCCCATGCCATCCGGGATGTTGTCCGTGACCAGCTCGCCTTCCACATAGATGACTGCGACCTTGCTGGACGCGGCCGGGAGGTCGGAGAACATGCCGGAAAAGACGTCGGCCTGGCTGAGTATGAAAAACGACTCGACGACCAGGATAATACTCAT
>CAZJRS010000087.1:4461-7517 GCA_964548585.1 uncultured Methanocella sp. | reverse complement strand
GGAAGCGGTCCTCAGATTATAGATGATGGGTTAGGTGGGATATATATTTTCTATTGCAAACAGAATGACCTGTCCGGTCAATTGTCGAAACAGAATCTCCAGATCAAGTCCGGCTTATCTGCGGCACATGTAGCTTTAATGCCAAAAAAGTTTATGCGATGATGATCTTGCCCATGCCGTCGTCTTTGCCCTTGTTTCTGGGGGGGATGGCGGCTGATGCTGCTGCGTGGGCGACGGCACGTTCCGGGGTGCCGGCTGCGAAGACCAGATCGTATAGTAGTTTTCCGAACTTGCTGTTGCGATCGTACTTGTAATAGCTGTTTTTGCCGACCTTACGGGTCTCCTGGATGACGTGGTACTTAAGCAAGCCTTCTTTCATTTTTGAGATCTTTGCTTTGGTAATCTTCGTCCTGTCTGCCATGTCCTTCAGCGTGAAATCGCTCCCGTGGTTGTAAACCAGAAATACGATCAGCTCGGATGATGAGTTGCTACCGAATATCTCTGCCAGGGGTGACGGTTGGACATTGCTCATATGAACACCAGTACTAAGCATATCAACCTCTAAAAGCACATAAATGCATCGGAAGTCTGACAAACGTTATGCACTTTTAGTTATCTGTGTGAATTTTTGTCTTCTGATCTTCCGTCAATGGTAATATCGGAGTTCTCTGGCTATGCCGTTCTGGGTGCAGGTGACTTTGCATAAGACCTGACTTGAGTAGAAATACCTGGCCTTGATCTTGTGCTGGCCTGTCGACAGGTGTACCGAGGCACTATTGGCTGAGGACTGCGGGTGATTGCCATGGTTATCCCCCGTCAGTATGCCGTCGATCCAGAGCCAGGAGCCGCCTGCGCTATTCAGGCTGAAGGTGTAGTCTCCATCGCCGGGTACTGTGATGTATCCGGTCCAGATGACCATGCCGTTGCTGTCCGGGGCGTCCCGGGGCAAAGTCGTCGAGTCCACCGAAACCGATGGGTCGGTTCGACAGTCGATGTATCGATCAGGCAGGATCTTGTTTGGGTCAGCGGATGAAAGGTCTGAAATAGCCGGATCTATCGTATAGTAGAATGCGGTGAGGCCGCGCTCCATCGACGGTTCCTGAAGCCCTTTCAAGCGATCTTCTTCGGCTTTTGCCTGATTGCCGGCAAAGGACAGAACGACGCTTCCTATCAGGATGCCTGCAAGTACGACGATTCCTATCGACATCACCGTATAGAACGCGTCGGAGATCCCCTGGTCGTCCATTGTCATTACCGTGCCACGAGCACGATGCTACCGATCAGCTGCTTGGACTGGCTGCTGACTACTTTGACGGTATATCGCGAGCCTGTGTCGATCGTTTTTCCCGGGCCAAGCGACAGCGTGATGGGCGAGGTTTGCATGCCCGGACTCAGCTGCGACGGGGTGACAGCAGGGATTATCCCTGATACATCAGTCGATCCGGCAAGTACGCCCTCATCGTCGTAGACGTTCAACCTGAGCTCGCTGACCTGAAGGGGGTCTCCGGATTCGTGGTTGATGAGCAGCGCCGGTGATCCGCCCCCGTTCAGGACTCCTGTGAGGCTGGCCTTCGGCGAGCTCGCAAGCACTTGAACCTGTCCGCCCTGGGAGAGGACCAGTGATCCGATCAACAGGGCAACCATGACTACGATGGCGATCATCAAGATCCCATAAACTGCGTTCTCCACGCCAGAATCATCCTTTGTCATTAATAGCGTCCTCATAAATCAACACCTCAATAACTTATTTACAACTTATTGAATAATAGTTATTTACAATTTATTGAATATAAAGTTTTCTAAGCCGTGGAAACCGGCGACACATTACTTCACTACGCCGATACGATAGTAACTGGATTGATACGAGGTAGTAGCCATGGCCGGTAAGAGAGCGCTCGTTGTTTACGATACTAAGTACGGGGCTACGGAGCAGATCGCCAACTGGATCGCAGAAGGGATTAACGATGCAGATATACGGCACGTCGATGACATTGAAGGTCTTGACTATGATCTTGTGGTCGTCGGTTCTCCGATCTATACTGATATGCCCTCGCCGAGGATCGTCGATTTTCTGGATAAGTACCGGGATGTGCTTATGAATCGGAAGCTCGCGCTGTTCACGGTTAGTGTGCCTCACGATATGACCCCGGAGCGGGCAAAGCGCTATGCAGGCCAAAAAGAGATGGCAAGGCTGTTTGACCGGGTGAAGGGTACTGTGATCGCTTCCCGGGCTTTTCTGGGGAAAATTGACTTGAAGGAGATGACCGAGCTAGATCGGCTGTCCCTGCGCATTTCATTTTTCATAAAAGGGTACCCGCTGAAGGAAGTCAACTTCATGAACAGGGATGATGCGATCGCATGGGGTAAAACACTCTACGATCTACTGACCCGGCCACAGGAAGTCGCTCAACCGCAGCATCCGGAAAGCGATATGCGGTGAAGATCAGCATGGCTGTCCGCAACGTGTCGATCGATCAGTTAAAAAAAGTATTTTTTTATTAGCCGCTAATCTGCTTTCCCTCGTCGCATATCTGCTCGGGAAGCTCGTTCAGAGAGCTGTCGCCGCCAGGCATACGTGTGACCTCGACTTTGGCCTGCCTCAGGAACTCGAGCGAAGACTTATCCGGGTATTCGTTCAGGTACACGACTCTTTTGATCTTTCCGTTGATAAGCATTTTAGTGCACAGAATACACGGCTGATGGGTACAGTATAAGGTAGCACACTCGATGGAGACTCCGTGGATGGCCGCCTGGATGATCGCATTCTGCTCCGCGTGCACAGCCCTGCACAGCTCATGGCGGGTGCCGTGAGCGATGTTTTGCTTTTCCCGGATGCAACCGATGTCCAGACAGTGCTCAAAGCCGTGAGGTGCACCGTTGTAACCTGTAGAGATGATCTGGCCGTTCTTCACAATTACCGCGCCGACATGGATGCGCAGGCAGGTAGATCTTTTGGATACTACCTGTGCGATCTCCATGAAGTATTCGTCTTTGGATGGCCTGCTCATGGGTGGTCACTTACTTCCTGGTCTTTTTCGTCGCCGGCTTTTTGGCCG
>CAZJRS010000087.1:0-4361 GCA_964548585.1 uncultured Methanocella sp. | reverse complement strand
GTCTTTTCGGCCAGGGCGTGAGAGGTGATGGGCAGTGCGATTGTGGCGTCGACGAAGACCTGGACCTTGGGGGCAACCGCCGCTATTTTACCCCAGCTGACCGCTTCCTCGAAGGTACAACCCGAGAGGCCGCCCCAGTGAGGTGCGTCTGAAGTGTACTGGATCGCGTAGCTGTGGCCTTCGATGGGGAGTTCCAGCATTGACATAATCACTTCAGTCTGCTGGATGAAGTTCTTGGGCACGCCGCCGCCAATGTAGATGACACCCGTCCTCTTGGTGTTTTCCACGATCTCGGTGATCTCGTCAACGTCCTTCATCTGGTCGATGTTGATCACGTGGCCTGCCCGACGAGCGACCATCAGTGCGATGCCGATTGAGCTGTCGCATAGCGCCGGAACGAAGATGGGTACGTTATACCTGTATGCACTGGCCACGATGCCGTCCGGGTCACAGCCCTTCTCGGTGATGTACTTACCCAGGAGGTACAGGAACTCTCTCGAGGAATAGGACTTACCTGCCTCCAGGTGCTTCTTCGCGAATTCCATGACCATATGGTCGGCGTTCCTGAACTCCTGCTCAACCGCAAAGACGTCGTAGATCCGGTCCACCCCGTCTTTAAAGAGCGCCTCATCGTTGGCGACATGGCTGCCCACATAGTGGTGTCCGCCGATTGACTCGAAGAAGTCATGGAACATATTGGCGCCGGTAGAGACCAGACAGTCGATCATGCGGTTCTGGATCATGTAAGAAATAATTTTACGCATGCCCGCCGGAGACATAGCTCCGGTGTAGCCCATCATGATCGTCAGATTGTTCTGCTTGAGCATGTCGGCCCAGGTGTTGACGGACTCACCCAGCTTCCTGCCCTGGAAGCCAGTCATAGACATTGCATCCGTCAGTTCTGCAATCGTCTTTTCCGTAACCTTGACTGGAACAGTCGGTTTCTGAAGGAACTTGCTCTTAGCCATCTCTACCCTCTTTGCAATACAAACTTGTTTTAGGATATAAAGCTTTTTAAAAGGCGACCGATGCCGATTTTGGATTAAAGTCAGTGTGTGGGTATAGGCGTGTAAGCTTATTTCGGAAAAATAAATCATCTCGGCCCCGGGAGGCCGTGGTTTTATACTAGCTTCTTCATCTGGTGGAAATCCATCACGCCTTTGATGGCCTTGGTGATGATGGGTATGCCTGCCTCTTGCGCGGCGCACATGGGGTTAGTGCCACCTGTGATGATGATGCCTATGTGATCTCTGTCGACTTCGGCGCCCAGCACCGGGGAGTTCGGCTCGCCGACTTCCAGGATTCCGTAAAATCCTGCGGTGAGGAGCCGGTTGATCAGGTGATCGACTTCATCCTTGGCGGTCATGGGGACTTCCCTGAGGTTGGCAAGGATTTTTCCCGACCCAGTTTTCATCATTTCTCTTACCGAGGTGAGATCCTGGGACATGAGCACTTCCAGCGGGTCGATAGTAGTGCACTCGTACCTGATGATGTCGGTAAAGCGGGCGGGAACCCGGTCTTTTACCTGTACGATGCCGCCGAACAGGGGTTTGACCGGGATGCCGTGCTTGAGTAAAACGCCGTCGATGGTGATACTGCATACCGTGGCAATTCCGGCTTTGCCCGCAGGGATCGTCATCCCGGAGAATACGTCGCCCTCTTCGAACAGCTTGACGTACGAGCACACTGAAAGGCCGCTATACATGACCTGGCGGAATACTTCCAGGGTTTCGTCCAGGTCTTTCTTATCGACCATCGAGACGTTGACCACTATGTCGCCTTCTCGGGTTTTGGGGTTAAAACTAACCTGGTACATGATAGACTCGATTCGGGCATCGGTAAACATCATCTCTTCTTCGTTTGCTATCATGGATATCTGAGAATCATTGGCCTGATAGGTTATCTATTTTTTGAGCCAAGAGAGCCAAGCTTAAATATCTTGAGTTTAAAATAACCCGTAGTCATGCCGATAGGTCATTCCCCCGAAAATAGCTTAGCAATGCCTTGTAGGGTAATGCCTCTTCAGGCCACATGAGCAAGCTGGTGGGTGTTGTGGCATCATGCCATCGACATAAGCCTGTTTATGTTAACCTCAGTAAAAAATGGGTAAAGGAGTTACGATGTCAAATAACCTGATAGCTGTCCTGGAGCAGATTTTTAGCACTTACAATTATACAGTAAGCGCTAAGAAAGACTTCGATCTTGTAGCAGAGAAGCCGAACAACAACGTCGCCATTAAGATCATCGATAACCCGGGTTCGGACGACGTTAAGCTGTTTGCCGATGCGGCAAAAGCAGAGAATTCCAAAGGCCTGATTGTATCCATGGCATTCTTTTCCGATGATGTGAAGAAGGCGGCCAAGCTGGGTGAAGTAATGATCTGGGACCGCCCGGAACTAGAGAAGCAGATCGGCAAGGCCGTCCTGATGCGGCTCGATGCTGATGGGGATCCGTTCTCATCTGTCGAGGCGCCGGCTGCTCCCGAAGAAAAGAAAGAAGTCTCCATATCTGCGCTCACCCAGGAGCTTTACGGTGGCGCCCCTGAGAAGCCAAAGGCGAAGCCTGCCCCGGCGGCAAAGGTTGTCAAGGCCGAGCCAAAGCCGGAGCCCGTCCAGCAGGTCATCGAGGCCGAGGAAGATCTGGTCGCGGCGGATGCTCAAGAGGAACCTGAAGAGCCCACGAGGCTGCCGATCAAGTCCATACCAATCAAGATCAAGGGTACTGATGCAGTCAAGATCGCAGGTAATATCGCCAGGGCAGAAGACACCGAAGTCTCGCTCAGCTTCATTCCCCACTGGAAGTACGACTTCTCTCTGGATGTAATGGGTAGGTACCGTGACGTGACCGTGCCGATGAACGGTAAGGGCTCGAGAATGATCAACGCGATCAACAAGAACGTCGATATCACCCCTAACGTTAAACCGCAGGATGGCATCGAGATCCCTGACGCACCTTACCATATCCAGCAAGCAATGCTCACCGAGGAAGAAGCCCGGACCATGGCATTTAAAACCATCATCGAGGAGCACACCAAGACCGTCCGGCTCAAGGGTACCCAGGGCGAAGCCGCAATCGTCGAACACAAAAAATTCAGCCCGAAACCTACTGACGTAAAGTTCTCGATTGAAATGTTGTACGTTCCCTTCTGGATCGTACGAAGCCACAAAGGCTACATGGAAGTCAATGCCTATGATGGCAAGCCCACTCAGGCGCCCATAGACGATGGCGCTGAGATTCTTTAAGTATTCGGCTTTACAGGTTGTTTGACAAATAAAAAAGGTCGGGATCACAGTGTGTCTGACACTGTGACCAATCTATTTTTGAGTTTTTTGAGTTACTTCTTCTCATCCTGGGGTGGAGCAACGGTTGTTTTACGCTGCTTTGACCTGTTGTACAGCCACAGGGCCACGCGTATCAGTACGTACAAGATAGCGATGCACACAACGAAGTATAACACCAGCGGTATCAGGTAGCCGGTCAGTACTATCAGGCCGCCGATCATGCCGACGAATGCATGTACTGCTTCTGTGAACGCATCGCCGACGCCCCAGTCATAGGATACGATCGGTTCGGGCTCGGTAACATATACTGTGATGGTAGAGAAATCGATCTGGCTGTTAAGGACATTAAGCTGGGCCTGGGCTGATTCGATCTCTCCCTGGACCCGTGACAGCTCTTTTTCCACCGCGAGTATTTCAGAGACGTTTTTTGCCATGGCCATTATGTCGATAAGGCGTGACTCTTCTGTTTTCAGGTTTTTCAGCCTCGACTGAAGGTCCACGTACTGCATCGTCACATCCGAGCCGCTTGAACTGTCGGATTTGACTGTACCCATCTTGCGGACCTCTGAGAGTGTAGACTCGTATGCTGTCTGAGGGACCTTGATAGTAATCGTGCTGGTTTTTCTGTTATCGCCATACAAGCTCATGCTGGACGACTGCACGTATCCGCCTGCACCAGTCGCAAGACTTCTGATCTTGTCTACCGACTCGTTAAAATTCCTCGTCTCGATTTGTATGTAGGCGGTCATGATTACCTTGCGGTTGCCCAGGTCTGCATAGGTGCCTGTGGTCGAGGTAGCCCCAGGTGCAATTGTCTCGTAGCTGCTCGATTTGCTGCCAGTTGAGTAGTCAGCGGGCATCGGGGCAACCTGTGGCTGATAGCCCCCTCCGTTTGAGGTGTAGCTGTCTCCCGAGCTTCTGGTGCCGCTACTGCTGCTGCTGCTATCGTTCAGGCTCGTGCAGCCTGCAGCCAGGACCATCGCGAGAATCAGCGCGATGGCGATGAGTGGTAAAAGGTGCTTAGATCGCATAATTAAGTATAGGATCTGCGATTATTTAAAAATGGTTTAAGGTACGGGC
>CAZJRS010000086.1:0-14610 GCA_964548585.1 uncultured Methanocella sp. | reverse complement strand
TGAACGGCGGCAGCCCGATGATCCTGTATATCATCATCTATGCGGTGCTTCCGCTCGGCTCGGTGATCTTTGTAGTCATGATCAGTATGATGACCCCGCAGGATGACGAATCGCCCAGGCTGTTCGAGGTAAACGTCACCTCGCAGTATGACATGCTTTCCGAGCATGCCGGGGATGCAGTGGCGGAGAAAAAGAAGACAGCAGAATTAAAGAAGGCCAGGGAGAGCCTGAAGATAAAGGAATTCTTGAAAAATCCACTCCAGTGGGTTACGAAAGATCCGATCAATATTCTGGCAATTAGCATTCCGGCTGCGATCATAATTACTATCCTGCTGATCGGACTCACACTAGGTAGCATGACCCAGTCGTTCGACGACGTAGGTAAGCTACAGCGATCTATGACGCTTGGTAAGGTACAGTGGACAGGTGACCCGCTCATCGTATACGGGCCGGTGATTGGCTACTTCGATGACCTGGTGGTCTATTTTATTACCATCGCACTGACGCCGCTGGCATTCTTCCACGAGTCGAAGAATATGCGTGAGCGTAAAATCGCTTCAGAAATGCCTGATTTCCTTAAGAAACTGTCCTCGACCAATGAAACGGGTATGACGCTCACCCAGTCGATCGGTTTGATCGCGAATTCCAATTTCGGCACGCTGAGCAAAGAGGTCTATAAAATCAATAAGGACCTGCAGTGGGGTACTGACGTGAACACCGCCCTCAAGCGATTCGCGAACTCCCTGAGGACATCATCATCTACGAGAGTGATCACGCTGATTACCAAGGCCAGCGAATCATCCGGAGACATTAAAGATGTCCTGAATATCGCTGCAAATGATGCCCGAACCAATGAGATAATGCGTAAGGATAGGTTTGACGGTATGCTCATCTACGTGGTGATCATTTTCATATCGTTCCTCGTGTTCATATACTGCGTTTATACGTTGACGTCAAGCTTCATCCCGGTGATGGCCTCGGCAGCTAGCGCGACGGTGGCATCGACCGGATCATCGGCAGCCAAAGCCGCATCGCAGACGACGTTCATCAAGGGGTTCAACCCGGATGATTACGTGAGACTGTTCTTCCACGCAGCAATTATCCAGGGCTTTTTCGCCGGATTACTGGCAGGACAGATGGGCGAAGGCAAGTGGTTGTCCGGGCTAAAATACTCCTTGATCATGATGGGTATAGCCTACGTGATATTCACGGTGTTCATCTGAGTAAACGAACGAACGAAAAAGTAAAAATAGCTTAGTGACAGAGAACCTTTCGCGAAATGAACGAGGAACAGGCAAGCACCACAGGGGCTACCCCGGAGAAGCAGGAAGCAGGACCGTCCAGGTGTCTTCCGACAGGTATGAACCTCCTGGACAGAACGCTTAATGGGGGCATACCGAAAGGGTCTCTCGTTTATTTTAGCGCTGACCCCAAGGCTCAGCCCGAAATTTTCCTTTTTGAGTTCACCACACCCAGAAAGACGTTTTATTTTACCACAAATCACGACCCGGTTCACATATGTAGGCACATGGGTGAACTGAGCTTCTCCTCAGACAGGATTGAGTTCATCGACGTACATGACGAGTACTATAACAACATTTACATATCGTCCCAGGACAGCGCAGAAGCAGACCGCCGGGTAATTGAGTTCATCGATTCCAGGCTAGATGAGATATATTCGAACAGTACCGAAAGCTTCACGATCATATTTGATAACTTCAGCTTCCTGATCGATCTGGGTGTCGATATCACTATTTTAAAACGCCTTCTGGATAAAGTATACGACCTGGTCATCGACAGAGATAGCACCTGCATCCTGATGATGATCAAAGGCGTACACCCCGAGCGTATCGAGAATATATTCCAGACTTATTGCGATACCATATTTAACATCGAATCCGATTTAAAGGGTGATAAGATCAGTAACAAGCTCTCGATCCCCAAGATCCGCGGCATGGCCGCGGTCACAGAGTACATACGGTTCAAGATCATCGACCGGGTGTATATTGATACTTCGAGAGATATCGCTTAAACAGATTCGGATCATCTTCATTTTATCAATAATCTATCGTCGCTTTTATCAATAATCTATCGTCGCCCTTCCCTCTCGATCTCCCGCCCTTCCCGGGCATCCTGGTCTACCGTGAGGACGGCGGACAGAATTCCCCCGAGCAGCAGGATTGCGGAGAGTCCTGTGGCGAGGCCTTTATCGATTCCGACGTATACGGTGCCGGGTATCACGAAGATACTGACCGTGATTAAGATCACACAGGCAGTCAGCAGATGTCGGGCTTTCATGCACCACCAGTAGACTGACATCCAGAAAAGTATTATCCGCCGAATCGGCGGCAGGAGACGGACATTATAAAAAACCGGGCTATTGCACGCCGATGACAAATGAGCATCGGTCGTTACCCATCGCGTAGCATTCGGTTTCTTTCACCCCGGGGTCCGTCCCGAAGTGGGCGATAAAGATAGCTCTGAGCATGCCGATATCAAACGCGCATGCGGGACGTCCGAGCTGCGGCAGGTCTGAGCATTCGAAGCAGTCGTAGGTATAGATAGTCAGCGGTTCCCGTGACGCGATAACCATACGCCCCAGCTGGTGCCCTGACCAGAACCGGACCAGATTACCAAGCATCTCTTCAAGATCATCATTCTGAATACTTTCGTATAACGCCTGCCCCATTTTGTATCCCGCGTCACTCAGAATCGGCTCGATGTTGACACCCTGGCGGTACAACTCGACCCGGATAGTCCTGAACATGAGCCGGTAGAAGCCAGAGATATCAGGTACTCCGTCTTTTGTCCGGGATACGTATTCCCGGATATCATTCTCAATGCTCTGATCCTTTTGCAGGCCGCCGATGTAGCTGGAATTGATGAAGAATATCTTTTTACGCCGGTCTCCCGAATCCAGCCGGGAGCCGATGACGCCGGTCTCAATCATGCGGTTCAGGTGAACTGATATGGTTGACTTCGCCTTCCCGGAGCGATCGACGATCTCATCGAAGGGCATTTCACGCCCCTTGAGCATTGAGAGGATATTTACCAGGACCGGGCTGTCGATGGCATGGATGCCGCTCTCCGTGGCGAATATTTCGATTGGCACTTGCCCTTTTTGCTTCACTTTATTCATTCAGCTCCTATCCGGGAGAATATTAAACGAACATGTACATATAGCTAATGTTCGTATTTGATAGAATGTTCGTAAAATCAAAAACAATATTGACAGTAAACCGGTAAAAACAGGATTACAAATATTACCAAAAGATTAAAAATGAGGTATTATTGCAGTCCACCCGAACATGGAGTGAAACATTGTTGTGTTCAACCCGATGATCAAGACGAACAGTAGTATCCATAGCCAGATGACTGCCAGCACCAGCAACGGGATGAGTTTCAAGCTTGCATTATAGTTAATGCCCATCCGGGCGACCTTTTCGTGAATGTCCATTGTCAGAGTCACTTGCATTACTGCGATTGTACAATAAGCCCAGGCAAGCTTAAAGATTTCGAGCATACGTCCGTTTTATTTTATATATTAACACAATAAGGACATATGATTACCCATTAGTCGTTTGCCCGTTGACCGGAGATCACGTTCCGATCAACTTTGGGCGCGAAGCGCCCTGTGAAAGATTAATAATGGTATAGTGATCACAGCATAGTATATGGATTCCAGCGTTGACAGCAGCACTTGCGTCTTAGATCGAGACGGGATGATCGTCTGGGCAAGCCCGTCTTTTGTCGAGCTTTTTTCGCACCGTGCAGCCCCGGTCGGCATGATGTTTAACCAGCTTTTTGGCACGATGGCTGATCCTTGCAAAGACGGAGAAATACTGGAAGACCAGGATAAGTTAGGCCGTCGAAGGTTTTTCCGGCTGGAATGCCAGCACCTGACCGGTGCGAGAGGCGAAAAGGTAAGCGACATCATCCAGCTGCATAACGTTACGCTGATGCGAACACTGTCGGACCTTTCCCGGCTCACTACCCAGACCAAGAGTCCCAAAGAGCTGCTGGAGAAAGCGCTGTGGCTGGTGAAAGAGACCTATGGGTATCTCGGCCTTGCGGGGTTCGTGGCCCGAGACCACGAGATCGAGTTGCTGGCAAGCAAAGGCTGGACTGAGAAGCTTAAATCGATGATCAGCATCGTACCCATCGCGCCCGATGCGCCGTCGATGGCGGGGCGTTGTGCGTACCACAGACAGCAGATGTTTACGACCATCGAAGAGTATGGGCTGATGACGACAGTGAAAGACGCCATCGAGCGAATCGGCGGGGAGCTTGTCGTGGTTACCCCACTGATTGATCACGACCGTCTGGTAGGGGTGCTCACAGTCATCCACAGCCGGGCACTGACCCCGGTTGAGCTAGATACCTTACAGACGATCTGTAGCCATATGGCTGTCGCGCTAAATGTGCGACTATCGGAAGAGACCCTTGCTTCGCGTGCTGAGCAGGCGGGACTTTTCGTCGAGCTGTTGGCCCACGAGATAGGAGCCCACAACCAGATTATTCATGCCTGGCAAGCCCGGAATACCGGAGAAAAGCTGCCTCAGGAAGTACTATGGGCGATCAGCAGTAACGACGAAGCCCTGAATATCATTCGCTCGGCCAGTGAAACCGAGGGGATGATGAACAGGCCGGTTCCAATCGAACAATCGGTAAAACTTGCCATCGATGACGCCCAGGTGATGTCCCGGCAATATGGACACAAGTTAAACGTAACGGTAAAACCCTTGCCCAGAGACCTAAACGTCGATACGCTATTCCGCTTCGCCATGCGCAACATCATCCTGAACAGCGCCCGGCACGCGAAACAGACCGTGGACGTAGAGGTCAAGGCCACAAAAGACCGGATGGGGACTTGCAAGGTCGAAGTGTCAGACAACGGTCCGGGCATACCGGATGAGAGAAAATCAGGTGTCTTCAGGCAGGAAGGCTTGAAAGACTCAGCCATGGGCCTGTACCTGGTTAAGAAGATCGTGAGCCGCTACAGTGGCCGGGTGTGGATCGAGGACCGGGTACCCGGGAACACAGCCCGGGGCACCCGTGTCGTGATCACCTTGCCACCGACACGCTGACCCACACAAACCGTATCAATGTGATCTATTTTTTTTGGTATGTACCCCGGTGAGAGTACGGATTAAACGAGAAAAGCCAAATCGCCGGGTGGGTATATGGGCGAATGAATTATAATCGCCAGATAGAACCTTAGTATATAACTGATGAAAAAGCAAATGTTTATCTAGAGGCCAGATCAAACAATTAGTTTCAGAGGTGGTAAGGTGTATCAGCGGGATACCCCCCAAAGCCCCGGTAAATCGGGGTCTATTGTATCTATTGTGGACAACTATTTCCAGATATCCGGACGAAAATCGACGATAAAGACTGAACTGTTAGCAGGCCTGACGACTTTCATGACGATGGCTTACATCATCATCCTGAACCCGATTATCCTGTCAGCGGCCGGGATGGACTTTAAAATGGTCTTTGTAGGCACCTGTGTAGCTGCGGCATTAGCAACACTGCTCATGGGTGTTTTTGCGAAATACCCGTTCGCCCTGGCATCGGGCATGGGGCTAAACTCTGTGCTCACTTACGGTGTCGTCATTGGATTGCACCTGTCATGGCAGACGGCCATGCTCATCGTAGTCATCGAAGGCGCGTTGATCACGCTGCTGGTGCTGACTAATCTGAGAGAGATGGTCATGGATGCCATCCCCAGGTCCCTGAAGCTTGCGATCGGCGCCGCAATCGGCCTGTTCATCGCTTATATCGGCTTTATGGACGCGAAGATCATGGTGGGTAACTCCGTGACCCTGGTCCAGTTTGGCAGCCTTTCCAATCCGATTGTGATTATGGCGCTCGTGACGCTCTTTATCATGATCATAATGATGGCGCTGAAGATCAAGGGCAGTATCCTGTATGGTATCATTTTATCGACTATCATCGGGCTTATCGTTTGCCTGGCCGCAAATGCGATGGGATATTCGTTCAACATGTATGACATCCAAGGCCTCCCGAGTGTTATCGACAAGCTTCCTGCAGGATTGAGCAATATACCGACGGGCCTTACGGGCCAGATCCTGGCAATGCCGGACCTAGCTTCCTTTGGCATGTTCTTTGGAGCGTTCTCCCAGACGGCAATCGAAGGACTATCAATAGCGATCATTCCAGTGGTCTTTGCGTTCCTGATGGTGGACTTCTTTGATACCATGGGCACAGTGGTCGCTGTTGGAGAACAGGGCAAGATGCTCGACAAGAAAGGCAAATTACCGGGCCTGAAGAACGTCCTGTTGGTTGACTCAGTAGCAGCGATGATCGGCGGAGCATTCGGTGCCAGCTCGGTCACGACATACGTGGAAAGCGCTTCGGGCGTGGCCCAGGGCGGCAAGACTGGCCTGACATCCGTCACGGTAGCAGTATTGTTCCTGGCCGCACTGTTCTTCGTGCCACTGGCCTACTTCGTGCCGATGGCTGCAGCAGCTCCGGCACTAATTATCGTGGGCTACCTGATGATCACTGCAGTCAAGGACATCTCCTGGGACAAGATCGAAGATGCACTGCCGGCGTTCCTGACGATCGTAGGCATGGTCTTCACCTTTAGTATCTCGAAAGGCATCGGCTTCGGGTTCATCTCTTACTGCCTGATAAAAGTATTTTCGGGCAAGTGGAAGGACGTGCACCCGCTGATGTGGATAGTATCGGCGATCTTCGCTTTGTACTTCATCTTCGTGTCGAGCTTGATCTGAGGCAAGTATTGTTAAGGATAAGCCGGGCGGATTTTTTCCGCCCTGGTACTTTTTTTGGAAGGTAGAAATTAAGCGGGCGCTATGCAGAGCTTGCGTCGACCGTGCCCGCTTCAGGGACCGTATACGCATATTCATATATTTCGCTTGACGAAGTCTTCGCCTGGCTTGCCGGCTGGAGCCTGATCCTGGAGTACTCGGTGGGTGCCAGTGCGGTTGCCGCAGGATGGTCGGGTTATTTTTCCGAGCTGGTAGGATTGCTCGTCTACTTTGGATACAGTTACCACAAGAGCCGCCTAAACAGCGATAAGGCTCCCGCTCAACGGCACCTGAAACCACATTAAACTCCAAACCCGGAATTTGTAAGTCGGCCCCGACCACCAGTCCGGGCGTTATTGCTGACAACAGGTGTATAAAAAATATTTTGAAGAGGCTATTCTCGCTTATTTCCTCATGTTAGGTATTTGCGCCATAGCTGAATATGAACTATAGGGCGCTTTTAACCGCAGAAGCAGGCCACAAATACCAGCGAGCTTGCTGCAATATGGCTGCCCTGAAAATAAGAAAACAGTCCATGGAGGTTGTAAATGTCCGCATACAGGCTGAACGGAGGCAGGGTCTTTTACGTAGAGCACGAGTGCATCAGCGCAAAAAGTGGGAATCCGCATAAAAGGCACCTGCTGCACGGTCATATGCAGAACCCGGTATACGTAGTCAGGATGTATTTTCGCGGAGATCTTGATCTACCCCAGTCAGATGCAGATATGTTCGCATACATGACCGATGGCATCATGGGTTCAGGGGGCGTTGAAGCTTATGTGAACTGCCCGCTGTGTGGGTCCGAAGGCAGGATAGTCACGAACAAGAAGAACGAAGTCGAGATCAAGGAAGCGTATGGCGGCAGGATGGCACGGGAGACTCCCTTCAGGTGATGTTAAGTGGCCTGTTGTTGACAGTCACGGCGTCCTGGCTACAGTAGGTCTATAGATAAATTAGCCATTTGATATGATTTTCTTGCAGGTGCCCCCTGGATCAAGTATCCGGCTTAACGGATTAAACACTTACTGAGAGTCACCCACCTGTATCAAGGGCTGAGGACTTCCGGATGATCAACAGACATACTCCGGGAACCATCTGGAATATTTCGGAGCTATTGAACAGTCCGGCCACTTTTTATTACACGTTATGCAGATCAGCAACGCCCCAAACCAGATCGAGTTTTTTCATGTCAACGGAGGTGTGGAACTTGGTGATGATAAATGGAAAAAGAATCTTCCTGTACTAATTGCCAGCATTGTGGCGCAGAGATTAAGACGGACATGCACGACGAGTGCCCGGGTTGCCGCCGGGACGTAAAAGAGTGCATTATCGACAAAGACGTGACCAGTTCGGTATATCCGATGTAAATGATAATCCGATCCCACTTTAAAAGTCGGGGGATGTAACAACCGTAGCTGCCCACAGGCACCTATACTTTTTTCTGAGAGTACGCGTCGAACAGGAACTTGTATACGTCGTTCATTGTCTTACACCCTGTGACAGACTTTAACTTTTCCAGCTCAACGTAGAGATCGTCGTCAATCACCCGGTCCTCCCACAGAAGCACGATGGCATCGTGGATGGCATATTTGGGGGAGGTCCCCTCAAGAGTCATACCGAAATCCTGGAGATTCTTACAGAGTGGCTGGTCGATGGCTACATCCCGATAGATCGAGTCGATGGTACCCGACAAGGTCTTTTCCTTCCGCAGCACCTTGGCAATCTGTAGCTGATCATGGGTATGCTCCACGATTTTGACGGTCTTCAACTTCTCCGAAGGCTTCTTAGTACCAATTTGCCTATTTTTCATACATTTACTAAATGTAGTATTTTGCGTAAATATATGTCGGTGAACTACATTGATGGCACTATTGTATTCAAGGACATTACAAGCTAAAAAACTAATTTTTTAATAATATATTACTGGTTTTTAATTTGGTATGACCCCAAACATTTATATTCTCTAATGGCTTACACTCACATACTAATTAGTTTAGGAGAAAGTTATGGCGCATATACACCTGGAGGACGGGGCTTTTTCACTCCTGTGGATAGCAGTATGGTACATCGTGGCGGTAGCGGTTCTTTTGCTTTGCCTGTACTGGATCAGACGGGTGAAGAAACTGGAGAATAAGGCGATCGTGACTGCTGCGATGCTGACAGCAGCTTCGTTTGCAATATTTCAGATCAACATCCCGATCTTTGGCGGGGTGCACATGAACCTGACACCGCTGGTCGGAATACTGGCGGGACCGGGCGTCGGGGGCATCATCGTGCTCTGTACCAATATTTTCTCAGCCGCAATCGGACATGGCGGATGGGGGCTTATAGGAGCGAATATGCTGGTGAACATGGCCGAAGTAGCTGTTGCATACCTGGCATATAAGTGGCTGGGCAGGTTAAAGTTTGACACATTCTCGAAAGCAGGAATTGCCACCCTACTAAGCCTGTCCATGGGCAATGTAGTTATGATCCTGATCATTTTGGTATCCGGGATTCAAGGAACTGACCACAGCCCGGTTAGCATGCTGTATGGCCTTGCGCTGCTTGCGGCAGTCAACATGGGCGTGGCCGTCATAGAATCAATCATTACAGGCTTCACCGTATCGTATATTAAGAGAATCAGACCGGACATACTTGGAGAGGTGATCAGCGTTGTCAGAACAAAACAATAAGATCGGACTGATCATTTTCGGGGCGATCATATTCGCAGTGCTCATTGCCAGCCTTGCCGCGTATATGGCCTCAGGTGACCGGGGAATCGAAGAACGGTTTTCTGATGCCGTAGGGCTTAGCGGCGGCGAGCACGAGCACGAGCACGACCACGAAGAAGCACACGACCACGAAGAAGGCAGTGGTTTCTTCGGATTCATAATCGAGGGCAACATACTGTCGTATGCGGTCATCCTGATCATCCTCATCGCAGCCAGTATGCTGCTATACTGGAAATTCCGGGGTTGAATTACTCAACCCCTGGTATTTATTAAGGTGTGGATTTAACCAGAGGACCTATGAATTCAGACAAAGATAAAACCGGTAACGTTCTCCACAGGGGCAACAACTTTTTACTGATAGGCTCCATATGGGGCGTCTTTGCTACTTTTGTTTGCCCCTGCCCTTATTGTATATTAGGCACATTGACCTTTTTGGGGGCAGGAATACTGGGAAAATTCAGTTGGGGCAGACGGTTAAAAGAAAAGATAGATCTACTCCGTGAACAACAGGATACTCTCAAAAAGTGATATTTGAGTCTATACCAAATTTTTTGATCAGTAATTCATGCTAACTGATTAATCTAAAAAAAGAAGTTTTTAGAGTTTTACTTTTTACAGGCGCACTGAGCTGGCGGTTTACCGCAGGAACCGCAGACGTCACCTTTCATTTCTGCCCCGCAGGCAGAGCAGTGCTCATGGCTTTTATCTGTGCTTTGACTTGACATACAATTAACCTCCTAACAAGATTAAAAATATCTTCTATAAATAATTAATATATAAAAAATGCGATTTTACCTCGATGGGTTAATTATAATGTGATTAAATCCCCACCGTGAAAAAACTTGATGGCATGCAAAATGATTTTAAGACCTGGCACACCTATTGGAGATCACACGTCATGCTAAGACGCAGGTGGTGGCCTGGTTTACAGCGTTTTCCCCGGATGACAGGATAGAGGAATTAACCGAAGAAATCAAGAGTCTTGCAGACTACCCTGACGAGAAGTACCTGCAGATAGTAAAAGAGGTCGGTTTCGAGTGTAACCTCTGCGGTAAGTGCTGTACAAGGGATTTTAACGATCACGCATTCCTGCTCGACACAGATGCCGAGTCCATAAAAAACCTGGATGAAACTGCCCTGGTGCCTGCACCGTACTACGAATTTTGCGATCAAAACGGAGTCTTTTACGTCTCCGGCTATGCCATAAGGTCAAACAAAGACGGTAGATGCCATTTCCTGACAGACGGGCGATGCAGGATTTATGAGCATCGGCCGCAAATCTGCCGGATATACCCATACATGCTCCACCGGGAAGAGGATGAGGACGGCATCATGGACTGGAGACAAATTAGCGGCCTGAACCGTCATGGGTTTTATCATGCTGAGATCGGAGACGCTGAAGGGCGCTGTATCACGGAAGAAGTAAAAGTGTATGAAGCCGGGTTTTTAAAGCAGGAGCTTGCATTTCTAGAGGCGATCAAGGAACACTTCGAAAAGAACGGGCTCAAACGCTCACCGATGGCCTATGACCGGCACATGCGACTTTTTGAGAGAGGCGGGAAAGTAACGGTGAACGTGTTCGATAATGGCGCGTTCAAACAGGTTAAGGCTTCGAAGAAAGACTATTGATAAGCGCGGACACTGTCATAATATATTCGCCATTTTCGCTCCATACACAGCGACCACTCACTTTTTCTTACAACAACAGACGATAAATTACAGCCGTTTTCGCTCAGCTATGCAATAGTAAGCTTATATTCACTTTTTTGAAAAGAAACATACCTTTATATACTATGTCCGCCTTTAGTGTATTGCAAGAGTAATATTTTGCACGAGTAATAATAATGTATAACGACAGATTTAGCGGCCGAAGGGACACTGGCCCAAGAGAAATGCATAAGACAACCTGTTCCGACTGTAAGAAAGAATGCGAAGTACCATTCAAACCTTCAGAGGACAGACCGGTATATTGCCAGGATTGCTTCCCAAAACACAGGAAGCCAAGGTATTAAACCACATTAGTCACGCATAGCAAAATAGTACGAAGAGTAAACTCTTCGTATACAATATTAAAGGAGTAATATTTTTGAAACATATCTCAATCGTAGCATACCGCAACGGTGGGCTGGTCCTCATCAGAGACATGGACGAGTTTGCCAGCTACTTCTGCTACACAGTAAAAGTAAAAACGGTACCGGTAAACAGATAAGAAGACTTAAAAAGACTTCACCGCACCGCGAGTCGGGAATCAACAAGCCTGACAAAAAATGAAAATCAGAAGGAGACACTAAAAATGAACTATAGAAGCTTTAAGAGACAGGCACAGAAAACGACGAGCACAGCAGGCGAAGTAGTCAAAGTCAGAACCCCCAGAAAGACAGAGGGAGAAATATTAGGCACCGTAATCAAAATGCTTGGCGGAAACCGCGTTACCGTCCAGTGCCAGGACAACACCACGAGAATGTGCAGGATCCGGGGCAAGATGAAGAAGAGGACATGGGTACGTGATGGCGACATGGTCATAGTGGCACCCTGGGAGATCCAGGACTCGAAAGGCGATGTCATCTGGAGATACACCGGCCCGCAGGTAGACTGGCTTAGCCGGAAAGGATTCCTCAACACTACAACAGCTTAATACATAGTTAATCAGTTTTTTATTATAGCTTAAACAGTTTTTATTATAGCGATAACTTTCGAGCAGGTGGCCGCAAGCCACCGCTTTTTGATTTTACACGGAGCATAATAAAAAAGAGTGAATTATGGTCTTTAAAAAAGGCCATCCCTATTTGTCGGTGAGCTTTTTACGCTGCGCAAGCAGCTCAACGGACTCCTTAATCCGTTTTTCCTTTGTATCCGCCCTTTTTGCACTGTTGATCCACCGGAAGAACATCTTTTTCTGAGAAGCCGTGATCTGATTATAGTACTCCAGCGCAACAGAATTTGCCTCCAGCGCACCCGACAAGCCGGGAGGTACGGTATTATAGTCGAGCGCTCGAGCCTTCGCCTTAAGAGCTGCATCCTGAGCATCATATTTTGCCAGGCCTGCTGTAGTCATTCTGCCTTCTTTAATAAGCAGCTCAGCCCTCGACACGTTTAGCTCGGACCATTCGCTGTTTGCGTTCCGGGGTGAGTAACGCTGGGCATAGCTCGCCTCGTCGATCGCCCGCGCGGTACTGTCAATCCAGCCGAAGCACAGGGCTTCCTCGACGGCTTCGTCATAGGGTACCCGGGGCTTGCCTGAGCCCTTCTTATAGAATATCAGCCAGATGCCCTTACTTTTATCGTAGTTTTCCGAGAGCCAGGCACGCCACTCGTCGCGGGTGGCACAGTATACTGACTCCGTGCTGTCCATAAATTTTCCACCAGTCAGATGTAAACCCCATGTCGATTTGACCCGGAAGTATAAATCGGTTACCATGCACCCGTATTTAGTCCGTATATCAGGCCCTCAAGCACGGATGCCCGGTTAAAGAGACTATGCTTACCACCCAGGATTATCGTAGTCCACCAGGACGGTTTCATTCGGGTATAGCAGATAGTCCGAGCGCTGGATCCCCGTGTGATACAAGAACCGGATGTGATTGTTTTTCTCTCCGGAACTCTGGGAAATGAAGCTCAAGTCATAAACGACATAAGGCTTCAGATCAAGGGAAAAAGATCCGTCCGTACCAGGCTTAGCGACGACTCGTGCGTCGCCGGTGTGCGGTTTAGCCTCAATCAGGACGTCGCTCCAGTTCTGTCCGGGGTCTCCAGCCCAGACGCCATTTATCGTCGTGCCGGGCACGGTTGTCAAGTTGATGTCAAATTCGTACCCATTGAGGAAAGCATAATAAGGGTAATTTGAATGTTCCCAGACGAAAGCAGGCTTTATCGAATGATTCATTTTATGGTAATATGCAGTAATTACATACAGCGATCTGGGCATTAAACCGATAGTATATGAGCCAAGATTATTACTTTCGGCCGACGCATGATATTTCCCATCAATGGAAACCGCCACGACTGATGCATCGGAAAGTGGTTTGCCGTCCAGGTATACCCGACCATAGGCAGGGACAGTACCAGAAGGTACGAAAGTCATCAGGGGTACTGTCTCGTTAAAGGTCGTGAAGAAGCTCTTCGGCGGGTGATGCCAGAAGATAGTATAGTCCACCAGAGCAGTCTCGTCCTGGCCGACGGTCACGTTCTCACATAAACTGCCATCACGGTAACATTTCACACTGCTAAAGCTATCTCCGTAGGCATCGTAGCAGAACAGGTTCAGTCCATATACGATCCCGGGCTTCACATTCAGAGAATAGTGCCCATTGTCACCGGTTAAATTTGTAACTGGAAGGTCACCATTCAGTGGCATCGCCTCAACATAGACCCCGCTTATTCCGGCACCTTGGGCCGAGCCTCCGGATATGGTAGAACCAGGCAAAATTGTCACATTTATGTCATAATCGCAGCCCATCGCACCTTTAACAGGCCAGATCGTGTGCTGGCGTCCGTTATACCTGGCTGTTACATTATATGAAAGGTCAGATTTTAAATTTAAAACGTAAGCGCCACTTTCATTCGTATTCGTAGACACCCGGTCTGATCCGTCCCGTGATACAGCGTCGACCGAACCGCCAGTGGTGGTTCGGCCTTCGAAGAAAACGTGGCCATAGACAGGGATTGTGTTTGATGAGACGTTATTCGACCGCATTGTCGAAGAAAGGTTGGTAAGAGCATGCGTCGTATCATTAGCTGCGGGAGACTCGCCGCTGCAGCCAGTGAACAGGATGACAGAAACGATAATGACAATCGCCAGTACAGTAATTTTGATGGGCTTTTGCATACACTCACCTGCAAATTAGCATTAGTCGATGAGTATATAATCGTATTGTATACTAACCGGTTCTATTTTGAACGATCGCTATTCTTAGCAGGTTACAAATCATTAGCATGTCCCATACAACCGACTATTCCGAGAATCGCTTTTTAAACAATTTCCCTGCCAACCATAAGGTGTTTGTAGTGAACAAACAATACCACTTTAATCTAAATGAGCTAGTGAAATCATGGCAAAGACAAACATACCAGAAAAAGGAGCGATCATCCAGAGGGACATGGAG
>CAZJRS010000085.1:2975-14773 GCA_964548585.1 uncultured Methanocella sp. | reverse complement strand
ACGGGGACAGGTCCCCGGGTAAAGGCGCCAAGCCCACCGGCATACCGGCATTTTCGGGCTACAAAATCGGGTACGAAGTCGTACAGGCTTACCTCCGGAAGACCGGGAGCACGCCAGTTGAGGCGACGTTTGTGTCAGTGGAGGAAATTTTAAAAAAATCCGGGTATTTTGAATAATAAGTTGTATCTTGAAAATACAATAGCCCTATCGAAGCTAATCGAAAACAATACGATCGCTGTGCCGTTTAAGCGCCAGGCTCGCCAAGGATCGTCAATGACTCGGTGATGAAAAGTAGTTTTTCAGGTAATGCGTGTGAAACGCCTTGAGGTCAGTGAGTGCCCGGAGGTCTGGAGGATCGAGGTCGGGGAGTGCAGGGAGGTCCGGGAGAACGTTTAAAGTGAGAGGTCAGAGAGGTCGGGAGGTCAGAGAGGCCTTATTAATAATATTCCTCTCTGACCTCCCGACCTCTCTGACCTCCCATTTTTAAAGTTCCTCCCAGAACTCCTTTACCTCCCAGACCACTCAGAGACCTCCCGGGCACTCCCAGACCTCCGGCTGTTCATAGAACGCAAAGAAAATTTGTTAACTACTGTTGGAACATTGCCTTATTATTTCTCTTGGCTCCTTGGCGTGCCTGGCGGCTTAACAGCGCACAACAGGGGCAATGTTAATTTTTCATAGCATTTACTTGAAATCTGACATAACAATCAAATGTCTTAGTATTATTTTACCAGTTTTGTCTTGTAAACTGTAGCGCTAGCCGGATCAAGTCCGCTCCACTTCACTGAATACCCGAGCGCCTGTATAACTGTATCAACTGCAGTGATCCCTTTTTGTCTTATTTCATTCACGGCTTCGCCATATAACATCTTGTCCGGCAAAGCTGCCCGTAGCTCTGCAAGTATCTTTTCGCTGATCAGCTCTTCTTTAGCGATCAGATAACCCTCGGGTGGCCGTTCTTCGAAGTATGCCTTGACAGCCTCAGTGCTCTCGCCAGCGACAGCAGCCAACGCAGTTATGTTTATAATTTCGCCTTCCAGTGTCAGCCCTGAATCCTTTAACCGGGCGGCTCCGGCATCTGCGTTCATCTTTTCCAGTGCTTTGAGTCTATCTATGACGGGCTTCATCGGCATCTTCCTGCCGAAGAAGATCACGTCGGGAATTTCCCGGAAAGCTTCGCAGGACATCTGGTCGCTGGCCAGGACTATCAGGTTCTTATCCCGGACCTCTTTTAGCTTGGCTACCTTGCGTTTTAAGTATTCGGCTGTCCAGAAGCCGGCGATCTCCACGTATACCCTGGTACCGTCTTTCTCGAGCAGGAAATCCGGTATGAACAGGTATTTGCCGGTTATCAGGGGCTCCGGTTCCCGGGAGATCGACCAGCCGGTGCCTGCGTTGGCAAACGAGGTATAGAAGGCTTCCTCTGGCGTGCTGTCAAATTCGATCGCTTTTTCGAGACTGGGCTTGAACAGGCCACCGTGGGTCGATTCAGACATGGAGAATGTATAAATTTTGGGATTCCCTGAGAAATCTTTTCTCAGTATATTTGCTTCGACAGACCAGCCCTCTGTATTAGCGATGAGCGGCAGCAGCTTAGCCATAGCCGTTCCATACCGTTCGGTCATTTTTAGCGCGGAAGCAGGCCCGTCGATGGTGATGTCGAGCCGGCCATCCCTGGCTTCCGCATCGTACATCAGCCCGAGCCACTTGAGCTTTCGCAGGACTTCCTTGTGTCCGGTGGACGTGCGGAACCGGAGGTGGGTTGCTTTGAACAGCAGTGCCTGTGCCAGTCCCATGTTATATTGGAGTATCAGTTCGTCGGGCCGAGGCTGTCGGAAGCTGTTGATCAGTAGCTCGTCTTCCAGGTCAGCGTATAATGATCGTTCCAGGTCTGGCAGGGTGATGCCGAGGGTGCCCGCTATTTTCTCCAGTAAAACCTGCCGGGCCGCAGGGGTCACAACCGGATATGCGTTGGCAGCTGCCTCAAAGGCCATCCGCCGGACCAGTGCCGGTTCGATGGCTGCATCGATCGTAAAGTCACAGCACCGCTCCAGCAGGGATACCAGCCCTCTGACAAGCTTGTAATCAAAGCCCTGGTCCTCCATCTCCTCTAAGATACCGTTCAGCTCTCCGAGCTTTTTCCCGGTGTGGTCCTGAAAAATGCTGATGATATCCCGGGCAAGTTCCAGGTGATCGCCTTCGGGCCGGATAAATGCCGGAGCTATCGTATCGCCTCTGACTCGGGCTACCAGAAATTCACTGGAGATCATCAGGTTGCCTCTCTGCGTTTCTGCGATGAGCCTTCTTCCATGGTCCCCTGGGACACGATCTCGTACAGTACGGCCTTTTTATCTCCCTTCTTTCGCAGGATCCGGCCCAGCCGCTGGACAAACTCCCGGCGGCTGCCGCTGCCGCTGAGGATGATGCCAACGTTCGCGTCGGGGACGTCCACTCCTTCGTCCAGCACCTTTGAGGTGACGATCGTCCGGTACTCGCCGGTTCTAAACTTCGCGAGGTTTTCTGTACGCTCGTCCCTGGCAGTGGTATAGGTGATGAACGGGAGCAGGAACGCTTTCGAGATGGCGTAGACCAGCTCGTTGTGCTCGGTAAAGATGATAGTCCTGTCTTCCGGGCCATTGTGCTGTTGTAAAATCCTGGAGAGCTCAATGAGCTTTGCCCTGGAGTTGAGTGCGGTAGAGCGTGCCCTGTGGCGTGCGAGGATCGCTTCTCTCGCCCCTTTGTCCCGGCCGCTGCGCATGACCAGCCGTTCGAAGTCCCTTGGCGTTCTGAGAATGATGTGGTTGTCCGACAGGTATTTCCGGTATAGATCATAGTCTTGCCTGTACCGGGCTTCTTCCTCGGGCAGCAGGTTTACCTTGATCCGCTTGAGATCATACGCTGCAAGGTGGACACCTTCCAGGTTATCCACCGTCATCTCGAAGACCTTGCCTCCTGTCAGCCTCGGCAGGTCCTTTTCCTTGCCATCCTCCCGCTCGTATGTGGCGGTGAGGCCCAGCCGACTCTGGCATGCCAGCATTTCTGCAATCGTGGCATAAGCTGTTGATGGCAGGTGGTGGACTTCGTCGAAGACGACCAGCCTGAATTTGTTGCCCAGTTCTGAAGCCCTGATGTATGCAGTATCGTACGTAGCGACCGTGACCGGGCCCAGCCGATGTTCATCGCCGCTGTATACGCCGGGCTCAAAACCGAACTCTTCTTTGATCCGGACCTTCCACTGGTCGAGTAAGTCCAGCGTCGGCACGATCACAATGGCCGGGTGCACCATTGCGATCGCTTTCAAAGCCACAATAGTTTTTCCCGCCCCGGTGGGCAATACGACCACGCCCCATCGGTCAGCCCTCTGCCAGGCTGCCACTGCCTTTTCCTGGTATTCCCTGAGGACTGTTTTTGTCTTTATTTCCGGGCATGGTACAGGTTCCATAACATCGTCCCGGTACTCAAATCCAGATGCGTCAAGGTAAGCCTTAATATCCTTATAATAGAGGCCCAGCGCCCGGTAAGCCTGGGAACGCGAGTCCCAGACCGAGCCTGGTACCCTGATATTACCCCGGATTACTATGGTACCCTTGTCGAACACGAGGTGGATCATCGGGAACTAATGGGGCCGTGCTTTAATAATCTTTTTCACCCCGGGGTGAAAGTATAATGATGGTGGAAGAGCATATATAACAGCTAAATTATAATATTAAAATGGTATCTATGATCAGCGGCGAACAGCTAACTGCCGGCGAAGCCGGACGCATCACCATAGGCATGATGGCTCCTGATTTCGAGGCCATAACCACGCATGGCGTGTTGAAGCTATCAGATCTCAAGGGTAACTGGGTAATCCTTTTCTCCCACCCGGCAGACTTTACTCCTGTGTGTACCACGGAGTTTGTCGAGTTCTCCCGAAAACATGAGGAGTTCAAGAAGCGTGGAGTCAAGCTGCTAGGCCTAAGTGTGGACGGCCTCGCGTCCCACATCGCCTGGGTTCGGGACATCGAAGAGCATATGGGCGTACACATATCTTTCCCCATCATTGCTGACCTGGATACAAAAGTGGCTCACCTGTATGGCATGATCCATCATCAGGTCAGCCATATCATGCCCGTTCGATCCGTCTTCATCATTGATCCGAAGATGATCGTTCGAATGATCATATTCTACCCGACTGGCGTCGGGCGAAACATCGACGAGCTTCTCCGTACGCTCGATGCGCTGCAAGTGGTGGAAAAGCACAAGGTAGATACCCCCGCCAACTGGCAGCCGGGAGACCCGGTACTAATCGAGCCGCCGCATACCCAGCAGGGGGCGGAAGACCGGATCAAAGAGGGTTACGAGTGTACTACGTGGTACCTCTGCAAGAAAAAGATCTGAGGTGGCGAAGCTTTATATGTTCGCTCTTTGATCACAATCGATCACCTTGAAGCAGTCTGACCGAGAAGTTCTGTCCAACTACTATGGCAGTAAGCTGAAGCAATACGGCCACGATACGAGAAGCCTCGGGTGGATACCGGGCGGGCGGAAAGCACGGTTTACAGCTTTGACTGGCATCGGCGACTTGAACGGTTCCCGGATTCTGGATGTGGGATGCGGGTTTGGAGACCTGTACGGGTTTCTGCGAGGCAGGGGTATCCAGGTTGATTATACTGGTATCGATATTAACCCGGAATTCATCGAAATAGCTAAAAACGCCTACCGCGAAGCTCGTTTCATCGCCGGCGACTTTGATGATGATCTCCTAAAAGAGGAATTTGACTGGAGTTTCGCGGCGGGCATATTCACCATCAGGATCAGCGATAACGACGCGTTCATCAAAACTACTCTCCGAAAGATGCTGAGCGTTTCCCGCAAAGGTCTCTCCGCAGATTTTCTCATGCCCACTTACAGCAGTAACGATGCTTACTGGCGGGTCGAGCCTGGTGAAATCCTGCGCTTCTGCCAGACCCTCTCCCGGCGTATCGCCGTCAGGTGTGACTATATGGCAGACGAGTACTGCGTTTACCTCTATAAAAATGACCGGCCAGACGAGCGTAACGTATACGAAAATTATTGACGCTCATCAATTTCCCGCATCTCACTGGTCAGCTGGTGATACTGTATTTTATCCAGTGACAGGCTGTCCAGGCAGAGGATGATTCTGCTGTTGCTCTGCATGACCTTATCGTTCATGTACTGGATGAACTTGATCATCGAGTCAAACCCGTTGCGGGTCATCAGGTACTCCAGGCCGTCGAGGAGCACCAGGCCGTCCCTGGCCTCGATCAGAAACTTTGATATGGTAGAGCCCAGACTGGAGAGGTTGTCGGGTTTGATGCAGTTTTCACCGGTTATGCACTCTCCCCCCATCAGCCAGATGATGGGAGTTTTTTCCAGGTGGTACTGGTCACGGATCTTTTGCGGGTGCTGCCGGGTGATGCACAACCCCTGGATATTATGCTTGACCTGGTCGGCGAAGATATCCATATACACGTTCCGGTCGTTATTCTTATCAAAGATGTAGATCTGCCCGGTGTCGAGGTGGTATTCCGGTTCCGTGTTTTCCGCTTTTTCCAGCAAGGGTATGATCCCGAGACCCTGGATCTCCGAGAGGTTCTTGAGGGTTACGATATAATCGCTGTTCGGGTCTTCTTTGTATATCCTCGAGGAGGATATGTTCAGCGTGATCAGGGAGTTGTTTTTTGACCTGAATTCTCTGACATAACTCTTGTTGTCCACGATGTCTATGTGGTCGCCGACCGGTAATATTATCGATATATGTTTACCGACGACCTCCTCTGTCCCCATCTTGAGTAGCCTGGAAGCGCTGCGGTTAAACGTCAGTATGTTGCCATTTCCGTCAACCGTAAGCATCGCATCGGGTGATTCGTTAATGATGTCTTTCAGGTAGTCGTTGGCTTCCTTGACTCTGTTGAACAAGTACAAGTTCTCAATCGCAAAGCCCAGCTGCGAACCGATGCCCAGCAGCAGTGATGACTTATCGGCGCAGGATCGGGTTTCATTCGACGATCCCATGGCCATAATTCCCAGTAGCTTGTTTTTCACCGACAGGGGCACACAGACGGATTCCTGGTGGTTTTCAAACACTGCGTTGCCAGGCCCTGCTTCGGTTCGGCTGCCACAATAGATCCGGTCTGTGGCTATCGCAGCAGTCTGTGTGGCTGAATCCTTACAGATTATGGAATGACCGGCAGGTGTCCTGATTACTAATTTCTGCCTGTTCATCTCCTGCGAGCCCTCACCACTGAACAGGTATACTGCGCCTATGTCCATGTTAAAAAACTTCAGTGTTTCGTTCAAGACCTGGCCCAGCATTTCGGTCAGGTTCTTAGTCCGGTTGATCGTTGACGTGATCGAGTTAATCATGCTCAGCTCGTGGTTTTTCACATGCAGTGCCTCTTCCGCGAGCTTGCGAGCCGTGATGTTGTCCACGAATACCACTGCTCCCGAGACCTCTCCACCGCTCTTGATCGGTACGATTTTGAGCGTGATGTAAATACTGTAGGATTTTTTCGAGATATGCTCGAAATCGGAAGCCGTGTAGTCGTTGCCGGTATTCAGCACGTACTTGACGTACTGTTCGAGGTGTTCTCTCGCGAACACGGGCAATACTGCCAGTATGTTCTTGCCCAGGGCGCTTGCCTGGCTTATCCCGTAGATCATCTCGCTGAATTTGTTCCAGCGCGTGATATTCAGATCCCTGTCTACGGCGATTAAAACCATCCTCACGCTATCTACAATGTAGCTGTCCAGACTACTCGGTATAGAATCCTGGTTATTCATTTTTCCACTGCCCGTAAAAAAATAACATATGATTAGATGACTGATACGCTTTGTTTCTCCTTAAGAAAACATCAAATACTTTTTCGTATTCCTGCAGAAGAATCGAGTATAGCCGGACCTGGTACGTGGTTGATATATGATCTGTCAAGAAAGAATCACGATTTCGGTTACTATTTTTCAACAGTGACCTTATCGCCGATGCAGATGTTATCGCTCCGGCAAATGCCGCCGTTGACCTCCAGTACGTACCTGCACGGGCCGGAAGACGTGATGGTATCTCTGCTGAGGGGGGTGGCATTCTCGTGAATATCGATGATTTTCCCGTTTTGATCGATGAAGACCATATCCAGGGGGATCAGAGTGTTTTCCATCCAGAAACGTCGTACTTCAGTGTCGCCGAAGTCGAATAGCATACCAGCGTCTGCAGGCACGCTGGTGCGGTTCATCAAGCCTCGGGCATGCTCCTCTGGGGTGAGTGCCATCTCCACGTAAAAATTATGGATACTGCCATCGTTGCTGGTGATCTTCAATGATACATTATGCTCTGGCGCAATCAGCATTTGGCCATCCACGGATGGCTTCTGTATGTGGCCTGAGATGTACGAGAAAGACATGAAAAATGCGATAATGAATATGACGACAAGAGCTAAAATCATCTTGGTCTTTCTCATATCCCTCTATTTAGTGTGCCAAGGCATTTATAATTCACGGGCTGAAGATACGGATTCTCATTTCTCGGCAGGCCATTGATCGCCCAGTCTTGTCTTGTAGCTCGCCCAGGCTACATATGCCTGCTGGAACTGCCCTTCGTCGATGATTGGCCTCACGCCTTTCCACCGTTCCTGCAGGTAGGTTTCCGGGGCGTTCGTGAACCTGGCGCAGCGCATTCCCTGACAGGCACCGAAGCCCAGGCGGTTATACCTGCCGGGATCGACGTTTTTCAGGAAGGGCATTTCGATAATCCTGCGCCCTGTGCTTTCGCAAAGGCACTCGATCTCTCCCTGTGCTTCCTGTCTTACATCGGGCAAAGGCTCGTCACAGGTGCGGCAACTCCCTTTTTCGCCCAGCATCCGCATGACGACATCCGAGGCATGCTCGGCCACCAGCCGGTAGGTGGTCAGTTTTCCCCCGCCTATCGTGACGAGTCCCTGATCTTCGTATATCTGATAGTCCCGGGACAGGCTGCGCCCATCGCCACTGCCCAGCAGTGGTCTCACTCCCGCAAACGCCCGGATGATCCTGACACCCTTCATCCCCGGGAGCAATGCGATGGCTTCTCTGACCAGCTTGTGGTACTCGGTGCGTAGCGGTGTGGTACTATCTGATTTTTCCGAAGTCGTTCCGACGATTGAAGTCGTGTGACCCGGGACAATGATGTCCCCATCTGTGGGCATACGCATACGGTTGACAACTAAATCACAGACCCTGCGCTCGGTGACCAGTAGAGTACCGTGGTCCGGCTGCACCGCAGGGGCCGGCCGACCAGACTGTCTCAGCAGCCCCGGGCTTTCGAAGCCGGCTGCGTTGACTATGATATCCGCCCTTAACGTATGGCCGGCGTATGTCTCTACGAAGCCGTCGCCGATCAGTTTTACACCGTCGCCTGTGCTGATCGTCGCTCCTGCTTTGTAGGCGTCGTACAGGTTGGACAGTGTTAGGAGAAACGGGTCGACAGCGGCATCATGTGTACCAGTACACCTCATGGCATCAGGGTTAGGCGACTCGTGCGGTGTCAGCTCCTCGATCGATACCCCGGCCGCTTTGCATGCAGGCACCAGTAGATCGCCGTACAGGGCGTCTGCTTCGTTTATCGCCAGAAAAACGCCACCCGTATCTTCGATACAATGGGGGGCAATTCGCTTTAGAACTGCGTTTTCTCTCGCACATTCAGCGGCTGACTTCGGGTCTTTGACTGCATAGCGGGCTCCTGAGTGTAGCAGCCCATGGCAGCGCCCCGTAGCTCCTGCTGCCGGGTAGTCTTTTTCCAGCAGTGTGACTTGTAAACCTCTGAGCGCCAGATCCCGGGCAACGCCTGCACCGGTGATCCCCCCTCCGATCACAATTACATCTGCCATTGGTATCAAGTAGGATTGCCAGCCATAATATACCTTTTGAGACGGCAGGGCTGTTTCGTCTTAAAATTGACAGTATGCCTGTATAACCCTTATTTATCGACGCCATAACCGCTAATTTTAACGTTTATTCTGATATTATTATAAATATAACCACCTACAACTTAAGCTTGTACATCATTCCTTACCAAACCCCCCCATGGCAAGGTTGCTAAATGATGTGGAGTAAGTGAGGGTTGCCTGTTTTGCGGCCGAGACCGGCTGCCACACCCTCATGGTCTCCAATTTTTATATAAAAGTCTACAGGTGTGGTAAGCGCCTGGTATCGATACCTTTTCGTCAGTCCTGGTGTCCAGGCCATAGAAAGGCTTATGCATGCCGCGGTCATAGATTTGTGAGCACAGCCGGACAAAACGGCATCAACACTTATGAAAGGCGGTCATCTAATGACAGATATGGACTCGATCAGGAAGGATCTGGAGCAGTTCAACGAAGCTTTGATGCGGGAAGAATACGAGAGTCGTGCGGGGCTTAAAGACGAACCTGACACGGCGAGCATCTACGCCCGGTACGCCGCTATCTTCGATAGTGAGGACCTCATCCACGAGGTCAGGGCAAAGCGGGAGAAGGCCTACGGTACGGAAAAGCTGCGTATGAGCTATATGTACTCGTTTCTTCTTTCCAGCTTCATCGGACGCAAGACCACTGATCTCGGAGATAAGATCAGCGCCGCGGAATCCACGTCGCAAATAGAGATCGAAGGCAAGAAGGTCCCGTTCCGGTATTCCTCGGTCATCCAGGCTAACGAGCCCGACCACGCTAAAAGGCTGGCAATTGATGCAGCCCGGGAAGCCGTATATGATCAGATCAACCCAATGCTGCTGGAGCGACTGAACCGATCGCACGAGATCGCCCGATCTTTTGACTACGATAACTATGTTTCCATGTGCATGGATATGAGCGGTATCGACCTGCACGCACTGAAGTTCCAGCTCCAGAATGTGCTGCACAGGACTGATCGGCTGTACACCCGGCATTTCCGAACCATCTGTAAAGACCAGCTAGGGCTTAGCCTCGCTGAAGTCCGGGCCGGTGATATCGGCTGCCTGTTCCGGGTAAAGGAGTTCGATCGCTACTTCGCCCAGGACCGTATGGTGGGAGTCATGGACAATACGCTATCCGGAATGGGTTTGCGTGCGGGCGAAGGCTCCAGTATTCATATGGACACCGAAGTCCGGGAGAAAAAGACGCCTCGGGCATTCTGCTGTCCTGTCCGGGTGCCTGAAGACATCGTGCTCTGCATCATGCCCAAAGGCGGCATGGATGATTACCGGTCGCTGCAGCACGAGATGGGCCACGCTCAGCACTTTGGCAATGTATCCAGTGATATGGCTATGGAATTCAAGTATATGGGTGATAATTCCGTAACCGAGGCCTATGCAATGCTGTTCGAGCACCTGACCGGTAATAAGTACTGGCTGACCCAGCAGTTCGAGCTACCTGAAGCGGATATGGTCCGGCTGACTCAGTTCCAGTCCTTCCAGACCTTGTATATGCTCCGGCGGTATGCGGCTAAGCTACTATACGAGATCGAGTTGCACAGCGGAGCGCCAAACCCTGAAAAGCTGTACGTCCAGATACTGGGTGACGCGCTTAAGTTCTGGCACCCGGAAAAGAGATACCTTTATGATCTGGACTCCGAATTTTACTCGGCATGCTACCTCAGGGCGTGGATGCTGGAGGTTCAGATCCGTAGTGTGCTGAATGAGGAGTTCGGCAATTACTGGTGGAACGTTAAGGCTGCAGGCGACTACCTGCGCAACCTGTGGAGCACCGGGCAGATGTACGACGGCGTGAAGATCGCCCGCAACCTGGGCTACTATGGCATCGACGAAAACCCGCTGGTCCGGGAGCTGGAGCGAAACCTGAGGTACTGACATGGACATCATTCATAAGCTACATTTTTCACTGAAAGAGATCATGGATATCAAAAAGGGTGAAGTCGCCCTGATCATCCACGATGAGTACGCAAAACCTGTCAGCGAGGTTACTAAAAAAGCCCTGGAACTCGAAGGTATTACCGTGCATATGTACTCGATACCTGAGGATAACCGGCCGCTCAAAGAGGCTCCGAAGGAACTGCGGGAGCTGATCGCCCGGCTGAACCCGGACCTGTTCTTTAACCAGCTCCAGGGCATCGGTGAGGAAACGCCCTTCAGGATCCAGCTGCACCACGACGAGTCGATTAATGGCGCCCGCGTCGGTCATTCCCCCGACATCAACCTCAGCATGATCGAGCACCCTATGACCGCGGACTTTAAGGAGATCAAAAAGCGCGCCGACCTGCTCAAAAAACGGTTCGAAGGTGTCAACACTCTGCGAGTAACAGCTCCCGGCGGTACCGATGTTGTCTTCAGCATAAAAAACAGAGGCTTCGCCGACGACATCCACATATTACCCGGCCACATGGGCAATCTGCCCGCCGGAGAAACCTGGTGCGCACCCGTCGAGCACAGCATGAACGGCACCATCGTCTGTGATGGCAGCATCGGCGACCTGGGTCAGGTAAAAGCGCCGCTGGTCATGTGCGTCGAAGATGGCTACGTAACTGCGCTGTCCTCCGAAGACAAAGAGCTTGTACACCGTGTCGACGAGCTGATCAGCACCGACGAGGAAGCCTCTCTGTGCGGCGAGTTCGGCATCGGCCTCAATCCTAAGGCAAGGCTCACCGGCCTCCTGCTCGAAGACGAAAAAGCCTACGGAACCCTACACATCGCCTTCGGACAAAACACCGACATGCCCGGCGGCCAAAACCAGAGCGCACAGCACAGAGACTTCCTGTTTACAAAACCGTCAATACAGGTCCTCGAAACAGGGGAATATATAATGAAAGACGGGGAACTGATTTAAAAATATTAGGGAACCACGGCGGCACAACGA
>CAZJRS010000085.1:0-2875 GCA_964548585.1 uncultured Methanocella sp. | reverse complement strand
CTTTTTGGACCACAACGGCACGGCGGCACAACGACTTTTTGGACCACAACGGCACGGCGGCACAACGACTTTTTGGACCACAACGGCACAACGGCACAACGACTTTTTGGACCACAACGGCACAACGGCACAACGATTACTATTAAAAAGATTGAGAGCGTCCCGAATTTTTTTATAATTTTTAGATCGACCCCTGTTCGTCAAGGCTATCAATATTGAATTTACGGCAAAATCGTTACATACTCATTAAAAATTTATTTTGTTAAACGTTTATAAAAAATCGTTGTGTCGTTGTGTCGTTGTGGTTGAAAAAGTAGTCGTTGTGTCGTTGTGGTTGAAAAAGGAATCGCTGTCGAGGTTGTGGTTTAAAAAAGAAGGGCGCGATCACCGTGTTTTGTTTGTTTTATCAGAACATTCGGCGGTACGCTTTTAGCCCTATATATATCAGTGCGATCAGCACTATCGCTGCGATGATTGTGGTGGTCATTGATGTCGGTTCTGCGGCATCCGGGGTGGGTGTTGCGGTTGGGGCTGCTTTTTGGGTCGCCTGTGTATTCTGGTTGCTGCCTTTGACGATCTGGGATATGTTGACGTAGTCCCGGTAGTTTCGTATGGTGATGTCGTTGCGGATGCCCTCGTATCCGGCTTCTGCTCTGGTGGTCCCGTTCAGGCCGCCTTTTTCGGCGGTGATCTCGAATTTTCCGACGTCTGTCGGCAGCCCGTCGATTCGGTAGTAGCCCATGGGGCTTCCTGAGCCGTCTCCGGACAATATGGGGTATGTCAGGTATGTCGCAAGCCTTCCGTCGGGGCCTTTTACCGTGATGTTGGCTCCGGTGATGATGCTCGGCTCGTCGTTCAGGACGTATCCTGAAACTGGGGCAGTCCCTGTGATGTAGACGTTTAGGCTGGTGCGGTGGTATTCTGTGGCAGCCTCTATCTGTACCATGACTGGTAGTCTGTATCGATCCGGCGGGTTGTCTGGGTTGACTCGGATTGTCGTCGAACCGTTGCCATTCTCGTCTGTGACGATGAGCTGCTTGTCAAAGTTCATGTTTTCCTTTGCGCTGAGGAAGTTCAACAGGACTGGAACGCCGGCTGCACTTGCCGGGTTATCATGGTCATAGAGCTGTACGGTCAGTGTGACCGTATCATTCATGCCCATCCTGAGGTACGACTGGGATGACTGCATCTCAATATCGTCGTAATACTGCGCATGAGCCGGCGATGCCGATAAGATCAAAACGATGGTGATTATTGCGGCCAGCCAAATTCTTTTCATACGATCGCCTGTGTATCTTATAATGATAATAAAAACGATATAACCTTTCTCGTACTATTAAAGTAAAACCTCTTTCACGATGTGCTTCCAGTTTATCCGGTTCACATAGCAAAACTGATATACTAAAAATCTATATTTCTGACAAGAACTGGAAACCGGATTTATATGAGTGGAATAAAGAGACTTGTTCTCGATGTGCTGAAACCACATAAGCCCTCCATCCTGGAGCTGGCCAAAGCAATTAGCAAGCTGAATCACATTACTGGTGTCAACCTCAGTATTCAGGAGGTAGACACGGAAACAGAGACGATCAAGATCACAGTCGAAGGCAACAACATCGATTTCGATGAGCTGGAGCAGGTCATCGAAGACATGGGCGCAGTCATCCACAGTATTGACGAAGTGGCCGCGGGCACCAAGCTCGTGGAAACCGTGGAGACTCTTCAGGACCGGTAAACTGTCCTGGTAATCTTATTTCCTATTTTGGCAGGCAGTCACGACTATGTCAAATGAGAATGAAATCGGCAGATACGTCATACTAGGTAGTATCGATGGACTGTTGGCGGTGCTGGGTATCATTGTCGGTTTAGCGACTGCAACCCAGGACACCGGTTTAATTATAAAGGCAGCTCTGGGCGGAGGTATTGCCCTGTGCCTGACGAATGGCATCGGTTCGTATCTCGCGGAAACTGCGGTGGAATACAGCCGCATCTCGAATGTGGAGCGGGCGATGCTCGAAAACTTGCGGGACACGCACATTGAAAAGATGGCGAAGCGCAAGATCATCCGGGATTCGTTGATCCATGGCGGAGCCAGTTTTATCGGGTCACTGGTGCCTATCATACCCTTCCTGTTCCTGACCGGGTTCGCTGCTATCGTCCTGTCAGTCGTACTTGCGTTGTGTGCGCTGGTCTTACTGGGGCTATACTCGGGGAAGGTCTCGGAGCAAGGCTATATCAAATCGATCGTACGCATGGTGGGCCTCGGTGCCTTGATTGTTATCGTATGTAGCCTGCTTGGTATCGGTCACTGATAGAAAGATTATTGGTCAAAGATAGCATAGATGGTTGAGGAAGTATCGCATATGGCAGCGGAAGAAATCTGGACGGAAAAATACAGGCCACGGAAGCTCGAAGATGTAATCGGGCACCAACAGATCGTCAGAAGACTCATCTCCTATGTGAAGTCTGGTAACCTTCCACATCTGCTTTTCTCCGGGCCTCCCGGCGTTGGTAAGACCGCCTGCGCAGTCGCACTGGCACGCGAGCTGTACGGCGAGACCTGGCACAGCAACTTTATCGAGCTGAACGCATCGGACGAGAGGGGCATCGATATTGTTCGCACTAACATCAAAAACTTCGCACGGACCGCGCCGCTGGGCGAGGCGAAGTTCAAGATCATTTTCCTGGATGAGGCTGACGCACTTACTTCTGACGCCCAGTCCGCTCTGCGTCGTACCATGGAGCGGTACGCCGCTACCTGCCGGTTTGTCATTTCCTGCAACTATTCATCCAAGATCATCGAGCCTATCCAGTCCCGGTGCGCCGTATACCGGTTCGGGCCTCTGACCGCCCAGGACATCTCGGAAGGTATCTA
>CAZJRS010000084.1:3189-15025 GCA_964548585.1 uncultured Methanocella sp. | reverse complement strand
TCGGTGTCGGCGGCGTATCGATTCCGGGCTTCGGCTTCGGCTTCTAAAACTAAGTGTAAGGGGGCTCAACGCCTCCTTATTTCAACTTTTTTCATAACTTTCCCGAGCTGCATTATGCTCCAGTAATCCCCGCTTTACGGGGCGATTTATCTTCGGTGAAACTTTTAAAAATCGTTATTATGTCGACCAATATATTAATCCAAGCATATGTAACATAGAAACAATCATTGAGGAGGGTAGTATACATGGTTAGAAAACTCTTTACAATAGTCTTGCTGGCGCTGGCCGCCATTCTCGTATCCATGCCGGCGGATGCGTCCCTTGTCCCGATGTCATGGGGCTTTCCGACACTCGTCCAGGACAATTCGCTGACCGCTTTTGAAAACAACATCGCCGAGTCTACTAGTACCGAGGCTGCTGCGGTGGCGTTCCCGACATCATCTACAGATGGCGTATTCGGGTCGTCATTCCCGACCATCACCCAGACTACGGCTGCGGATCAGTTATTGCTGAGCAATAAGTTCATGCAGCAAAAGCAGTACATGGCTTTCGCGTATCCGTACCTCAGCATCGGTGGCTCTCCCGTTCCGTCTATGGGATTCCTGTAAACGAAGGCATCATGTGGTCGCGCTGAGGACAGGGATATCTTCTTTTTACTTATTTTACGCATCAACCATGGGCAATATGGCAGCGATATTCACTCTTTACCCGGCATGACTTATCTGGCTATTTTGTCATTAGGCTGTTATAATAGATTTGAAAGCGGTACGATTTCGTTATAATACATAATAAT
The DNA here is from genome assembly GCA_964548585.1 of uncultured Methanocella sp. Classification (GTDB taxonomy): domain Archaea; phylum Halobacteriota; class Methanocellia; order Methanocellales; family Methanocellaceae; genus Methanocella_A. The sequence goes on along the minus strand of CAZJRS010000084.1, from coordinate 14,232 downwards.
ATATTTATTATCGTTTCCTCTACTGTATCAATGTTAAGTAGGGGGGATTGTATGAGTTCGATAAAGAAATTTGCCGTATTATCGATGCTGGTCGTTGTCGCTCTCGCGTTCAGCGTGCCTGCATCCGCTGCGATCGGTACTGGAATCGGAGCTGCGACCGCAGCCGCGACTGGGATCTCATCAGCAGCCATAACCAGTACCTCTAGTGCAGCTGGGTTTGGCGCGTTCGGTGGCTTTGGGTTCCCGTTCAACTGGGGCTTCTCTCAGTTCGGAATAGGTGCTTTCCCGTACAACTGGGGTCTGGGTGCTGGCTTTGGCACGTTCGGCCTTGGCTGGAACAAGTTCAGCCCGTGCTTCGGAAGCGGATCGTTCTTCAGCCCGTGCTTCCTCGGTAGCTGCTACCAGGGTCTGCCCTTTATCCTGGGTACCATGGGTGGTTGTGCCGGGCCTGGCTATAATGTGGCACCATGGGCCTTCGGTCTTGGTGGCTGTGTGAAGTCTCTGCCGTTATACTTCGGTGCACATGGGTTCGGGTTCCCGTTCACGTTCCCGGGCTTTGGCGCTTCGCTGATTCCACCCGTAGGGGGATTGATTCCTGCGGCGATTCCGGCAGCACTGTCGGCAACTTCAGTATGTCAGGGTCTGCCCTTTATCCTGGGTACCATGGGTGGTTGTGCCGGGCCTGGCTATAATGTGGCACCATGGGCCTTCGGTCTTGGTGGCTGTGTGAAGTCTCTGCCGTTATACTTCGGTGCACATGGGTTCGGGTTCCCGTTCACGTTCCCGGGCTTTGGCGCTTCGCTGATTCCACCCGCAACACTGTGCTGATGCGGACGTAGGCAGCAGGCAACAAGAACGTTGCCCGAAATGAACATGGGGGAACATAATCCCCCATACTCTATTCGGGTCTTTTTATTCAAAAAGCACAAGGTTTCCAGATACCTTTTCAGACTCATCAAAACGGCTTTTTCTTTCATCGAAAAACCAGCTGTAAATATCCCTTATAATTGCAATATGTCTACGTATCAGCCTCTGTTTATGTCAAAATGGCCTCGGATAACGTGTTTTATTAAATCCTTGTGATATCGTCCGATTTTTCGATAATTTCCCCTGACAATCTATTTATCATCATTTACAAAGTTTCATTTTGCAGGGGGGAATGATGTGGAAATGAAAAAATTAACCATTTTCGTTCTTCTCGTGTTAGCCGCACTGGCTATCACCCTGCCCGCAGCTGCCTGGTGGGGCGGCTGGGGCTGGGGCGGTGGCTGGGGCGGTGGCTGGGGCGGCGGTCTCGGCTGGGGCGGCGGCTGGGGGCTTGGCTCCTGGTGGCCCAGATGGGGCCTCGGCTGGGGTGGCCTGTGGTGGTAATCCAACCACATAGCTATTCAAACCCATACTACACGAGAAGAGGAGCGTATAGAATAGGAGATACGAGAACATTGGTCGGTAAGTGCAGTGCATAACTGCGCTTACTACCCAATTTCTTTTAATTGATATCGATATTCCTGAAGTCGTAGGCTGTAATCTTCGCTTATTTTACCACATATATATTTATTATGTATAATTATATCCATACATATTATTGAGGAGGGTAGTTATGGGAAAGACGGGCATTTTGATCCTGTTGCTGGCTGTAGCTCTGGCTGCATCAGCCATGCCTGCCGGGGCATTCGTCGGCGCAGGGATCAGCTTGAATAAGCAGTTGGGCGATACTGTCAACTTTAACGTGGGTAACAGGGTGGCAGCTGCCGGTACTGCACTGGGTCTCGCAGACATGGACCTGGGGGTCACCTGGGGTGTGAATTATGATCTTAATTCTATGGCAGGTTATCCTTATGGCTATGGTGGCATCGGGGCGGTAACGGCAGGTGACGTGGGATATACTCTTGGTCTCAGCATGGATGAAACGCACGGAGCGGCCTTCGATGGCGCATCGTATGGAGTGCCTCTGGCGCAGCAGAGTTTGACCAACACCAGATTCAACAACCTGATCGCAAGCAATAACCACTTCGAGAATACGCAGGTGGCGCTTCCGTTCACCGGGTTTCCAGTGATATGATGCCTTTGGGCATCATTTTTTGTTTTTAGATTGGGGGTTCTGGTCAAAGTTTCTATTAAGCGGCAAAATGAAGTCTGATCATACCCTGATAGTTGTCCTGCTCTAAAGCCGGTATACTGCCCTCGGATTTCATTCTTTGAACGTAAATAATCCCTGTGTCTTAAACCTCCTGTTATATAGAATAGACTTTCACCCGGACACCTGCAGCCAATATAACACTTATCAAACAAAAACAAGCGCAAATCAGGTCTTATTGTAACTCATTGCTTATTATTGACTCTTATTTTAACAATTAGCTATAATTTATACCCAGAATGCGATAAAATACTTCAGAACGGTTACATTTCGTATTTTTAAATAATAATATATTTATTTTGTTTAGTTAGACATAACATTGCAGTTTCGGAGGTGTAGTTAAATTGAAAATGGCAAGGAAAATTACTGTAGCAGCAATTGTAGCACTGGCTGCATTGCTGATCACGGCACCCGCTTTTGCACAGTGTGGACTGGGCGGACTGGGTGGATGTGGTCTGGGAGCAGGATTAGGAGTAGGGGGACCTATTGGTGGCGCATGTGGCGCACCTGTAGTATACGGGGAACCGCAGGATTGTATCGCACAGATCTCCTGCAACATCCCGGTCACGTCTCAAATACCCGTGTGTGTACCGGCAACGGTGCCGCAGCAGGTACCAATCACGGTGCCAGTTACGAACTTCGCACCTGTGACCGTTCCGAGAGCCGTTGTGGTCCCTCAGACCATACCAGTTCCAGTCGTTACTCCGGCAGTTACGTCGACCACAATCCCGGTTACCGTACCTGTCCAGTCGTCTGTGCCAGTGACGTCCTGTATCCCGCAGACCTATACAGTCCCGCTCGGATGTGCGGGTGGAGCAGCAGTTCCTGCGGCAGCACCCTGTGCCAGCCCTTGCGGCGGTAACATCGGCGTCGGCGCAATTCCGGGAACTGGCCTCGGTGGCTACGGTCTCGGCTCCGGCCTCGGTGGCTATGGCGTCGGCTCTGGCTTCGGTGGCTATGGTGTCGGCTCTGGCATTGGTGCCAGGGGCCTTGGCGCAACCAGCCTTGGCACGAGCCTCGGCTCCGGCATTGGGACCAGCAGCCTTGGCACGAGCCTCGGCTCCGGCATTGGCTCCAGCCTGGCCAAGCTTCCGATGAGCAGCAGCATGCCTGCTACATCGATCATGGCGACCAAGTAAAATAATTCTGAAGAACATAAGCGAATAGGTTGGGAATCAATCCGCGAATGATTGGCGGGCTGGGGTATAACCCCAGTTCGTTTCAGTCTTTTTTAATCTCTTTTCAATGTATCTTCTATGTATCTTCGCTTACATGCCTTACGTTAATAAATCTACCGAAAATGGGGCTATTTTTTATTTGTATGGTGTAATATGCCTTTTTATACAATTCTGACGCTTGTTATCGTTACTTCGGCTGGTAATATATTTATCGGGCGGTTCATACCTTTACTTGATATTGAGAGGGTGTTGTATGCTCAGGTGTACGTTATACGTTGTAGGTATCCTGCTTCTGATGTTGTCTTGCTTACCTGTGGCACATGCAAGCAGCTTCGCTAACGTGAACATGTATGGATTTCCGATGACGATGGGTGTCGGTGGTACCGGGGCTGCAGGCATACCCGGGGAAAGCTACACATATACCAACGACGGGCTTGGCTTACCTGACAACGTCGCGTCAAGGTATGGTATCATCTCAAGCTCCATCGAATCCGGGGTGGAGCCTACTTCGGTCAGCGGGTATATGAGCCCCAGCCTCAATGGAATCTCACTGGGTGTAAACTTCGGCTACCCGACGGCCAGCCACGACTCATCTACTGCATCGTTTGCCAAGGACATGGCATATGAAGCCGACCTTGACAATGCTTTCATCGCGTTTCCTGGCGTAGGTGTCGGCTCCATGGGCTTGAGTTCTCCGTCCATCGCAAGCAACACAGCCAGCGTAAAGTACGCAGAGAGTGTAAAATTTCAGCTCACCACTGACAGCGATACGCTCAACTTCGGCGGCTTTGGCTATCCTCTGGGCATGGGGCTAGGTTACTCGGGCGTAGGTGTATTCGGCGGCGGTACCAGCATGAGCAACGGCGGGCTCGGAACGCCCTACTACTTCGGATCGTAATCGTTGTCTAACCGGAGGCAAGTCGTGTTACAATCGTTACAATCGGCCAACCCTGCAGACGCCACGACTCAGGCCGCCCTGAATCTTGCCAACTTCTTTTACGGTAACTGGCACAAGATTCTACTGTCTATTGCTATCCTGGTAATTGCACTAATCGTCATCCGGTTCCTACAGGTTGCCATAAAGCAGATCGGTAAAGACTACAAGCTGTCTTCCAAGACGATCCGGGCCATCAACACTGTGATAACCTATGGGGCGGCTATCCTCGCTATCGTCAACATACTCGCCGTTTTTAACATTGATCTCTACCCGCTAATCGTCAGCCTTGGCTTCATCAGCGCCGTCATTGTCCTGGGTTCCCAGATGGTCATCTCAAACATGCTTGGCGGCACCGTCGTTTATCTCGAAAGGCCATTTGCGGTAGACGATGTTATAAAAGTCGGAGAAAACTTAGGTGTCGTCGAGAAGATAAGTATCAGATCAACGACCATGCGTGCACTCAACGGTCTTGTCATCACTATCCCTAACTCAACTTACCTGACGACGCCCATCACCAATTTTACCCGGACTCACCGATACCTGGTAAAGCTGCCCTTTTCCGCACCCCGGGATATTAATATGTCCGGTCTCATTGAAGACATCCGGTCCAGCTCTTCTTCGATTCCCGGGTTTATGGCTGACGACGGTGATATTCTGTATAAGATCGGCATCGGCAAAGATCATGTGGACTACGAGTTACATTTCTGGGTTTCAGACCCCAGGGCATCTGACGATGCCCGATCACGTATCGTGGATCTCATCGCCCGGTCCTTCCCGTCTATGACTGCGAAACCAGGGGTATAGCCCGCTCCTTCTCAGAGTAACCTATATATCTGGTGAGCCGGATTATGAGATAGCCTAATCTCGTCTAATGGCTTTGGGTTTTTGTTGCTCCGGGGCATCTTTTAACCTGTGGTATTTTGACGAATTATCATGCAAATGCCGAATCAGGTCGAGATATAAGTCTGGCCAAACCGAAAACTTCATATCCTCGAATGGCATTAAGAGGTTCGCATCGTCACAACGATGGTTATTACCGTAGGATAGGCACAGTCCTATCTGGCGATTGGACCAACGTCCGAACACGGTGATCGTGTGAGTCGGGCCAATGGGATCCGGGGTGACAAGCCCTTTGTCCAGGAAGGCCTTACGGAGGCATTATCCATGAAGAACATCAAGAAAACTAACCCAAGAGTGTTAAAGCTCATCACTGACCTCAAGGCGAAGTCTCGGGAACAGAACGTAGGTATCTGGAGGGACATCGCAGAGCGAATGGAGAAGCCGGCAAGACACTATGCGGAGATCAACCTGAGCAAGATCAACCGGTACAGCAAGGAAGCCGAGACCATCATCGTCCCCGGCAAAGTACTGGGCACTGGCGACCTGGATCACTCCGTGACTGTGGCTGCGCTGAATTTCAGCATCACTGCCGAAGTTCTCATTAGCGAAGCGAAGGGCACCTGCATGTCTATTGAGCAGCTCATGAAGACGAACCCCACGGGCAAGGGAGTCCGTATTCTCAAGTAAGGAGGCAAAAGACATGGTTTTAATCAACGCAGAAGGACTCATCGTCGGCAGGCTTGCCAGTTTAGTCGCCAAGAAACTTCTTGAGGGCGACGAGATCATAATCATCAACGCTGAAAAGGCGATATTATCAGGTTCGCGGGTAAACAGCTTTGCAGAGTACAAGCAGACCTACGACCGGGGCACCAGAGAAAAGGGCCCGTACTTCCCCAAGCGCCCTGACCAGATCCTCAGGAGGACTGTCCGGGGTATGCTGCCTTACAAGATGCAGCGCGGCAAGGATGCAATGGCAAGGTTCCAGGTCTACATCGGTACACCGACGGAGTTCAGCGGCCAGCCGTCTGTCACTCTGGAACAAGCCAGCTACAACCGCCTGAGCTCATTCAAGTTCATGGAGCTCGGCGAACTGTCTAAGCTGCTGGGAGCAAAGTACTCGAGGTGATCACATGGCCGAGAAGAAAGTATTAACCACAAGCGGCAAACGCAAGACCGCAATCGCCCGCGCCACCATTCGCAAGGGCACCGGCGTCATCAGGATCAACAAGGTCAGGCTCGACGCATTAGAGAACGAGCTTGTCCGACTCAAAATCTCCGAGCCTCTGATCATCGCAGGCTCCGAGATTGCAACGTCTCTCGACATCAACGTCGAGATTCGCGGCGGAGGATTCATGGGCCAGGCAGAAGCTGCTCGCTGCGCTATCGCAAGGGGCATCATCAACTGGACTAACGACGTAGCGTTACGCGACGCGTACCTCGCACACGACAGAAACCTGCTTGTCAACGATGTCAGGCAGAAACTGCCGAAGAACTACGGCGGACCTGGCGCAAGGGCCAAGTTCCAGAAGTCGTACCGTTAAGTCACCGGGGGAAACCCCCCGGCATATACTGGAGATAATCATTAATGATACCCGTCAGATGTTTCACCTGTGGCAAGGTTGTCTCAGAGGTGTGGGAAGAATATAAAGCCCGCGTCGAAGAGCGAAAAAAGAACCTGCAGCATGGCGAAGTACTGAAGGTCGGCGACATTCTCGACGATCTGGGCGTAGAGCGGTATTGCTGCAGACGCATGCTGCTTTCGCATGTTGAGCTGGTCGACGTACTCGCACCGTACCAATAAATAGAGATGATTAGGGATCGTAGGGTAGCCTGGTCCATCCTTCAGCGTTCGGGACGCTGAAACCTGAGTTCAAATCTCAGCGATCCCACCAACCATCTTTAGGCGCAATACTTTAATTGCGTTTTGACCTCCCAAGGGGATTCTTGGGGAAAATCCAGGGCACACTTACGAATCGTATATGTCTATTATTCATTGTTCACATCGTGAAAACCTCACTTTTAGTGTCAACTGTGTTTCACAGTGGCAGCCAAATTTTATCACCAGGGGGTGTCTTTTTGGAAGTTAAATCTACCAGCAAAGAAATCAAGGAACTTTATACCCGCTACGAGCGTGCCCGTATGATCGGTGCAAGGGCATTACAGATCTCCATGGGAGCGCCTGTGCTCGCAAAGAACCCGAAAACCGTCGAACCGATCGAAGTAGCTATCCAGGAACTGGAACAAGGGCTGGTGCCAATCACCGTCCGTAAGATCAATAAGTCGGCAAGGCGTGAGGTCGCTACGTCACCCTGATAGCTATTTGTATTCCGTGTAAGATATTTTATGGGAGGAATGAAATTTGATTATTGATGAAATCCTGGCAAGAAAGATTTTCGACAGCAGGGGCAACCCCACCATCGAAATCGAAGTCTACACTGACGATGGCAATTTTGGTGTGGCTGCTGCGCCTGCCGGTGCGTCTACGGGGTCTTACGAAGCCGTCGCCATTTCTGTGGACGAGGCTATCACCAAGCTTGAGACCGAAGTCAGAGACCAGCTGATCGGCGAATACGCTGCTGATCAGGAAGAAATCGATAGCCTTCTCCACGAAATCGACGGCACGGAAAACTTCAGTAATATCGGCGGAAACCTGTCTGTGGCGCTGTCCATGGCCGTTGCCAAAGTGGCAGCAGCCTGCTACAAGATGCCGTTATACCGCTACCTGGGCGGCGCGTTCCCTACAATGCCGTATCCTCTGGGCAACGTGCTCGGAGGCGGAGCGCACGCTAAGGGCGCCACTGATATTCAGGAATTTCTCGTTACCCCCATCGGGGCTCCGACCATTGATCAGGCAGTCCATGCAAACACGCTTGTCCACAAGCGCGTAAAGAAATTGCTGACTGATCAGGGGATCATTTGCCACAAGGGCGATGAAGGCGGCTGGGCTCCCCAGATCAAGGACTCTCAGGCTTTCGAGATCGTCAGCAAGGCGGTCGACGAAGTCTCCGGCGAACTTGGTTTTGAGATCCGCTTCGGCCTCGATGTCGCAGCCTCCGAACTGTGGGACGGCAACAACTACGTCTACAAGGATACCAAGCGGTCGACCGACGAGCAGATCGATTACCTGGCGGGCCTCATCGACCAGTACAACCTGTATTATGTCGAGGACGGGCTGCAGGAAAACGACTTCGAAGGCTTTGCCCGGCTAACCGAAATGGTGGGCGACAGATGCCTGATATGTGGCGACGATCTGTTTGTCACGAACGTATCACGCATTGAACAAGGCATCGAGACCATGGCTGCAAACGCGATCCTGATCAAGCCGAACCAGATCGGTACTGTTACAGACACTTTTGAGGCGATCCGGCTGGGCAAAAAGTTCGGCTATGCCACAGTAATGTCCCACCGCAGCGGTGAGACCACTGATAATACCATTGCTCATCTGGCAGTCGCTTTTGGGTCAGAGCTGATCAAGACCGGAATAGTCGGTGGGGAACGCATCGCTAAGCTGAACGAGCTGATCCGCACCGGAGAAGAGATCGGAAACGATAAGATGACGGAAAGCCCTATGTAAGGCTTTCCTTATTACAATCATAAATATTGATAGAGGAGTTGCAAAAAAATGGCAGAAACAGAAAATGTCAGAGAAATCAGAGATGAGAATTACCAGTCATTGATACCGATGGATGAGTACCTCGCTGCAGGTGTGCACATCGGTACTCAGCAAAAGACTGAGGACATGAAGAAGTTCATTTACAGAGTCAGGAGCGACGGCCTGTACGTCCTGGATGTACAGAGCACCGACGAGCGCATCCGCGCCGCGGCCAAGTTCCTTTCAAGGTACGAGCCCGCTAACGTTCTAGTCGTGTGCGCCAGGCAGTACGGTCAGCACCCCGCGGAAATGTTCGCGAAGGCTATCGGCGCCAAGCACATAGTCGGCCGGTTTATCCCGGGAACCCTGACTAACCCTGTATACATGTTCTTCGCAGAACCCGACGTAGTCGTAGTCACTGACCCGATCGGCGATGCACAGGCAGTTAACGAGGCAATCAACATCGGCGTACCTGTGGTAGCCATGTGTGATACCAACAACATGACCTCCAACATCGACCTTGTGATCCCAACCAACAACAAGGGCCGCAAGGCACTTGCACTGGTCTACTGGCTGCTGGCTCGCGAAGTCACCAAGGCAAGAAACGAGCAGGGCTTCAGCTACACCGTCAACGATTTCGAGTCGGAGATTTAAACTCGGAGTTCGCATCAGATCATTATGAGAAGGCCGGCAGTTGCAGGACAGTTTTATCCCGGTTCCGGAGGGGAGATACGCAGCCTCATTTCGAGGCTGGCCCCAAAAGAACCCCGGGATAAAATTAAAGCCTGCGGTGTCGTCGTGCCCCATGCTGGCTACATTTACTCCGGTAGTGTAGCTGCAGATGTTTACGCGTCTATTACGGGTGCACCAACTTTCGTACTGCTGGGGCCCAGCCATTATGGCGTCGGGTCTCCGGTGGCCGTCTCAACTCAGTCCTGGGAGACTCCACTGGGCATCGTAGATGTGGACCTGGATTTCATCAGTCTGCTTGACGGTATCATCGATCAGGATGAAATTGCTCACGAGAGCGAACATTCAATCGAAGTTCAAATTCCGCTTTTGCAGTACTTCTTTGAGGATTTCAAGATCGTGCCGATCTGTATCGGTATGCAGGACTACGATTCCGTCAAAGAAGTCGCTACCGAGCTGATCCGGGCGCTCAAACAGTACGGAAAACCCGTAGTAGTTGTGGCGTCCAGCGACTTCACCCACTATGAGGATGTAAAAGTAGCCAGGAAGAAAGATACGAAGCTGATTGAGGACATCGAGAAACTCGACGTCCCCGCCTTCTATGATGATCTATACCGCTTGAATGCAACTGCCTGTGGCTATGGCCCTATCGCTGCGATGATGATGATCTGCGGTGCACGGGGTGCCAGTAGCGGAGAGCTGGTGAAATATGCCACCAGCGGCGACATTACTGGGGATAGCCAGGTAGTCGGATACGCGGGAATAACAATAATGTAAAGGGTATTATGGTCAAGTATTCTGCACCAGGTAAAGTCTTTTTGTTCGGAGAGCACGCGGTCGTCTATGGCAAGCGAGCAATTGCATGCGCAATTGATCTACGTACGACTGTCGAGATTACGTCTTCCCGACAGGGCGTTCGCATCCAGTCTGCATTCAAGGACGAGCCAGATAAGAACCCTTACATAAAAATGGCTTTAAAGAAGTTCCAGCGCTTTGCCACGGTTGACGGTATCAATATCAATGTGACATCCAGGATTCCGGTAGCATCGGGCCTGGGCTCATCCGCTGCGGTAACGATTGCGACGATTGCAGCGCTGAACGACGAGTACCAGACCGGGCTCAGCCTGGATGAGATCGCGGCCATGGGCCATCAGACCGAACTGGAAGTACAAGGCGCAGCCAGTCCGACGGATACGTTCGTTTCCACGATGGGGGGTACCGTCATTGTCCCGGACAAGAGAAAGTTACCGCCGATCACCTGCGGTGTGGTCGTCGGTTTTACCGGCATTTCCAAATCCACGTCCCGCATGGTCTCAAGAGTCAGAACACTAAAGGAAAAATACCCTGAGGTTATCGACGGCATCATGGACTGCATCGGGAACATGTCTACCCGGGGCGAGACGCTGGTCGCTAAGAATGATTACCGATCGATCGGTGAGCTGATGAACGTCAACCAGGGTTTGCTGGACGCCATCGGAGTCTCCATTCCTGAGCTCTCTGCCCAGGTCAACGCGGCCAGGGCTTGCGGTGCCTATGGTGCCAAGATCACAGGAGCCGGAGGTGGGGGCTGCATGGTAGCTCTCTGCGATCACGATATGTGTAAAGACATCGCTTCAGCTATCTGCAGGTCCTGCGGAGACAGCTTCATCACAAAGCCCACTGCGGAAGG
>CAZJRS010000084.1:0-3089 GCA_964548585.1 uncultured Methanocella sp. | reverse complement strand
AATGAGCCTCATCGTACTCAAGATCGGTGGCAGCGTCCTCACGGATAAAACCAGGAGTGCCACGGCCAGGCCGGAGCACATCGAACGCATGGCGGATGAGATCAGCCGGGGTCTTAGCTCCCGGCTGGTACTCATCCATGGGGTCGGCTCGTTTGGTCACCACCAGGCCAAGGAATTCGGCATGAGAAACGGCCTGAACGATACGAGTATCAAAGGCATCTGGCCTACCCATTCGGCCGCCAAAACGCTAAACGGAATGATCATCGAGGCGCTATACCAGAAAGGTCTGTACGCAGCGCCCGTTCACCCGTTAGGTATGTGTGTCCTCAAGGACGGGCGTATCGATAGCATCTGTATGGATGTCGTTGACGAGCTGCTATCTCATGGTATTGTACCTGTGTTACACGGAGACCTGGCTGTGGATCGGACCCGGGGTATCGAAGTCCTCTCGGGTGACCAGCTCATCGTCGCAATGGCTAAAGAGCTCAAGGCAAAAAAGGTGGGCATTGGCACCAACGTCGATGGGGTGTATGCAAAGGACTTTAAGATAGTAGAAGATATATCACCCTCAAATATCGGCATTCTGAAAGAAGCTCTGACAGGCTCCGGGGGCGTTGATGTTACCGGTGGCATGTACGGAAAAATCACAGAATTGATGGATCTCGCGTCCTCGGGCATACCTTCGCTGGTATTCAACGCCGAGAAACCCGGAAACATATCCGGGTTCCTGCGAGGATCGTGCAGAGGCACGCTGATTCACGGAGACTGAAACATGGGAACCTCAAGAAGGAAAATCGAGCATCTCGATATCTGCGTCAGAGAAAAAGTGGAGTCGCACGGCAGCGGTTTCGGCGACGTGGAGCTCATCCACAGGTGCCTTCCCGAGATAGACAAGTCGGCCATATCTACCGAGACCAGATTCCTTGGTCACATGTTAAATGCTCCCATCATGATCGCTTCAATGACTGGCGGACACCCGGAAACAACCGCGGTGAACGCCAACCTTGCCAGAGCTGCAGAATCACTGGGGCTTGGCATCGGCGTAGGTAGCCAGCGGGCAGCGCTGGAAGACCGAGAACAAGAATCCTCGTACAGGGTGGTCCGCGATGTGGCGCCAAACGCATTCATCTATGGCAACATCGGTGCCCCGCAACTACTCACGTATGACCTGGAGAAACTCGAGCAGGCTGTCGAGATGATCGATGCAGATGCGCTCGCAATTCACCTGAACTTTCTACAGGAAGCTATCCAGCCAGAGGGAGACCTCAACGCTAAAGGTTGCCTGGAGAAAATATCCGAAATTTCATCCCAGTTATCTGTTCCTGTCATCGTGAAAGAGACCGGGGCTGGCATCAGTCACATGGACGCATATGCACTTCGCAAAGCCGGGGCATCTGCGCTTGACATCGGTGGCAGAGGCGGGACGAGTTGGGCTGGAGTGGAAGTATACCGGGCCCGCATGGAGAAAGACCGGATCGGCGAACACCTGGGCAAAAAGTTCTGGGACTGGGGCATTCCCACGGCAGTAAGCATCATCGAGGCTGACGTAGGCTTGCCAATCATCGCTACCGGGGGCATCCGTGACGGAATCACTGTTGCTAAGTCAATTGCGCTGGGGGCATCGCTCGCGGGTATTGCCCTGCCGCTTGTATCAGCAGCGATGGAAGGCCAGGATGGGGTTCAGGAATTGCTCGAGATATACATCGAGGAACTTCGGGCGACTATGTTCCTGACAGGGTCACAATCGATAGAAGACTTAAAGAAAGCCCCGGCAGTCGTCACAGGCCACACTCGTGAGTACCTGGAGGCAAGGGGCTTCAAATGGGCTAGTTTTGCTCAGCGATAAGAAAAAGGTGTAATCACATGAAAGACGTAGGAATTGTCGCGGTCGGCGGCTACGAAGAAGTAGGCCGGAACATGACTGCAATACGGGTAGGAAAAGACATTGTTGTCCTCGACATGGGTATCCGGCTGGACCGGATTCAGATCCATGAGGAAACCGAAATCGAAAAAATGCATTCGCTCGACCTCATCCAGATGGGCGCCATTCCTGACGATAAGATCATGAATAACGTCGACGGCAATGTGGTCGGTATCGTATGCTCTCACGGCCACCTCGATCACATAGGCGCCATCCCCAAGCTTGCTCACCGCTACAAAGCCGCGCCAATCATCGGCACGCCATTCACCGCAGAACTAATCAAGCAGGAGATCGAATCAGAGCGCAAGTTCGACGTAGCCAACAAGCTACATCCCCTTGCCTGCGGCCAGATCATGGACCTCTCGAAGAATGTGTCCATCGAGCTCATCCGGGTACAGCACAGTATTATCGACTGTGCGTTCGTTGCCATTCACACGCCCATGGGAATTATCCTGTACGCGTGCGACTTTAAGATCGACCGCACCCCCGTTATAGGCGAAGTACCCGATTTCAAGCGGCTCAAACAGATCGGCAAGGAAGGCGTCCTGGCCATGATCACCGAGAGCACTAACGTGAACCGGTCTGGCAAAACTCCCTCGGAGAAAGTGGCCCGGGACCTGGTCTGGGATACACTCCTCGGCACCGAGGAGACCGAAAGCGGCGTGGTAATCACGACGTTCTCCTCCCATATCGCAAGGATCAAATCAATCATCGATGCAGCCGAAAAAATGAACCGCATACCAGTGCTTCTCGGCAACAGCATGGAACGCTACTACGGTACGGCTCTAAAGATGGGCTACGTTAAGAAACCCGACAACCTCCGCATATTCGGCTACCGAAAGTCCATCGTAAAAGAAGTAAAGCGCATGATGGATGACGGCAAAGAAAAGTATCTGCCTATCACCACCGGACACCAGGGCGAGCCCGGCGCAATCCTCGGCAGAATTGCCAGCGGCGAACTGGACTACAAGCTTGACTCCGGCGACAAGGTCATCTTCTCTGCGAACGTGATCCCAAACCAGCTCAACCTGGCAAACCGTTATTCGCTTGAGACCAAGCTGAGAATGAAGGGCGCCAGGATCTACGATAACGTACACGTCTCAGGCCATGCTTACAAAGAAGACCACTGGGAACTGCTCCGGATGGTCAAGCCAGAACACGTGATACC
>CAZJRS010000083.1:0-15565 GCA_964548585.1 uncultured Methanocella sp. | reverse complement strand
CCAAAGCCTGGAGAATTTCGGCTTCTACAAAGTGGCCAATCCGGGCTTTAGCCATGACCGGGATCGTGACCGCGTCTATGATATCCTGGACAATGCTCGGGTCTGCCATGCGCGCAACTCCGCCTGCCTTGCGGATATCTGCCGGGACAGCCTGTAGCGCCATTACTGCGACTGCGCCAGCTTCCTCTGCGATCAAAGCCTGCTCCTTGTTCGTGACGTCCATGATGACTCCGCCTTTCTGCATCCTGGCGAAGCCACGCTTAATGAGATTCGTACCGTGACGAAGTTCTTCCATCTTCATGATTTGTCCCTTCAATATGATATGGTCGCTAGTAAAATGATTATGTATTTAAATGCTGCGCGACCGGTGTACAAACAGATAGCATAATGGCGTTATATACTTTTACTTCATGGCAAAAAACGTAGGATACTGTCTGGATGGACTGAAAATGAATATTCTTGTTCATCGAGGGAAAAATCTCTGGCCAAACACGCAGCCTTATCCAGATTTAGTTGGCTGCGTCTGATTCAGGGAGTAAGTCAATTCCCTGCGATCTTCTCCCTGCTGAACGTTTTCACGCTGATGACAAAGGTCACGGCTATCGCCGCGGCCAGCATCAGGATGATCCCCAGATCCATCAGAAGTGCATATTCTCCAAGCTCTACCCTGGCAAAAGATAAGCCCATCACGATTCCTGCGATGACGTACATCGGCAGGTAAGTCATCCGTGCGCTGGATATAAAGCTAGATACTGCGACGATGATCAAGACTGACAGCACCACGACCATCGGGGCTATACTAAATATTGTCAGCAGCAGCGATAGTGTCGGGAACGGTGTGACCCACTTGATGAGGTGTCCGTTGAGCACAAGCACGTAACCTAGTATCACGGCCATCACAAAGGCCACGCCTGCCAGGCCGGCGATGATGGCAGCCAGCGCTTTGCCGGCCAGTATCTCAGAGTCCGTCAACGGCAATGTAAAGAGGTACTCGATGGTCTTCTGCTCTTTCTCGTACGGGAACGCCATCACGGCGATGCCAGATGCCATCACGAGAGCGTAGAAGCACGAGAACAGCAGGTAGAACTCCAGCGACTGCGAAAGTACATATGAGCTGTACTCCCCTGCCCGCAATGCATTATCGATCTGCATGATGGGAACCATGCAGAAGATGATGAGCATCAACAGGTTTCTTAGCATTGCCATCTTACCCGTGAAATATGAAAGAAGCTCTTTGCGAGCGATTTCCCATATGATGTTAACCATGATTTATTCCTCCATAACTTTAAAGTATACGTCTTCAAGGCTTTGGCTGTTGCTTGACATCTCCATGATGCTGATGCCTGCGGATGCTAGCCGGCGGTTTATCTCAGGCGCCAGCGTAGCCCCGTCCCCAGAAATCTGGATATAGCCGTCGATAATCTCTGCCAGGCCAAGCGAGTTGAGCACGGCTAAAGCTTTGTTTGCACCCTCCCCGGAGCCCGATACTTTGATCCTGACGGAGGGTGTGAAGAACTTCCGCCTCATCTCTTCCATGCTGCCGGATGCCCGGATTGATCCGTCTTTGATGAGAGCAAGGCTGTCGCAGACCTTTTCGACCTCGGGCAGCACGTGAGAAGTAATAAAGATCGTCTTCCCTTCCCGGGTGAGGCTCGTGATCAGTTCTTCTATACCGCGCGCTGCCACCGGGTCAAGTCCGGAGGTGGGCTCGTCCAGGAACAGTACATCGGGGTCATTCACCAGCGCCCGGGCGAGAGCGATCTTTTGTCGCATGCCCTTGGAATATTTGCCGACTTTGGTGTTTCTGGCCTGGTATAAATCGAGCTTTTTTAGCAGGAAGTCTAAGATCTCCTTCCTCTCGCTTCGCTCGAAGCCATGCAGCCTTGCGGTATAGTCGATGATATCGTATCCGCTCATGTAGTCATACAGCCCGTAGGTGTCTGGTAGATATCCGACGATCTTTCGGACCCTCTCCGGCTCTGCCTGTAAATCATAGCCACTGACTAGGGCAGTGCCTGACTGCGGCTTGAGCAACCCGACCAGAATTTTTATGGTAGTAGTTTTGCCTGCACCGTTTGCGCCGATAAACCCGAAACAGGAACCAGACTTGATATTCAGGTCCAGGTTCCTGATGCCATGAACTCCGTCATATGTCTTGGTCAGACCTCTAGTAGTAATCGTGATGTCACCTCGCCCCGCATATGGGAGCATGTAGACATCTATCGCCCAAATATTTAAGAAAAATTTTGACCGAATACGGTTAATGATTGACTGCAAGTGGTAAATACGGCAAGCTTTAATGGAACTATAAAAAATGATATTATAATATTACGATTGAAATTCTACTTTGAATTTAAGTTTTCACAGGCTTCCTGAGATGCCTGAACTCCCACCCCATATATTTGTACAGGCAGTAGAAGAGCAGTAGACCCACGGGAGGCAGCAGGAACAAAGCGATGATCGCACCCATGGAAAGCAGTACAGTAAACAGAAATCCGACGGTTGCATCTAGGATTCTAATCATTGATATACCTCGTTTTTACGCTTTAGAGGTAATTGCCGATAACTTAAATACTTGCGGATAAATTTGTAATTGTTGGCGTTACAGAGTCAAAATTATACCCTTAAGCCGGAATAGCAGTAAGACAGCTGATCAATTCGTATCATACCCGGCAAGTTAATTAGATATGACATGAGTATTGGCATTTTGTGCCCGCGAAAGATGCCGCCCGGCTGCTGAACAACGAGTCGAACCTGAAGATACTGGACAAGCTCCAGACCAGGCCTTACTACCCCAGGGAGCTGGCGCAGGAGATGGAGCTGAGCGAGCCCTTTGTCGTTCGCAGGCTGAAGGCCATGGAGGAAGAAGGCATCGTCGAAGGCCGGTGGGAGAAAGAAGGCAGCCGAAAGGTGAAGCGGTATTACCTCCAGGACGTCAAGATCGGGTACGGTAAAGAAGGGCTGAAGGTCAGTTCCGAGGAAATCCGAGTCCGGCCTGGCGTTGACCTGAAGAAAGAGTTGACAGGCAGACTGATCAAGCTCCCGCTTATGATCATTTTCGTCATCGGAGTACTCTTTAATATACTGATCCTGCAAGTGGCTATGCTCGTCCTGCTGCTCTGGTATGTGGCCATGACCACAGGCTTCTACCGGAGATACCACCTTACGACATCGCTGCTTTCCATACCACTGTACAGCTTTAGTACTCTGGTCGTAGGCGGCATCATTGCCGGGAATCTGCTACAGGTCACCCTACCTCTGGGCATCATCTTCGGGCTTCTCGCTGCCGTACTGGTATTAGTGCTTGTTTACCAGGCCAGGTACTATCAGGTAGAGCTGGAAGATCTGCTACAAAAGAACCGGACATTTGTCGACGAGCTGGAAAGCGCACCGGCACACGTCAAATTGTTTTACCTGCCGATGGCGATACGGTGGAAGATCTGCGAATACTTCAGGATCGTATGAACCGTGATCGGAAGGCTTCACCAGTGAACCATGCCAGGAGCGATCTGGCACCAGTAGTCCCTGCAATCGACGAAAGTTTTATCCGCCGGTAGATAGATAGTGAACTGATTTTTAATGCACGGACCCCTCGATCCCAACGATATCAGCGATTCATGCGAAACGTCGCAAATCCACGAAGGCGCAGTCAGCAAAGCCCGCGAGATTGCCCTCGAAGAGGAGACAGTGCAGCGCCTGGCAGGAATCTTCAAAGTGATGGGCGACCCGACAAGACTACGGATCATCAACGCGCTCTCTCGTGGAGAAATGTGCGTTTGTGACATCGCCTACTCCCTGAAGATGGAAAACTCGGCCATTTCTCACCAGCTCAGAATTTTGAAGACAGTACGGCTGGTCAAGTTCCGCAAAGATGGTAAGTGCGTATACTATTCGCTTGACGATGAGCACATGCTAACGCTCTTTGACCAGGGACTGAAGCATGTACGGCATCAATAGCAAGATTGTTTTTTAACACCGCCCGATCAGCGGGTATGGTTATTCATGGAGAATGAAAGATAATCCCTGATCAATCATGGCAGAGCAACAGCGAAGTGTGGAAGATGACGTAGTTGAAGATGTCAACAGGGACCGAGGTCTAAATAAAAAACTCAGCAGTCAGAATCCTGACCGGGTGGAAGACTATAACCGGAGGGCGGATCGCCGGAGGGAGGAGTATTCCCGTAGCAACTACGACGAGTCGCAATCCGATACCGGCGAATGACACCCACAATCCCCGGCATCCGCGTGCATCGCATTTATTTATTTGTAAAGATACATTTTTGTGGTGTTTGGAGTGCAGGAACAGATAAAGAGGGACTACGAGATCAAGCGGTTCGACTTACCGGACATGTCGCATCACGAGATTGACGAGCTGCTTAGCAGCGAGCTGCTGTGCCGCATGACGTTTAACGACCAGCCGTACCCGTATACGTTACCCATGGAGTACTATTATTTCGGGGATACGATGTACTTCCACCTGACCACGACGGGCAAAAAAAGAGACCTGTTGCAGCGAGACCCGAACGTAACCATCGAGGTGGACTGGACAAACAGTGATCTGTCAGATTATAAAAGCGTCATTTTAAAAGGACGACTCATAGAGGTGACCGACCACGAAGAGCTCAACACGATGAACGTGGCCATGTCTACGGCCATAAAAGACAAGCTGGGTATCAAGTCGTTCCTTCGCATACCCTGGTCGAAAAAAGGGATAGACTACCTGTCTGCATCAAACATACCCCTGGCACTCTACAAGCTGGATGTAAAGGAGATCACAGGTAAAAAGGCCCACTGACAGAGAATAACAGAGAATTCAACCTATAGTAGAGTCAATCCGAAGAAGGATGTCGGGATAAAAAGCTTAGCCAGAGATGTGAATTAATCTCTGGCACCCACGTATCGAGAGCAAATTATAGATTTTTCAGGGAACTCTTGTGCCCCAAGGGCACGGGAAAAGAATTTTGTATAATAAGAGTATATAAGCATGAATTTAGATATTTTGCCTGACCGGCATCTGATATAACCGGATTTTCCCGATGTGAAACCATGAACACTGGCAAATGCATTAGGCTTGGAAGAATTTTTAACTCGCAGACCAAAAAGACAGTAATGGTGCCTATGGACCACGGGGTTACCCTGGGCCCGGTCACAGGGCTCTCGGACATCAGACAGTCCATGAAAGCTGCCATGGAGGGTGGCGCGAACGCCATGATCATGCACAAGGGCATTGCCAGGCAATGCTATGCAGGTCACCAAAGGAACGTCGGGCTGATCATACACATGTCGGCCAGTACCAGCCTGAGTGTGGACCCGGATCACAAAACCATTGTCACCAGGCCGCTGGAGGCTTTGAAGATGGGCGCGGACGGGGTCTCGGTCCACGTGAACATCGGCTCTGAAAAAGAGCAGCAGATGCTCGAGGACATAGGCTGGGTGGCCGGGGAGTGCGAAGATCTGGGGTTGCCCCTGCTGGCGATGATGTACGCCAGGGGTAAAAACATTCATAACCAGTATGATCCGGAGCTGATCGCTCACGCATGCAGAGTAGGAGCAGAACTGGGCGCGGATGTAATCAAGACCAATTACACAGGTGATCCAGAATCATTTGAGAAAGTAGTGAAGGGCTGTCCGGTACCGGTACTTGTGGCAGGCGGTCTGCGGACGGCCTCGGACCTCGAGCTGCTGGAAAAAATCCGCGGCGCGCTGGATGCCGGCGCCAGTGGAGTCGCGATAGGTAGAAACGTCTTCATGCACGATAACCCGGTCCGCATGGTCCGGCGCATCTGCGGGATCGTACATAACGGCATAAGCCCTGCCGAAGCCATGAAGCTGTAGGACAGTGCAACCGTGCCGGTAGAAAATGCGATCGTCATCCGTGGCCTTACCAGATCTTTTGATAAGTTACTGGCGGTAGATCAGGTCGACCTCGAGATCAAGAGCGGTGAATTTTTCGGGTTACTCGGCCCTAACGGGGCCGGAAAGACCACCCTAATCCGTATGCTGGTAGGGTTATGTGTGCCCACGGGTGGTTATGCCACGATTTTCGATAAAAACATCGTAAAACAAAGCTACGCATCCCGAGAGCTCATCGGGGTAGTACCCCAGGAATTCAACTTTGACGAGAACCTGACTACCCGGGATATTCTGACCTATCATGCGGGCTATTATGGCATGCCCCGGAAAGAGCGGGAAGCCCGGGCGGATGAGCTGCTAGAGTTCCTGGAGATCAAAGATAAGGAAAACACCGTGTGCACAAAACTATCCGGGGGCATGAAAAGGCGCCTCCTGATCGGCCGTGCACTCATGCACCGGCCCAAAGTGCTGTTTCTCGACGAGCCTACGACTGGCGTCGACGTCCAGCTCAGGCGATCGCTCTGGGACATGTTCAAAAAGCTGAACTCGGACGGAACCACCATTATCCTCACGACGCACTATATAGAAGAGGCTGAAAACCTCTGCAACCGGGTAGCAATCATGGATCAGGGTAAGATCATCGCGATGGGCTCGCCCCGGGAATTAATCCAGTCGCATGGCAGCGACAATCTGATCGAGATCATTTTTTCCAGCGGTACCCCGCCAGACCTGAAAAAGATCCCGGAAGTTCGCAGAGTGTGGTGGAAAGACGGGACGCTGAGCACAAGGGTGACAGATCCAAATATAGCGGCGGTTAAAATCCTGGACGCTTTGAAGTCTGCGGGAGTATCGGTAAAATCGATGCACATCACGGAGTCGAGCCTGGAAGACGTGTTCATCAAGCTGACAGGACGTGAACTGCGTGAATAGCCAGCTGATCGCCATGTCCACCATGGTGAGGCGGGAGATCATCAGGTTCGCCCGAAAACCTAATCGGACAGTGTTGCCGAGCCTGGTCTCGACCTTCCTGTACATTTTCGCATTCGGGTACGCCCTGGGATCGGTCATACCACCGATGGGCGGCCGCTCGTACATCGAGTTCATGTTACCCGGGCTGGTGATGATGCAGGTGATCATCCACGCATACATCAACCCGGCCTACTCGATCTATATCTCCAGGGATAACCAGTACATCGAAGACCCGATGACGACGCCGATGCATTATTCCACGATGGTTGTGGCGTATGTGCTCGGAGGTATGGCCCGCGGCTTGTTTATGGGGTTGATCGTTGCAGCGGTGACGATGCTTCTTTTCGGGATATGGATATACGACATCCCCCTCTTCCTGATGTTTTTAATCTTCACTTCGGCAATCTTCGCAACAATAGGAGTCATGTTTGGACAGTGGTCAAAAAATATTGAGGATGTGGGCAACGTGATGAGCTATGTGCTGAGCCCGTTACTGTTTTTAGGGGGCGTATTCTTTTCTATCGACATGATGCCCGGAAACTGGATACGGCTGATCTCGTACATGGACCCTCTCACGTACGTGATCGACGGGTTCCGGTACTCTATGATAGGGTTAATGCGGACAGATCCGTACTACTGCCTGCTGGCGGTAATCGTCGTATTTGTGTTCAGTTTTATACTATGTCTGAAGCTGTTCGAGAGCGGACGAAACCTGAAGACGTAGAGAACTGATGGCTAAAAAAAGGTTTAGAACCAGTCGGGAGAGCATTCGCCCCGGTTGATTGCCCCTGCAACAGTGTAGCCGTCGTACATGCCATACAGCCAAATGACCAAAGGTGCGATACAGGTCCAGCACAGGAGTAGATAGGCAACAAGTAAAACCAGGCCTTTCTTTACCTGACCATTATAGATCTGTCCCAGCCCGGGTATGACGAATGAGAGTATTAGTGACAGTAAGGGCTCCTTTCGGTTAACGATAGGGGCGTTTGCCACATTGCTCGCCATCTGCTCTGTACATTGTTTACACACCAGCTTCCCGTTGACGTTCATGGCGCAGTCGGAGCACAACGCCCTACCGCACCTGGTACAGGTGCCTACCGCATCGATATCGCTATGCAAATTACACTTCATAATCTATCCCACCTTTGCTAATTTATCATACAAGTATATAAACGGTTATAAAGATATCGATATGAGAAGTTTGGATTAGTGATGCATATAAGCTAAATCAATTTCTATAAAAAGATATACGGCCATCAGGCCGCATCAAAAAAAATTTATGCCATCCAGTCGCGGACCAGTATTCCCGCGTTGATGTCGTTGGCCGTCTTGTATGCGTCGTATGCCGCATATAGGTTTATCAGTAACGGGAATGCGTAGCCAAAGCAACACAGGCATGCACCTATACCACCCAGCGGCGCAGTAATGATGCCAAGGAAGATCGTGCCAAAGAATGCCATGAATACAACAACAATCCACAGCACGATATATCCCAATAATAGTATGAGACCCTTTTTCATCTGGCCATTAATAATTTGTCCAATGCCCGGGATAAAAAACGATACGACTGCCGAAACAATCGGATTCTTCGCCGGAACTCCCGCAGGAGGCACCGGGGAATAAATTGGAGCCGGATTTCCATCCACCATAGTAAATCACCCATATATCGTATACTCATGCGTTTTTGTTAGAACGCACGTAGCCTCACAGAATTTCCGGAGGCAGTATCAACTAGAAGATATTGGTCTTCAAGGGCTAAATAAATTTTCGCTTGTGGCCAGCAAGTAACGATAGTTACACTTAAAAATAAAAGTGAAAATATTACCCGATGTGCCTGACTGCCTGAACCAGGTTGCTGAGCTTGGCAAACGCTGCTTCTTTCGTGCGCATACGCATGCCGCAGTCCGGGTCGATCCACATGTTTGTCTTACCGATCTTTTCTATGCCCTTGCGGATCATGACCTCTACGGCTTCCGGGCTTTCCACGATATCTGATTTGGTATCGAGGCACCCATAGCCGATGATCTTTCCGTGCGCCTCGATAAGCTCCCTGTCCATGGCTTCGAGGTTCTTAGAAATCGCGAACTCGTGGTCCAGCACCCTCACGTTGGCTTCCAGCAGCTTTGTAAAGATAGGCCGGATATCGCCGCACACATGCATGACAGGGGTTTCCGCGGCCTTCGCCACGATGTTTACTGCTTTGATACCGGTCTCGAGATCGGCATCCACGCTGAAGAAAGGCTCGTCGATCTGGATGATGTCTGCACCAGCCCGGGCAAGCGCCCGCACCTCTGCAGCCTGAGCGTAGGCGAGGTCGTAGATCAGTTCTGGGTCTGCGCTTGATTTGTAAGGTGATGACTTGTCCAGTACAGAGCTCATGGCCATGGTAGTAGGCCCTGTCACGATGCCCTTGACCACCGCTTTGCCCCCGGCTACCTTTTTAGCGTAGAGGTAATCCTGGACGGTAGCCGGCGTGTTCGGCGATTCGATACGGCCGACGATTCGGTACCTGCCGCTTTCGTAGGCATAGCCGTGCATATTTTGTGCAAAAATGCCGATCATGTCGGCGCGAACCTGCCCGTCGGAAATGATCGAGATCCCTGCTTTTATCTGATCATTGACAGCGATTTCGATGGCACGTCTGGCATCATCTTCACTCTGGACGGATATTCCCGTTGGGTAACTTCCTACTACGGTAGTAATAAACATATTCATGTAATGGTATATTGCCCAAGATATTTATTCTTTAGTAGGTATCGGTTGTATAGTCTCCAGCATAGGCCTTGAGGAAATAAATGCTTAAAATAGCCATATCAATATTTTATTTGTTTTTTAAGTAATTATAAATCTGTAATGGAACATTTTTAAAGTATCAAGTGATAGCTACATACGTACATAGTGTACGGACTATCACGGAGGAAGAAGTACATGAGCAAGTTCGGGATGTTTCAGATACTCGGCGCCGCAATCACTACGATCGGGGTAATGTTCCTTGTCATCACAGGCCTCTCATACGCAGGAATACTTACCATACCACCGATAGGTACAGGCACTGCCATCGTCAGCCTGCTGATGGCTACCAACGGTTACCTGATCCTGCTGCTAGGCTTTAAGAACGCCGGCGCAGGCGCAAAAAAACAGGCACCGGCCACGACCGTCAGCCACTGAGCGATCACAGCCGAGTCCGGGCATTTGTTCAGAATAACCAGTTAACTCTGGATCTTCTTTAGCAGCCACGCCATATTGATGGCCAGATTTCGGACCGTACGCAGGCCTTCCTCATCCTTTTTAACATCTTCGAGCTCCCGCCCGTAGCCTACGTTCCAGTAAGTGGAGCCGGGCACAATCATGCCGTTGATGAAGAAGAAATAGTTCAGCTGTGCAAACGTGAAGTTCGCTCCGGCACGCCGGGCTACTGCGACCGAAGCACCTACTTTACGTTCCAGTGATCTCCCCTTTTTAAGCGCCACATATCCCGCCCGGTCCAGCAGCGCCATCATCTGAGGTGAAGCCGAGCCGAAGTATACCGGACTGCCCACGATAATGCCATCAGCCTCTTCCATCTTAGCAAAGATCTCCTGGAAATCGTCCATGATATTGCAGTCCATCAGTGCCTTGCAAGCTTCGCAGGCCTCACAGGGGGCTACAGTCTTTTCTGCGAGACGGATAAGCTCTACTTCGATGCCTTCCGACTTGAGCGTTTCCAGCGCCTCATTGATGAGATACTCGGTGTTGCCCCGGATCCTCGGGCTGCCGCATATGCCGATGACTTTAACCATAAACAAGCCTCGATCTAAAGCAATATGAGCAAAGGTATATAATTTATGCGCCGACGCGCAATAGAGTTCTGGCGCAAAGCCCTAGGCCAAAACTTGTACTGCTCAGTGTTCGTCAGTTCACCATTCAAAGCGTCACGATCTTCCCCTTGACCACACCACTCCAGCACTGCACGAATTCGGCGGCGGACATACCGGGGAAGGGATCGATAATGCAGATGTCACAGGACTTCACAACCGGGGCGAGTTTCCGGATATCCCCGTGGTAGACTTCGAGCTCTACGCTGCCCGACGCTCTCGCGATCAGCACCGGCTCGTCACCGATTAAAGGCTGGCTTTGAAGAGGAGCTACTGGTTCAAGAGTGACATCCAGCAGCTCTTTGTTGGCCTCGATGTTCAGGATCATGCTCTCGACCGCAGGCAGCCACGCATCGTTCAGGATAACCTTTTTAGCCCCCGCCTCTGCTGCAAGCAGTCCCAAAGTACCAGCGCTGGCCATCCCATCCACCACGACTTTGCCGGCAATGTCGCCATCGAGGAACATTTTTTCGAGGATTTTAATCTTCACCGAGTTGTTACGCCAGAACTCTATGTGCATAAGAGACTGGCGCCGGTAAAAACAGAGGTCTCCGATCAGTGAGTTCAACACGTCAGCCCGGACGTCACAACCCGCCAGCAATTCATACAGGTGAGGCTGCTCGCAGGTGTCAAGAAGCCCGACACTCTTTCGGGGCCCGCCGTGTCTTTTAAGTACGCCTTTGATCTCGGGGACCTCTGCCATAATACGCTCTGCAGCCTGGCGATCGACATTATCCAGCACGACCAGAAGCTCCTTTCCACCCAGCCTAGGAGGAGCCATCAACTCCAAACCACACGAGATCAACGGAGTACCCACATCTTTCAAAGCACAGGCTGTGCTTTTCAAGCCGGAATCGATCAAAATATCCAGTACCTGGGCCATAACCATATCCATGTGACGCCGTCCGCATGCGCGGCATAGCCCCGCATCTACGCTAAAGGTTAACCCCATCTCCCGCAGTGGAATCAGTTTATCCAGCGGCTGATCGGATACACAGACCGTACAGGGTGTATACATCGAAGTCGCGGAGGATAATAGCTCTGTAGCCGGTTTGATGCAGTCGCCGCTGCCGCAGGTAGGACACCAGATCATAACAGATACGTGAAGACAGCTTTTATTATAATATTTCTGGTGCCCTCAGGCACCAGAAAACGCTTAAATAGATTGCCATCGAGACTTACAGAAGATGACGGACGCCCTTTTCGTATCCGACCGCGGCAATGGCTTTAGCCAGGCTTTCGAGGAAATGGGGTTTGCGTGTCACCAGGTTATGCCCGGAGCATTAGGCTCGCCTTTCTGCATGCCGTGTAAACTGCTGATCATCCCATCCGGATTTGCCGATTCTAAGTATTATAAGATCCTGAAGCCGGTGGAAAACAACGCGGACAAGATCAGGCGATTTGTTGAGGCCGGTGGAATATTACTTGTATTTGGCGCTATCCTTGGCGATTATGAGTATGACTGGCTACCGATGAAGCTCTCGTACCATATGCATTTCAAAGAGGCTGATGTGAAGCTGGTAGACAAGTCTGATCCCGCTTCATCATTTATCAAGACCGGGAAGCTTTACTGCGACGGCTACTTTACCGAGCATGACGGTAACGTAGTGATGACTAACAGCGAAGGTTTTCCGGTGCTTGTCACCAAAAAAGTCGGAGCCGGACTCATTGTGGCAGTATCGCTACACCAGCTGCCGTCGAAGGAATTTTTGGAGTGGGCTTGCCCTAAGGACAAGAAAGAGCTCAATATCTGAGGCGCTGGACCATGGAGCGAGAAGGAAAAGAGATTAAGCAAATGTTCCTCCAAAAAAAGCCCACCATGATCTTTCTCGCGATTTCTAGGGTCGAGAAGCCCTATGTATCTGTGCTGATGAAGGAGGCTGACACTACTTTTGCCCACACGACTAATATCCTGTCGGACATGGAGGCTTTTGGCCTCGTCGAGTTCGTCAGTGAAGGCAGGGTAAAGTATGTCAAGCTGACGAGGCGCGGTAAAGAATTAGCGAAGGCGCTTAAAACGCTCGACGGCATGCTTGGAGGCGAAAGCCTTCTTAAAGACCTGAAAAAGTTGGAGAAGCGAGTTAATGGTCTGGAAAAGCGCATCAAATCGGACAGCCTGGACGACAAGGGCGCTAAGAGAGCCTGGAAAAGTCTGATTGAAGTGACTACCGTGACACTGGCCATCGAGTCGGAGGCAAAACTCTTCACCAACGAAAAACTGTCCTACGAGATCAATGTGATGAACGAGCGGCTCGGTTATTTAAGGACCAGGCTACCACAGCCCGAAATTTCAGCATCGGAATAGTTTCGATCCGCGCGGGACAAAGGTTAATATCCGCATGCCCCGTAATCATCAGGTGTCCTATGAACTTCATCCACACCGCTGACCTTCACCTCGGCTACCGCCAGTATGACCTCGACGAACGGTTTAGGGACTTCGGCCGGTCATTCCAGGCGATCGCACAGCAAGCCATCGATGCCCGGACGGAATTCGTACTTATCGCAGGCGATCTTTTTCACAACCGTAACATCAATGCTCCGACGTATTACCAGGCTCACTTCATCCTGTCAAGGCTCAAAGAGGCCGGAATACCATGCATCGCTATCGAAGGTAACCATGACCGGGCGTTCGTCCGGGACAGTATGTCATGGCTCGAAGCCCTGGAAAGCCAAGGGCTTCTCACGCTGATCAGGCCTGCGGAAGGCAGGCTGATGAACAATTATGTCGACATTGGCGATACCCGTATTTTTGGCCTATGCTATGCCGGTGCGTCTACTTCGAGGGTCATCCCCGATATCGCCAGGGAGATAGCTGAAATCAATTCGACAAACAAGCCGGCATATACCGTCCTGATGATGCATACCGGAATCGAAGGCCAGATGAAAGGCAGTATTATCGGGGAAACCTCATATGAGGACATCTACAACCTTAAAGATGTTGTAGACTACCTTGCACTAGGCCATTACCACAGCGCGTACGAGATGGACGGATGGGTACACAACCCGGGCAGTCCGGATACGTGTTCCATTGCCGAGGTAGGGGAGCCGAAGGGCTACTACCACGTCAAAGATGGTAATATAGTTTTAAGAGACATTGACCGGAGAAAATTTCTGCCCATTAGTATACGAACGGATGAATACCTGAATGCCGGTGATCTGATGGCCGAGGTCGAGAAGCGACTCGCATCAGCAGGCAAGCCCGAGAAGCCTGTCGTCCACATACTATTCAGGGGATGCCTGAACTTTGATCGGTCCCATTTGAGCCTCGAAAATGTCAAAGCACTTGCCATGGAGATGCTCGATCCGTTATACGTGGACGCTCGTTTTGAGCTTTCAAATGACGAGGCATGCATCGCCGGTGTCGAGGCGGGCAACTTTGACAGGCTGGCTATCGAAAGAGAAGTATTGAGCCGCCTGGCTTCGACGGATAGCATGCTTGCGACGTATGCTGGCTATTACGCAGTAGCGCTGTCGGAAATCAAAGACCTCGCCGTTAAAGAGGCAGATCCTGAGACTCTGGATAGCACGCTGCGCAGGGCTTTTGAGGAGATAAAAGCAGGAAAAGCCCCTAATTCCGCCCGGCAGGATATCGTCATCCAGAAACCGGCGGTCGAAGTTGTCGAGAAGCCTGTCAGCCCTGAGATCAAAGAGGTTAAAAAAGCACCCGCACCCAGGAAGAAAGCGCTCCCGAAAACGGGGGAGACCATCGTAGAGACTGCGCCGACACCAGTCCAGCGCAAGACATTAGATCAGTTCTGGAGCGGAGGTAAGACGCCATGATCATCAAGAGCGTATCGCTGAAAAATATCAAGAGCTACAGCGAAGCCGCAGTAGATCTGCCAGAAGGCATTACAGGCATCTCCGGCCTGAACGGCTCAGGAAAATCTACGCTTCTGGAAGCCATCGGCTACGCGCTGTTCGACTGCTTACCATATACCCAGGCAGAGTTTGTCCGAAAAGGCGAAAAAACAGGGGAAGTCACCGTAGAGATCGAGGGATGCGACGGCCTCGGATACATCATCGCACGAAAGTGCGGAGCCTCTCAGGCATATTCGATCACGGACTCGCTGGGCAGGAAGTATGAAGGTAAGGAGGATGTCGAAGACCGGCTCTGCGAGGTGCTCGGCTACCGGGTAACCAGCTTCGAGAGCCTGAGATCGATGTTCGAGAATGCGGTCGGTGTGCTGCAAGGCACATTCGTCTCCGAGTTCTTGGAGAGCCCGACCAAGAGAAAAGCGATTTTCGACCCGCTGCTACACATAGACGAGTATAACATCGCGTTCAAAAACCTTCTGTCGCTGAAGAACCTGGTCAAAGAGCGGATCGATAAGCTGGAGAACGAGAAAAAGTTCCTCGAAGGCAAGACCATCAGATTAGTTCCGCTGAAAGAGGAACAGGTACGCTTCAGAGAGGAAAGCGAGAGTCTGTCCCTCACAATAGCAGATAAACGCCAGAAGCTCATCGAATCGACCTTGGTGAAAGAGCGTCTCGATACACTGGAGAAGATGGTACAGGAGCTTGACTCCCGGCATAAGCTCAATGCCGCCGATGTCAGCAACAGCCATCGGGAAGTATCCGAGGTAATGACACAGCTCCAGACTTGTGAAGCTGCAGAAAAGAAGCTTACGGATAGCAAGCCCGGATATCAGGCGTACATTGCAAAAAATGCGGATAAAGAGTTACTGGAGAAAAAGCGACTGGAAAGAGATAACCTGCTTACGATCATCAACGGCACCACCAACAAAGTGACGGAACTGCGTACGAGATATGCGGCCTCTGAGAAGGCATTACTGGAGATCCTGGAGGCAGAAAAAGAGATCCCTGCTTTGCAGGAAAAAGCCGCAGTCCAGGAGAAGCTGGAAGACGAAAAACAAAAGGTCCAGTCGATG
>CAZJRS010000082.1:0-15878 GCA_964548585.1 uncultured Methanocella sp. | reverse complement strand
GATGCCCTGATCACGTGGCTCTGGAATGACGTTCTACGGCGGAAGGAAGTTTTTATCCACGGGGAATTTACCTATTGGGGGTTCTTGAAGAACAACGTACATTTGTTCCTCGTATTGGGCCTTTTCGGGGCGCTCACAGGCTATCTGAATTCTTTCATCGAGCGGGAGGTGCCTTTTAACGTCTACGCGGGTAAACTCGGCGTTAACCAGACGCCCCTATCAGTCATTCACGCTGCGATCGGGGGCCAGAATCCACTGTATACGCCCTTCCCTCCGGCCGACCTCCTCTTCGGGATTACCTGTTCGCTCCTCCTGTTTGTACTCTTGGCGATAGCAATTCTCTGGGCAGCCATAAACTATGCTGACACGGACCGGAGGGTATCATCAGAGCTGCACCTGCTCTCCAGGATCTCGTTTGTCACCTTATTCGGCTCGCTGATGCTGGTCTTTCTTTCCTACCTGATCAGAAACTACGGCCTGTTGTTTCAGGCTTTGGTCGAGATATTCTCGGCGTTTGCTGCCGTGTACTTGATCGCCTTCCTACTTAAGCGATCGCGAAATCCCTGGCCATGGCTCGCCATATTTATGATCGCCGGAGTCGCGATTTACTTTTTCCACGTGTATCTGCCTGTCGTCAGCATCTTTTTTGTAGCGTTAGGGCTTGGGTCTTTCGTAATCGTTGTTTTAATGGTACCTTTCCTGGCGGTAAAATCGGTAGTCACGTATATAAAAGAAAGGCATATATAAGCGTCTTTTAGCTTTTTCTTCATCTCACCGGCAAACATGTCCAATTAACCGGTTTTTATCCCTACAAGTTGTAGTTATAATAATTTGTTTTATTGTGTACAAAGTATTTATCTAATTTTGGCATAGACTCAGGCAGGTGTGAACATGGAATGTGTCAATCTGAGTGCTCTTGCAAAAGACCGTTACGGTCACTTGATGAAATATTATCTTGAGAATAATGATCAATCCTACTGTGCAAGGCTCACTTACACATACGTGATCCTCGGTATGATCGTGCGTACTTTTGAGGAGCTACGAACTACCCAGGTAGCTGACATCGATGCGTTTCTCAAGTTCATCGGGCTTGTCACGATGTTCACGGACAAGCTTGACGTTTGCGGACCACAGACTCCCGAGGCAGCCTGCATCAGTATGAAAAAATGTACTGGCCTGTGGTGCACAAGGGCATACGATATGTACAGCCCTAACAAGCTGATTTCACTGCTCGAGCAGTACCGGACTGAGATGTTTGAACTCGAGTACGGCGTGAATGGTACGTTAGAGAAAATGCAGGCTATGCAGTAGGCTTTGTTTTATCGACTCTACTGCTGTTTGCATCTTAATCTTTAACAATGCAAATATCAGTAGGTCAGTCATATTCACAGTTTATCCGGGGATTTACACGGGTAAATTACTTGGACTGTGATCTGGTTCATTTATCCGGTGGATCTCGTGAAGATCATTTCATACATCTTAGCAATGGTAGTTTTGATGTCCCTGGCTACCGGTGTCTGCGCTCAGGATGCCCGTACTGATCATGCCTTCGCCGTACTGAAAGACTCCAATGGTAAGGATGTCGGGCTCGCACGCTTTACTGAAGAGAGCGACGGGTTAGTCCAGGTCGATGTACAGGTTAATGGCGTCCCTCCCGGAAAGCACGGGATACACATTCATAAAACCGGCAATTGTAGCCCGCCATTCGCCTCTGCCGGCGATCACTATAATCCTCTGGGTAAACACCATGGCCTGAGCAATCCGGGCGGTGCTCACGCCGGAGATCTGCCGAACCTGGTAGTTAACGATGCCGGTGTGGGGCGATTGAACGCTACAACTGATCTGGTCACTCTCTCTGCCGGGCCGGCAACATTATTTGACAGCGACGGTAGCGCGATAGTCCTTCATGCAGGTGCCGATGATCAGGTGACCGACCCTACCGGTAACAGCGGGGATCGGATCGCCTGCGGGGTCATCAGGAAGGGTACGCTCAACGTACCTTCCTAGTGGCCATATACGCTGCTCCTGACAGGCATACCAGGGCCAGCACCCCGGCAAATCCGGGGGATCTGGCCGTGGTAGGCTGAGGATTGGGCAATGGTGATGGCAACGGTACTGCCGTAGGCGCTTCGGTACTTATCAGTGATGGGGTGTCTGTCATATTTTCTTCAATGGATTTTTTAATGACCTCCGTGGGCATGGGGTTAAAATTGTCCGTACCGGAAGCCGGCGCGGATCCGGGTGGCAGATCGCCTGTTGGTGGGTTACCTGCTTGCAGATTGTCAGGAGGTGACTGGGTCTGGGCAGGTGGTGATGAGGGTGTCTGAGACGTGCCCGGTGCTACTTCTGTGGTCGGTGTCGGTGTTGGTGTTGGTGTCGGTGTAGGTGTTGGTGTTGGTGTTGGTGTTAGTGTTACGGTTGTTGTTGGTGTTGGTGTTACAGTTGGTGTTGGTGTTGGTGTTACGGTTGGTGTTGGTGTGGCGGTCGCATTAGCCGCTGGTGTTGGTGTGGCGGTCGCATTAGCCGTTGAGGTGGGTGTCACTGTGACGTCCGGGGCTGGTGTGGCCGTGCCTGCCGGCACGTCGATATTGACTGCTGGCAACTCAAAGTATTGCTGGTCGGTGCTCAGCGGGTCAACCGTATCCGTATAGGTCTTTCCCTGGTAGCTTGCCGAGAATGGCAGGCTGGTCCCGTAAGGCAAGCCGCTGATGATAAACACGCCGTCTACGCCGTTAGAACTGCTTGTGGTGGCCGACCCGGAACCGCATGTGACAGAGACACCGTTTGTGGCCACACCGTTGACGTTGACTTGTCCGACGATCGTCGCCTGGGTAGTGTTCTGGGCAAGCACATCGGGGATTGAGCCGCATGCCAGAATGGCAATACCTGTCAGCATAATGAGCAATATGATCAATATTCTTTTTACGTTTAGCATGTACTCTCCTCCATTGGGTCCGATCTTGGATATCTGATTAGGCAAGCACTTTATTAACATATTATTATATAAATTGTTGTAAATCTAATGTCGAAAGTATTAGTATTAATTGAAAATATTCCTATTGATTAATCTTTTAATTTTCATTAAACAATCAATACCCCGGTCTCGTGATTGGGGCGTTTTACATTAAAAAGGGAAAGAAGCAAATCTCGGAAAACATTTTTTACAGCAGACCTCAAGAGAAGATCGAGGATCGGTGATGCAGGCAACTGAAGCCAGGGGGCAAGTCGTAACAGGGGGGTTGTGTCACGTTGCTATTGACGTGAGTGACCTGGATAAATCCTTGAAGTTCTACACAGACATGTTCAACCTCGAGGTTGTTAGTCGCTCCGATACTAGTGTGCACCTCAAGACTCCTGACGCCCGAGACAGCTTTTTTCTTTTCAAGGCCAGCTCTCCGGTGAACCCTCTTGGATGCGGGCAGTCGCATGCCCACTTTGGGTTCAGGATCGATGACCGTAACTTCGACAGAGCTATCGATTACATCCAAAAGAATCGTATCCGCGTTCACCATAACCCCGGGCGGTCACCAGGGCGTTTTGTCTACATCGAGGATCCCGACGGATATGTTGTACAGCTTGAGCCGGGCGACTGCGGTTGATTGGTCTTGTGTGAACTACAGGCGGAATATCTCCATCCGGCGAGCATTATCTGGCTGAGGTGATCTACTGAACAGACAACAGTTACTGAGGGGTGAACGATCGGCGGTCGAAGGCGAGACCGTCCGGATCCGAACTCCGGACCGGGTTGAAGGTGAAATCCTGGGTACCGTGATCGACATGCTTGGCGGCAGTCGGGTCACTGTCCGGTGTATGGACAACGTGACCCGGATGTGCAGAATTCGGGGGAAAATGAAGAAACGTACCTGGGTTAGGGAAGGGGACGTAGTTATTGTCGTGCCCTGGGAATTCCAGGCCGATAAAGGGGATGTGATCTGGCGATACACCGCTCCCCAGGCAGATTTGTTAGCTCGTAAAGGCTACCTGAAGACGGCATAAGCCGCCTTCGGCTTTCAAGTCACTTTGTTCGTCAACGAAACACTTAATATCTATTACATGAAAATAAGTTCACAGCGCTTCTCAGGAACTCATCGCTATGGCTTTCTTCATCGCTCGAACAAAAACCGGGTATTACTCACTGCTGCTCGCTTCCTTTGTATGCATCCTATCCGCAGTTATCTTTCCTTCCAATGCAATAGCTCAGTCCTCGCCTGAGGTAAGTGAACAGACCTGCTTTATCCGGGGTAAGGTCATTGACATGTATGGCACATACGTTCCCGGGGCGGAAGTTCGGCTAATGCTGGCCAGTGGTGGGTGCTGTGGGATTCCAGATAATCCCGTGTTGTCTGGCGCGTGTATACCGGGTGACGAAGGCTCATTTGAATTCAGAGACGTGCCGATGGGGCAGTATTTCATCACTGCCGCCAGGGGTCAATCTACCGGGTCGGTCTCGATAAGTCTTCATGAAAATCACACCTATGTCGAGATAACCCTTCCCGGATATGTGCATAAACGCTTTACGCAAGACTCTGATGGGTCGCCTGTTCCGCTGATGAATGCCACTTTACCGGTCTCTCC
This sequence comes from uncultured Methanocella sp., assembly GCA_964548585.1. GTDB lineage: Archaea > Halobacteriota > Methanocellia > Methanocellales > Methanocellaceae > Methanocella_A. Next base: position 11,303 of record CAZJRS010000082.1, on the reverse strand, counting down.
TATTCCCGAAGCTACTATGGGCAAGGCGTCTGATCTCAAAATATCTGAGCTCAAGACCGATCTCCTGCCGGTAATCTTCAGCGGGCTTATCCTGCTAACCGGGGCATTTCTGGCCATAATTGTATTAAAAAAGCGATGAGACATATCATTGACAACTTAATCAATTCTTGTGCCCGGTTATCTCTGTCGCCCCCGGTGCCTGTACCAGTACGCCCATATGGCCGTGATCACGAGGAACATCATTAATCCTGATAGCGCTCCGAAAATGATCTTTGATGCCGGATCCATTTTTTCAAAATCAAAGCCAAAGGATGTGTGGAGAAGAGGATCCAGTACAGACGAATCCACGCCACCTTCCGATGTCCCAATATCGGGCATCTGTATATCTAGAATAATGACAAGTCCAATTGCAATGGTGGCTACAATGATGATGATTAATGCGGCAGTGGCTATAGAGTCTGTGATATCTCTTGGCCTGTACATATATACTGGCTATTCAGGTATGATCAAATAAATACTTATCACTTGCACAGTTTCTTACTGTTTTCTCTTTCCTGTGCTCTCAGATTTATGATCTGGTGTGAACAGTTCACAATAATTCTTAATGAATAAACATTATATATGCCTGCTAACAAATACACTATTTGGTGATTAAGATTAAAGTCGACCTCAAATCTCTGCTGGCAACACTGTTTCTTGCTCTTTCAGCTTACGTGCTCCTCCGGGCAAGTCAGGGATCGCTGTTTTCGGGCGTCATCGAAGTGATGTTCATCGTCATGATCACCGTCTGCCTGTACTTTTCGTTACGGCTCATCATCGTAGTCAATAACACTTTTTAATTTTCCGTTAAATTTCTGATATGGCGGTTATCACAGGTATGCCTCGTCTTGTATGTCTCATACAGGGTCATGCGTAAGATAAACGCGGTGTTGGCATAGACCTGTGATGGCCAACATGAGCGTATCGGATCATTCCGCCTTAAACAGGACGCTTAATTTTTATCTCCGCGGCTTAAACTCTTCTGGGTGATCATTGTGAGTGATGCCGATATGCCAGTCGGGGGCGGGGTATTTGGAGGAGGCGGAGCAACAGACGGAAACCGTACGACCGCTCCGGTTGAGTTAATCGATATCATTTTTGCCCTGTCCAACATCAGCCTTGTCCGGGGGATTGTTCAGGAAAACCTGACCCAGATAGAAGAGCTAGGTAAGGTAAGCAAAGGGCAAACTGAAGGGCTTCGCACCATGATGCTGGAAAAACAGAAACAAGTTTTTACTGACCTGGTGGAGATCGAGCATATTCTCAAAGGTATTCTGAATGAAAACGTACCCTCTGTAACTCATCGTCCATCCCGCCGAAATTTCAATCTTAACACACAGCAGTCCAAAGCTCTGGTATACGCACTCAGTTTTGCCGTCAATCACCTGATCAAGTTCATACCCGGGAGCGCCGGCGGTTCTCAGGTGCCAGGAGTGATCATCTGAGGTATTGCCATCACCTGAATGGATAATGTGGTTCGGTAAACCGATATATTTTTAATGATACCGTAGTAAGTGTATACCATGGCCGGATGTAAGCAGTGCGGTTCTTGCTGCCTGAAGCACGGTATGAGACTGGAAGCCACGCCGCTAGATCTTGCCCGGTGGGTCCGGGATGGCCGACAGGATATCCTTGACCGGGTAGGCATTGACTACGACGAAAAAGGGGAAGTATCCGGTGGTCGATTATGGGTCAATACCGATGGCAGTCCAGCCGCAGCATGCCCGTTTTTGTGTGGTGAGGGCGGCAAGTACTACTGTGGCATACACGACGTCACACCCGAGGTCTGCGGGACGCACTACTGTGTCAATTATTATCGTGATTAGTATTTACCACGGTGGCACGGTAGCACAGCATTACTCACTATTGTGATGGTCAATAAGCGTTTATCTTGTAAGTCTTTGTATCACCGTGCCGCCGTGGATCTATAAAAAATCGCTGTGTCGTTGTGGTTGGAAAAGTGGTCGCAGTGTCGCTGTGGTTTTTAATAGTCTCTGTTATTTGTCAGGTGCTTATATCGACCGGGCTTTCATGGCTTCGACGATGTTTTTGACCCCCAGGATATACGCTGAGGTGTACAGGTCTTTATTGTACTCCTTTGAGGTATCCCGGACGTCTTTATACACTACCCTCATTACGTCTTTGAGGCGCTGGGACACTTCGGAGCCTTTCCAGGCTAAGCCTTCACGTCCCTGGACCCATTCGAGGTAGCTGACGACGACTCCTCCTCCGTTGGCGAGGATGTCGGGCACGACCAGGATGTCTCGGGTGCCGAGTATCCTACTGCCTTTCTGGCTGATCGGGCCGTTGGCCAGGCACAGGACGATCTTCGCATTGACTTTATCTGCGTTACGATCGCTGATCTGGTCTTCCGTCGCAGCTGGCACCAGCACGTCCGTATCCAATTCCAGGAGCTCTTCGTTCGTGATGTCTTTACCCCCGCTAAATCCTCTCACGGCGCCGGTATTTTCCTTATGGCCAAGGAGGGCGGATATGTCGAGGCCGTTCTCGTTATATGTGCCTCCGCCGGAATCACTGACGGCGACAATCGTTTTGTTTCTGTCAGCGAGGATACTGGCCAGGTTAGCACCCACGTTACCGAAGCCCTGGATCGCGTAGTTCTTGTAGTGGTTCTTCGCCCGGCGTTCAACCTCTTCCATGATGAAAATACCGCCCCATGCCACCGCAGTAGACCTTCCTCTGCTGCCGCCAAGTACCAGAGGTTTTCCGGTAATGATCTGGGGGGTGTGGTGCCCAACCATGTGCTCGTACTCATCGAGCATCCAGCCCATGACTTCTTCCGAGACATTCATGTCTGGCGCAGGAATGTCCGTGTCCGGGCCGATCACCGGGTATATCGATCGGATATAGCCTCGGCTCACCCGTTCTAGTTCCGCTTTTGACAGCTTTCCCGGGTCGGCGACTATGCCTCCTTTTGCGCCTCCAAAGGGCAACCCCAGCAGCGCCGATTTCAGCGACATGAGCATGGATAGCGCGGTAATTTCCTGCTCCGACAAGTTTTTCGCTATACGTATGCCACCCTTGTACGGCCCCCTGATATTGTTGTGCTGGAACCTGTATCCCCTGAATATCTCTGTCGTACCGTTATCCAGCATCACGGGGTATTCCACTGTCAGCTTTCGGGAGATGCTGGAAAGTAATCGCCGATGCCGTTCATCGATGCCTGCCCGGTCGCATGCGTCGCAGATGGTCTGGAGAGTGTCTGCCAGAAAATCGCTGTCTCGCATACTAAACTCCTTGTGTTCGCTTGTTTAAGGCTTTTCACACCAGTTTTGCATGTAAAAATCGCATTGAACAACATCATCTACTATCAAAGCCGGTCTTCAGGCACTTCTCGTCTCCATTCTGTAATTACAAAAATGAAAAAATCGGCATACTGCGAGGCCGTGTTTAAAATAGATTTATATACCAGCCCGTCCCATCTTTTTATATGCAAGAGATCTCCGATCCCGATTTGCGGCTCTTAATAAAGAGAATCAAAGACCGGACAGGTATCGACCTAAGCCAGTATAAGGACAACTATATTTTACGGCGGTTGTCCAGCCGCATGAAAGTCTTAGGGGCGGCTACCTATCGGGACTACATGGCTGTCCTGGAACGGGAGCCTGGAGAATACGATAAAGTCATTGACGCTTTCACCATCAACGTCTCTGAATTCTTCCGGGATCGGGAGGTTTTCAAGGTGATCAGCGGCCAGATCATACCCGATATCATCGCCTCCAAGAAACTCTCCGGCCGGCGAAGCCTCCGTGTCTGGAGCGCAGGATGCGCTTGCGGTGAGGAGGTCTATTCCCTGTCCATGATCTTAAACGAAGCTCTTGGCAGTGAGTATAACTCCTATTCTATCCGGCTCTACGCATCAGACATCGATGAACCCTGCATGGCCAAGGCCCGAGAAGGCTATTACGATCCGGTTTCACTGAAGAATGTCGACAAATCGCTGATCACCAAATACACCACTGCGGGGCCGGATGGCAAGATCAAGGTCAAAGATGAGGTCAAGCGGAATGTCACCTTCAAGAGCTACGATCTGATCAAGGGGGGCAAATTCGGCTCTTTCTTTGACCTGATCCTGTGCCGCAACGTGATGATCTACTTCTCGGACGACCAGAAGGCCAGGCTGCTCATGGAGTTTTATAACTCACTGGCAACGGGTGGATACATGGTGATCGGAAGAACCGAGACGCTGGTGGGCGATTCCCGCACGGCTTTCCAGGCGATCAACAGCATGGAGCGCGTCTACCGCAAGCCGGAAACTACTATCTCTTTGGATAAACCGGGGACTCCTTAATTACACACGGGGTAACCGGGACAACCAGGTGGCTGCAATCCGGCTACCGCCATAATGGGCATGAACGCCGCGCAATGTCCTCTGTGGCGGGCGCAGCGCAGCGTTACTGATCCATATTTACCGTGATTCAGGTTTTATCTCCCGGGCCGCTATAGATTATCAGTAATCTTTCTATCCCCGTAGCACTTTTTTTCTTTTATGCAGGTGAAGTATCTCCAGTGCGCCCGGTGTGGAACGACCTATCCTCGGTCGGAAATTCGCTACCGTTGCGAATGTGGGGATAGCATCGAGATCATCTATGATTATTCTGAGATCTGGAATAGTATCACCTGGGATGGACTTAGGTCCCGGCCCTTTGATCACTGGCGGTATCGCGAGTTTTACCCGGATATTGATCCGGGCAGCATCATCTCCATGGGTGAAGGTGGCACTCCTCTGATCAGATCTCGCAATTTCCATTCAGATATGGGTGCAAACGAGCTGTTTTTCAAGCTGGAAAGCCTGAACCCGACCGGCTCCTTCAAAGACCGGGGCTCGACTGTCGAAATTTCCGAGGCGTATCATTACCTCTGTTACCACGGGGAATGTCACAACGAGATCGTCTGTGCGTCTACCGGCAACATGGGCGCCAGCGTGGCCGCTTACTGTGCCCGGGGCGGAATCACCTGCACAATTTACGTGCCCAGGGATACCGCGAAGATCAAGATCCTGCAGATGCTGGCCCACGGGGCAAAGATCGTCCATGTCGACGGTGATTATACCCTGGCCATGAATACCGCCCGGCGGGAGTACGAAGAGCACGGCCGGTATCTAGCCGGCGACTACCCTTACCGTGGCGAAGGCGAAAAGTCAGTAGGCCTGGAGGTTGTCGACCAGCTGGACGGTGTGCCTGACTACCTCGTCTGTCCGATCGGAAACGGCACCCTCGTTCACGGCCTGTGGAAGGGTCTGAAAGAGCTGAGTATCGTAGGCCTGATCGGCCGGCTGCCCAAGATCATCGGGGTCCAGGCAGAGGGCTGTAATACCGTTACACGATCGTTTGAAGAGTACAGGGATGAGATCACACCTGTTACGCCGCATACACTCATGGATGCAGTGGCGTGCGGTGACCCGCTGGATGGCACCTGGGCGCTGAAAGCGATCAGGGAATCGGAAGGGTGGGCTACGGCCGTGTCTGACGCCGAAGGCGCAAAAGCGAGGGACCTGCTCGGGAAAAAAGAGGGCATTTTCGCGGAACTGTCCGGGGCTCTGAGCCTCGCTGGCTTGATTAAAGCTTACGGGGCAGATGTGATCGAGAAAGACGCCCGGGTCGTAGTCATCGTCACCGGCCATGGGTTGAAAGAGCCTGAATCATTTGAGGATGAGATGAGGCGGATCAGCGAACTGCAATCTTTATCGCACAGCTCTTAAGTTCTCTCATATCCAGCCAACCAGTTTAGCCAGTACTATTTCCACCATCGGCACGAATACAATGGCAACGATAGACAGTACCTGTATAACGATTATCAACGGCAAGGTACCCTTCCTGTATCTCGACTTCAGACTTACGGCCGCTATAGGTAGCATCAGTAACAGCGGCAGGCTAAACGCTAATGTCACCACCAAGGCCGGCGTATAAACTGCTGAAATTCTTATAGCTACTAAGGCAAGCATAATAGAGCCTATCAGCGCTATTCCTATCATCGTCATATGTTGGCCTCGCTGTAAGTTCGCGCTTTCCTGTGGAGCGAGCGATCGCCAGCACAGGAATCCACCGAAAACTACAGCCGGTATGATAAACAGCGCAGGAAGAACTAATGTATACCCAATGATCTCAACAGCTTTCCAGCCTGTCTCCTGGATGTGCGATAACGTGTATTGCAATCCTGCCCCAGTGCCGTAATCGTAAAATGGCTGGCCGATGGCGATGATCAAGGCACACAGGCAAAGCAGGCATAGCCCTACTATACCGGTGTTAAAGCTAGCGACGAGTGCCTGGTTATCTTGCCTGATCCGGGACCTGCTCACATAAACAACCATGGATCCCGCCAGCAAGGGTATGGCGACGATCAAGCCCAGCAGTTGAACTGATGTCGCTACTGATCCATAGTAATCGATTGGGCCCATGTGATCGTTTCCAAACAGCCAGGTAATGATCATCCACGACTGCAGGACTACGACGGCGAAAATGACCGCGATGAAGATGATCATGACTATGCCGACGACGACTGCATTTCCAGTTGTCGAAAGCGATTTTCCCGACTGGTAGAACCGGGCCGGGAAATATCCCAGTATCCCTGTGGCGAGGATGATTCCAAGGAAAAAGCCGATCATGGGAAGCTGGTCCATCCATCCTTCCTGCTCTATCATCGGGTTCCAAGTCAAGTAGTCGTAGCCCTCGACGATCGTGCCCCACAAGATGCCTTCACCCATCCTGTTCAGGCTGGTGTCGTTGCCGAATCTGTAGTCGCTTGTGAACCACACGATCCTCTGGTTATGTAAGTCGGCAACGTAGACCTTACCAGCTTTATCGACTGCAACGCTTGCAGGACCAATAAACCTGTGCGGTCCGCAACCATCCCATTGCATGACCTTTGTGCCGTCACGGCCGAGCTTCTGAACGCGATTGATGCCCCCGGGCGCATTGCCTTCGGTGGTATAAATGAACCCATCCTGGCCCACTGCCACACTGACGAGCCTGTTGAATGTGCCGTTCCCAGAATCGGTCTTACCGATAAAACTGACATTACCGTCAGGTGATATAACTGTGATGTAGTCATTATATCTTGTTGCATAGATCGTGCCGTTATCATCGACCGCGAGGCTGCTGAAGCCCTAGCTTTGGTTTTCTGCATAAGCTACACTTATTGTCCCAGACAGTTCGACCTTTAATACAAGGCTTTCATATAATGCCTCCCTGTCTGTGGCGGATTCATCGTATTCCTGGCTCCACTGGTTAAAATATACTGCACCGTCTTGCCTGACTGCAAATGCATTTATGACTCTTTGATCGCTCTTGTTAACATACGAAATGATACTTTCGTTACCGTTTTTATCGATCTTCCTGATACTCGTGGTGAGCGTCTCATTCGTGAGGGTGGCATAATCCCGCAGGTAGAGATTCCCTTCAAGGTCGAATGCTATTTCATCCACCCGTCGGATGTTCCCTTCACTGATTGTCTTTATCTCTCTGCCGTCGAAGGCATATACATGGATAAAGTTGCCGACGCTCTCGTTCCCGGCAGCGAGGGCATAGATGTTGCCATCGTTGTCAAGCGCTAATCTATATGGTTCATAGGGGCCTGGAAGCGCCGCATGAGCTACCTGCATGGTCAGGAGTGATAGTACCACTATTATCAATACTGCGAAAACTCGATTCAGCGACCTCATTGATACCATCTTGATAATAAAATAACAGTTAATGAGGTAGCAGTCTATTTCTATATTTTCTGATTAAAATCTAATTGCATTTTTGATATTGTGGGGGATAATTCCTCTTTTAGACTGTATTTCAGTCTATCGTCGGACGTTTTTACTTTTCTCACTATATCCTTGGAGCATAGCTCTTTCAGCAGCTTGCTGATGGCACTCTCCGGTTGCCCCAGCCGCTCGCACAACTCGATGTTGGTGAGGCCCGGATTGCTTGACAGAGCCTTGATGATCCTGCCGGTGGCATCTCTCCTCATGAGGGAGATGATCTGCTGTTCCTCTTTACTGTAAAAATTAGAGTTGGGGAAGTACCTGACGAACTTTCCGTCGTTGAACGTGGCGATCTTGTGGTTCATCCCCAGGATGAACAGGTGGTACCTCACGGTACCCATGTTCATCTGCATGCCTCTCGAGATCTCGTATTGCGTGCTGCCGGGATGCTCTTTTATGTACGCTATCACGAGGTTCCGGTTCTCGTTCTTGTCCAGCCTGCTTCGGCCCCTCGCCACCGTGCCGAAGAGGAATAGCTTGATGGCGATTGCGATGCCGCCCAGCAGCGCCAGTCCGGCCACAGCACCGATCGCGACTGTTTTTATGCCGTCGCCGGTCGCGAAGAATACTGTGCCATTGTTGACTGTTGCAGCATTCACTTTCCCATCCAGGTGCTTTTCGTAGGCGAGATCCCCCTTCGTGTTGATCACGTAAAGCCCGGATGCGTAAATGCATTTCGACTGCCCGAAGACGATCGGGATCTCATAGTTCGCCTCGTGGGCAATGACGTACAGGGTATCGCCGTCCAGGTACATGGTGATCAGGAATTCGGTCCTGTTTCCAGGTTTCGTGCTCTTGATCACTTCCGGGTTTTGCGACTCGTAATTCCTGTACTCCCAGTCCTCCATTGTCTCACCGAAGATGCCAGGGAAGTTGCCGCTGTCGAGGACGACCTCTTTCCTGTTGTCTGTCGGTATGGGGTAGGCCCAGAGTACCGTATCGTTTACCAGATCGTACGCACGAACCGTGTAGACGGCAAGGTTGCTCAGGTTTGCCGGGCACCCGACATTGTTAACGATGTCGCCGGTATCCCAGTATATGTCGTAGACGATCCTGTCACGGGCGACCGTACCTAATTCCCTGGTGTTCATCTCGTATCGCCTGGGTGGGGACACGCTCCCGCCTTGATCGCTGATCACATAGACTTCATGGGTGGAGTCCGGCTCGTTGTAGAACTGGTTCTCGATATAGACGTTGCCCCCGGAGTCTACTGGCATAGCAGGGAAGAACCGGTATTGCCCGCTATCCAGCGCCTTTGACCATTTCACGCTACCGTCCGTATTCAGCGCGACAGCCCCGTTACGTACTGCGACGTAGAGGGTGCCATCCTGGTATATCGGGGTGGTGCCGTATTCCGGTCGCAGGTCTTCAAACACGTAATTCCAGGTGATATACTCGCCTATATCCTTCTGCCACAGCAGCTTGCCGTCAGGGTCGTAGGCTGAAACCGTGCGGCCCGGGAGGCGGAAGTCGGCGAACTCGTCCCCGTCGATCCGGCCGGCACCGCTCTGACACGCTCTCGCATCTGCGACGTACAGGTTACCGTGCTCATCCACCGCGGCAGGTGTTGCGATGTTGTCGATGCTGAAGAGCACAGTACCGTCGCCACTCATGATGGTTTCCGCATACCCCTGGAAGACATAAACCCGGTCGCCCGATGCTCCGACGAACGTGTCGTCGTACTTCTTGGGGAACATGTCTAGCGCTTTAGTCCAGGCTATCCAGCCGTCTGGCGAGATGGCCAGGATCGCCCAGGTCATCCCGCTCGCGTTCGCATCGGTGTAGACATCGTACCATCCGGGTAAGGTCGTATACTCTGTATTGGGTACTACGTACAGGTACAACGTGCCGTTCGAGAGCGCGTATACCGGCCTCGGCCCGGTGTCGACGACGAACTGGCCGCTTCCCGTCATAAACATGTTGACCCGCTCGCGGTTTCTACATACTGTCCATTGATCAGGCACGGTCAGGCTCCACTTCTGTATACCGTACCTGTCGATACACCGGATGTCGTTACCGGAGAACGCATACAGGTCGCCGTTTTCATCCTGGGTGATGTAATTGACTTGCTCGCCTAAAGCAACGCCCCATCCTTCCTCCGCGGAAAGGTTGACGCTGGCAGGCTCCGGTGTGCCATTGGGCACAGCTCGGTTGGAGTCTGACCTCACGGGTACCCTGATTATACTGTCATTGACCGCCTGCGTCTCGCCGACCGCGATCGACACTGGGTACGGCTCGCAGTGGTAATAGGACGTATCGGTATTTTCCCAGACCGTGCCATTAGGGAAAACAAACTCGACACGGTATGTGGTGGCGTTCAGGCCATTGCCGATCTGTCCGTAGTCGTTGGCGCCCCAGGCGATGAGTGTACCATCGTCCCTGATGGCCAGGCAGTGGCTGTAGCCGACTGATATGTTTTTCAGCCCCGTCAGGCCAGGCATCGGCTCGGGCGCCTCGATTACTTCGGAGCACCTTTCGCCCATCCCCTGCATTCCCAGGCCCAGGCCGCTGCCCCATATGAAGGTGCGTCCATCCCGGATTCCTGCGAAGGACGTTCCTCCATTCGTGCTGAGGAAAGATACGTTCTGCAGCCGGTCTGTCTGGATGGGAGTCGCCTGTTCAAAGTGGGTCGTGATGGCTCCGAGCTGGCCAACTGAGTTATAACCCCAGCCCCACACGGTACCGTCATCTTTCAGCGCAAACGCGCTTTCACCGCCGTACACCATCGTAACGTTCGATATCGGTAACTGGGTTATCCCAGCCATATATGAAAGGCCGTCAGGGCTGAGATCACCTTTGTCCCACGCCCAGACTGTGCCGTCCGCTTTAAGTGCCAGCGACTCGGAACCCTGGCTGCTGATCGCCACGACGTCGGATATATCGACACTGGCGGGCTCAGTGATGGGAAATGTTGTATCTCCCTTCCACCCTAGCCCCCACTCCCAGACAGTTCCGTCCTCTTTGAGTGCCAGCGCGTTACTGCTACTGCTTGCTACGATTGCCATGACGCCGGACAGTCCCTTTACCGGGGCGGGCACTACCCTGGTAGCAGTGGTCCCGTCGCCCAGCTGGCCCCACTTGTTGTCTCCCCACGCCCAGACTGTGCCGTCCTCCATCAGGGCGAGAGTGAAATCCCGGCCCGTGGCGACCGCTTTCACATGATCTATCGGTACCATTATCGGGTATGGCTGGTTAATCTTATTGCCAATGCCAAGCTGGCCCCACTCGTTATTGCCCCATGCCCATAGCGTGCCGTTGTCAAGGACTGCAAAGCTGTTCTCGAAACCTGCTGCTATTGCTATCACCTGTGGCGATGCTGAGGTCACCGGCGGCAGCATAGCTATCATCAGCCCAAAAACCAACAACAGCGGAAGTATCCTGATCAATTTCATCATAATTTCGCCTCCGTAACTGGTATTTTCCGATGGTAGCTACCATGCTCCAGTAGCTACAAGGGCAGGAGGATATAAGTAATTTCTATCATAATCGGATA
>CAZJRS010000081.1:0-16343 GCA_964548585.1 uncultured Methanocella sp. | reverse complement strand
ACTCCGTTCATGAAACGAAGTTTTTCAAGTAAAGGCATGAAAAACTAGCAGTGCCCCAGTTATGCGTCGTTTAGGCGCCCGGCTCGCCAAGGACTGCCAAGGACTCAGTGATGAAAAGTGGTTTTTCATGTAATGCGTGTGAAAAGCCTTGAGGTCAGTGAGTGCCCGGAGGTCTGGAGGATCGAGGTCGGGGAGTGCAGGGAGGTCCGGGAGAACGTTTAAAGTGGGAGGTCAGAGAGGTCGGGAGGTCGGAGAGGCCTTATTAATATTATTACTCTCTGACCTCCCATTTTTAAAGTTCCTCCCGAAACTCCTTTACCTCCCAGACCACTCCGAAACCTCCCGGGCACTCCCAGACCTCCGGCTTGTCATAGAACGCCAAGAGCAGCAAAAATGGCTGTGTTTCCGCAATATGAACCCTAAACGGTGCATAACAGAGTTACTGTAGATCATATTTTTCATGGAACTGGCAATCTGTGTTCAAGCACAGCGCAGCGTTCGTGTTGTTGAGTCGTGCCAATGCAAAGGCTATTTCAAAGTAGAATAGATTCTGGATTATTCAATAATCTGGCGGGATGAAGAACCACGATAACCAGCGCTGAAGGGGCATGCCCGCATGCAATGAGCGCAGCTGTGCTTTCTACCCAGTCCAGCCCCGATATTGATGCGATAATCATTGCAGAGAAAAACGTCGATTAAGTCTTCCCGAGTGCAGCCACGATGCCATTCCCGGCCGGTGATCGCTTTGACCGGGCATGCCTCGACGCATAACATACAGTCACCGCACCGGCTCTCTGAATAACCGGAAAATGTCTGGAAGGGGGCGTCGGTTAGCATCGTGGTCATTCTGACTCCTGGTCCGTACTCAGGGGTGACAAGGAGAGACGATTTGCCGATCCAGCCGAGACCGGCACGGACAGCGACCATCTTGTGGGACATCTCCCCAGTCAGGTGTTCCTGGTCGGTGTCATTACTGACCGAGTGCCAGCAATAGCCGTGCCCGGTAAAAAAAGCGCCGAGCTGCTCTTTGATTACTTCCAGTTCATCCCGCAGTCGGAGCTGCTGCTCGTGGAATTTGAGCTCTTCGAGAGAGACAAGGACGATATCGCCCATGGGCAGTATCAGGGAGATGCCTACAGGAAGCTGGCTGAACAGCGGATTTCCGGCTCCGGAGAGGTCGGCGAAGCCGATTTGCTTCAGACCAAGACGCATGGCCAGGGAGATGAAGTGTGTCTGCAGGTTCTCGGTCCGGGTCATGATCTCACTCGGTTGACAGTCTATCATCCGGGTTATAAAAGCATTCTTAATTAGCGTCTGGCATATATCGATACGGCTGAAGCGATAGTTCGGGGCGTTTCCGATCGGCGGGGTATGGGCGGCTGCGGATTGCCATGCGAAAATATTAATACGTAGTAAGCCGATGTTAGTTCCGCATCTCATCAGTATGCACCGATGGTCTAGCGGCTATGATATCAGCCTTCCAAGCTGAATACCCGGGTTCAAGTCCCGGTCGGTGCACCATTTCCAATAACATCTCTTCTTGTGACACCCGTTCTTTATCTGAGTGACTCACGGCTGTTCCGAACAAGTATTGTCAATCGTCCGCCTGTCCACTACAATACCAGCTTTTACGCTGATCTGGAACTCGTGTTCAAACCTGGACTCGAAGCCCATATACATGTACCGGACAAACAATCATAAACCAATAGCACTAACATCGGTATTATGAAGCTTTTCGACCTGCACTGGCTATACGATAACTGGGCGAAGATGTGCCTGTACATCGCCGCCTACATGCTCCTGCTCCTATGCGTCTTTTATCCGGACATCAACTTCCTCATGTTTTTGCTATGGCTGCAGGTCCCCCTGTATATGCTCCACCAGTACGAGGAGCATGCCTGGCCCGGAGGCTTTAAGGACTACGTGAACAAGAACGTGTTCAAGGTCAGCAGCAGAGATGTGCCGTTGAACAAAGAGAACATATTCTGGATCAACATCCCGGTCGTCTGGGTCTTGATGCCACTCTTCGCGGCGCTGGCCCGTATAGACATCCTCTTCGGCATCTGGCTGCCGTTCTTCGCCGCGTTCAACGGGCTTACGCACATTCTCGCATCCCTGGTAAAGAGAGAATACAGCCCGGGCTTTGCCGTCAATTTTTTCCTGGGTGTGCCGATTAGCGCCTTCACGATCTGGAAATTTTACGAGGCTGGCATACTGACAGGCATCGTGGCACTGGTATGCACGGCAATAGCGATTCTATTACACCTGATCGTCATAGGATATATCGGATCGAAGGCGAGGAAAAATAAGAACCCCGGGAAGTAATGGCCCCCTGCTGCCTTCTCGGGAATGTATCAAAATAAAAAAAGTTTACTTTTTCCCGATCAGGTTCATGGCCTCGCTCATCAGCGGCATGAGCTTGTCCTGAACACCAGTTTCGGCTGCCTTTTTACCCGCAGCTGAGTTCTGGACAATGCCATTCAGCGCTTCCTGGCTGGAGCCCTTCATCTTGTACTCCATGAAGGCTTTCATGGCGAACTCCATGAACTGGGCTTTGTCGCTAAAGACACCCTTGCCGATCAGCTCATCCAGCGCCCTCAAGGACTGAGCAGAAAGGTCGATATTAGTTTTGGCACCCTGTGCCATATTAGTGATACTCTTGAAATCCATGATAATCGAGAGCCACCATATACGGCGATTCCATTTATAGCTTATTGTAGATTTGTTGAGACTACCTGAACACAAGTATGTTTTGCTTGAAGATGACTGAAGACTGGAACCCTTTGCGCTCATATAAAGCGATCGCTTCACGATTCTGCGCATTGACCACCACTTCAAGCTGCTTCTTCCCAAGCTCAGCACTACATCGGATTATCCGGCCCAACATCGCGCTGGCGATCCCCCTGCCACGATAGCTTTTCTCAACAGCGATTTCGGCGATCAGTACTAAATCATTTTCAAATTCGGTCGCCAGCATCAAACCGATAACCTTTCCTTCATAAACGACAACCATCGACTGCGCTGGCAAGAAATTGCCATAGAAATTACAGGTAATTTTTGACAGCTGTTCCACGGTACCTTCCAGCGACTCAAGCTGTGGGTATATCTGCCGGTCGATCGGGTTCGCTTCCGTGAAGAGCAGATGCCCGGCTTCTCCCAGGTAATCATCTGACCACAGCCTGATCTCGACGCCTTCCGCAAGCGGTTTTTCCGGGTACCCGGCATCATTTTCTCTCAGCATGCTGATACCCTGCAGTTCGATGAAGCCCAGCTCCCTCGATGCGTCTATGCATCTTTCAGGGCACGGCCAGTGGAAGCTGGTCCTGATGATCTTCAAGCCCTGGTCCCGGAATACATTGACAGCTGCCTTAAAAAACCAGCCTTCATATGAGTGATAAGGCTTCGTTACGTAGCAAAAATGGATCTGGACATCGTCTTCCATAACATGATAGCTCAGGAACCCGGCTGCGTGTTCATCGCATTGCAAGGTCAATAAGGAAGTTTTGCCTGTTGAGATATAGTCGATGTTTTCCAGCATCCACTGCCGAATTCTCTCGTCGATATCATCAGTAACGGCTCGCCTGGCTTCGTGGATCATCGCAGCATATTCGGCAGACGGTGCCTGCCCTGTGTCAGGGTGATTAATACGAAGCAGAGGTTTACGCATTATATAGTACCTAAAACCGATTGTAAATATAGGTTCCCTCAACAAGCAGCCGGGTAGTTCCACACCACAGGAAGCTCTTTATAAATCAGAATCTTAGTGATCGGTGATGACCGATCTCTCCACGCTGATCTGTATCTTCTGCAAGCACCTCAGTGATGATGGTGCACGGTGCGCGGCGTTCCCGGGGGGCATCCCCGATGAGATCATGTTCGGCAGGCATGATCACCATTTTCCGTTCGAGGGTGACGGCGGCATCCACTTTGAGCTGAAGCCCGGCGAAGAGGCAAACTGGGACGAGTGGCTCAATTTGAGTGAGGCCCTGTCACAGTCGTGTGAGATCAGGATCAATAGCAAATGGTAGCTATTTTTATGATAAGGAAAGTTTTCTGCCCCAGGGAGAGGATGTGCGATTTGCAGTTATAATTGTACAATCAGACCAAGATCCATGAGCTTTTCAGCTGAGTTTGCCGCTATCCGCGGTCTCTCCTGTGATAGTAGGAGGATTTTCCGCGACCGGGCTCTTCTCCTGTTTAAGCTCATACTGCAGGAAAAAGTTTAGGAACGTACGTATAGTGGCAATGACCGCAAGCCTGCCCAGCTGGTCCCAGGTTGGCGTCAGAGACGTGCCGACAAGGTCCGCCGCCAGCTGGAATTCAAGCGCCAGGACAAGGTACCTGGAAAAACCAAGGCGTACATCATTATAGATCCTAATGTCAGGCATGCGTAGCTGACGTAACAATTTGAAGGTGCTGACGAGAATACCTGAAGCTATGATCATGATACTGATCAGCTCTGCGGTCAGCTTCAGCCAGTACACACCTATTGCGATGTAGCTCTCCACGTCACCCATACATACCCCGGTTTAACCCTTGTACCCGCAACCAGTAATAAAATATATAGTTAAATATAAAAGTTTAACACAGGGATATTGTGATGAGCCTGGATACAATCCGGTAAGGATTAATGCCACGAGAGTCCGCCGCCACGATTCATAAAAACGGAAACCACAGACCCGCTCCGGCCGATGGATCGGCCGTTATCCCCCACCTCAGCAGGTCACTTGAAAAGTGCCCTATACGGCGAATATGTTTATAAAACTACTCGGACACCAATTTATGGGATAATTATGTCTGAAAACCCGGTAAGCGGTGGGAATATTCAGTATGGTACGTGGCACGTCGCCTGGTGGGACGTGCTGCTTCGAGGGTTGATCGCTCTGGCGTTCGGGCTGGCATTGTTTTTCTGGCCGGGCCTGTCGCTTGTGACATTTGTATTGCTGTTCGCAGCATTCGCGTTCATCGACGGGATATTGATGCTGCTGCAGATGGTCACCATCAGAGATGGCTTGTGGTGGGTGAGATTAATCCACGGCATAATTGCAATATTAGCGGCGGCCGCTGCAGTCATCTGGCCGGGACTGACAATGATAGTCTTCGCGTACCTGATCGGCTTCTACTGGGCATTTACAGGCATATTGCAGATCGTCGCCGGATTCGGAGCCAGGAAGGCAATCAAAGGGGAAATGCTGCTGATCGCGGGAGGCATTATCACCGCCATCGTCGGAGCAATATTATTGATATACCCCCTGGTAAGCATCATTGCGCTAGCACAAGTGGTAGGTATATTTAACATCGCTTTCGGGATCATACTCGTACTGCTGGCCGTAAAACTGAAACTGTCGGAGGGCAAAGCACCGGCTGTCGTTTAAATAGGATGCGGACATGATATCACCCGGCCCCTGCAGGTAAACGGAATAGTAAGATACTAACGGGTGCCAATTAAAAAAACCAGAAAAGCAGGCGCAGGGTGAGTATATTTTGATCATACTGGTTACCACGATAGTCGATGGGGTGTTTCCCGAAGTTCGTGATCCACAACGCTAAGTGCACGATCGTCGTTGCCCGGTAATCGCCGGAAGCAACCGACTTCGTTCCGCTTGAGCAACACTTTTAAATCTGATCAGTGCCAAGTTCCAGCCCAAATGTGCAGAATAAACCTGCACGGAGGAATTATTCATGGGATTATTCGACAAGGTATTCGGAGGCAACCAGCCCGAGAAGCTAAACGCGCAAGAAGCCTTCACAGGAGTTCTTTTTGCTGCTGTCGCAGCTGACGGCGTGATCAACCAGGAAGAGATGGTCAGCATCGCCGCGATCCTGAACCGCATGAAGCTCTATAAAGGCACCAACGAGAAGCAGCTGAAGGCTATCCTCGAAAAAGTGACGAGCATCCTGAAGAAGCAGGGCCCGTCCCCGATCATCGCCGCCGCCAAGGAGACGCTGACCCCGGAGATGAAGGAAACCGCCTTCGCAGTAGCAGCCGACCTCGTGCTGGCCGATGGGACAGTAGAGGACGCAGAGAAGAAACTGCTCGAAGAACTCCAGCAGGCACTCGAAATACCCGATGCACTGGCACTAAAGATTACAGAAGTGCTGGTTATTAAGAACAGGGGTTAAACACGGAAGCCGGGGCGCCGGCTTTCAAAACTATTTTTAGAATCAAGTGCGTTTTTACCACAGGGTGCACAGAGATTCACCACAGAGACACAGAGACTTTTTACCACAGAGAACACAAAGGTTCATCGATAATCATACTCTGTGTCTCTGTGGTAAACCTTTGTGTTCTCTGTGGTTAACAAGCTCTGTGTCTTTGTGCAATCCCCTATGCGCTCTGTGGTTACAGTCGTTCCTTCGTGTTATTTGTGATTATTAAAAAAGTGCCTTTGCAGTTCATGCAAAGGGGTCAACTTTACTTGCGTAGCATTGCCTGTACGAACCCGAGGAATGGCGGTGAGGGCCTTTCGGGCCTTGACCTGAACTCCGGGTGGAACTGTGTCCCCAGGAAGAACTTGTGCTTGGGCAGTTCGCAGATTTCCATGCGGTTGTCGTTCTTGGCCGAAAATACCAGTCCGTGGTGCTCGATGGTGTCGATCAGCGCGGGGTTGACTTCGTACCTGTGCCGGTGCCTTTCGCAGATCTTTGTGGCGCCGTAGAGTTTGTGGGCCAGTGTGTTGTCCTTCACCCAGGCGGAGAGTTCGCCCAGCCGCATGGTGCCGCCCATCTTCTTGATGTCCTTCTGTTCGGGCAGCAGGTCGATCACGTGCGTGCCGGATGCGGAAAGCTCGCTGCTGGTTGCATCCGGGAATCCGGCTACATGTCTCGCGAACTCTATTACCGCCAGCTGGAACCCGAAGCACAGGCCCAGGTAGGGTACGTTGTTTTCTCTGGCGTACTGGATGGCTTTGATATTGCCTTCAATGCCCCTGACACCGAATCCGCCGGGCACGAGAATTCCGTCTACGTCCTTGAAGAACGAGGCCACGTCCGTGGATTTTTCCACGTCCTCAGACTCTACCCACTTGATTTTTATCTTGCAGTCGCTGGCAGTGCCGGCGTGCTTCAGGGCTTCTTTGACGCTCAGGTAGACGTCCTCTACGCCATACTTGCTGACGATGGCAACGGTGGCATACCGGTCTGCCGACTCGAGCTTGTGCACCATCTGGGTCCAGGACTGGTTGTCTTCCTTAATGGCCAGGTTCATGTGCTTCATGAGGTACTCGGACAGACCTTCCTGCTCCATCTGAAGAGGGACTGCATAGATATCGTCGGCATCGTGGGCGCTGATCACACCCGCTTCAGGCACGTCGCAGAACAGCGAAATCTTGCTCTTGGTCGACTTGTCCAGCGGCTTCTTACACCGGCCTACGATGATGTCCGGCTTGACGCCCAATTCCCGCAGCTCTTTGACCGAGTGCTGGGTAGGCTTGGTCTTCTGGTCGCCCATGGTGTCCATGGGCACTAAGGTGACGTGAATTAACGTGATGTCCTCTTCTTTTTCCTCGGCGAACATCTGGCGGACCGCTTCGATGAACGGCATGCTTTCGATGTCGCCCACCGTGCCACCCACTTCAATCAGACAGATATCGGCACCGCTATCCCGGGCCACTCGCCTGATCCGTTCTTTGATTTCATTGGTGATATGCGGGATGATCTGCACGGTTTTTCCCAGGTAGTCGCCCCGGCGCTCCTTCTCGATGACCGTTTTATAAATTTTACCGGTGGTGATATTGTGGTCTGAAGTCAGATTGATATCTATGAAACGCTCATAGTTGCCCAGGTCCAGGTCAGCCTCCCCCCCATCTTTAAGCACGTAAACTTCACCATGCTGGAAAGGGCTCATGGTACCTGCGTCGATGTTGATGTACGGATCGATCTTGATCGCCGTCACTTTGTAGCCCTTATTCTTGAGGATTCTACCCGTCGAGGCTGCTGTAATGCCTTTCCCCAGACCACTCATGACACCGCCTGTTACGACCACGTACTTCATCAAAATCACCCGGTAATACTCTGAAATTATTGTTTCGTCTTAGTGATATAGTTACTCATAAACCTATCGGCCCTACGGAAAAAAGTTGGGGCGCTGCGCAGCTATTTGTATTAGTTCTCAGCACTGAGCAGCCGGGCTGCGATGAAGCAGAGGAGAAACATGATGACCATGGAAGCGCCCAGCGCACCGTAGAACTGGGGTAGCGTCACCTGTACGAAGGTAAAATAGAGCATAGCTGCGCAGACCACGACTCCGATCACGGAGATTGTGATCATAGACCCGGCCGCTTCTCGCAGCGATTCGGTATTAAAATGGAAGCCCCGGGATTTCCCGCGGGATTTTATATGGTGGCCTGCTGAGCCGGATTTAGAAACCATGCCACCTCGGCTGTGTTTTCTCCCGGAACTGCCCTCTGAGCGGGATGGCCCCGGTGAAGAGGGCATACTGGCCGGGCTATCGTTGAATGAGGCGGCGCCACGATCGTCATCTTCACCCTCAAACGAAGCGTAGTCGTCTCCCCGGCCCATGTTTTTCCCTCAGCGCAGCTCTGGCGGGAGCAGGTTGGGTATGCCGTCCTGGATTGGGTAGCTCTCGTTGCACTTCTTACAGTGGAGCGTCCCTTCCAGTACCTCTGCCGCATCTTCTTTAGATATCCTCAGATCCAGGTCGCCCTTACAGACCGGGCAACAGAGGATATTCATCAGATCCTTTTTCATGGCGTTACTTCCTCCGGAGGTCGATGATCTCGTCCAGACTCGGACCGGTAGAAAGCAGTGTGAAGGGGATTCCAGTGTCCTTCTCGGCCTGACGGACAAACTCTTTTACTTTTTCGGGGAGCTTGTCCCATTCGGTGACTCCTTTGCAGGCCGGGTCGATCCGGTCGAGGCCGGTGACTGCCGCCTGGGTAGCGCCGTTGATCATGGCGGAGTACTTTGCCATCTCAGGGTCCCAGAAGCCGATCCTGCGAGCCCTGCCGGTGACTGTGCCGAACTCGGCGATGTCCCGCTCCTTCGCGTCTTCTTTGGACATCTCGGTGGGGAACGGCCCTTCGCCGACCCTGGTCGGGAAAGCCTTGAACACGACTACCACTTCGTCGATCCTGGTCGGCCCCACACCCACGTCTGCCGCGAGCTGTGATGCCGAGGTGTCCTTAGAGGTGACAAACGGGTAAGTACCATAATAGAGCGAGATACCGAAGCCCTGAGAGCCTTCGATGATGACATTCTCGCCACGGTCGATCGCATCGTTGCACTCCTTGGCGACATCCGTGAGGAATGGATCGAGCTCGGGCAAATCCTTCGCCTGCTTGGCACTGCGCATGACTCGCTCTTTGTTAGCCGGGCCACAGCCGGTACCGGTCGTACCGATCTTTTTGGCCAGCCGCTCCGTGCCCTTGTCCTCTTCGATGTGCTTCGCTTCGATGATTGAACAGCGGTAATCGACACCCAGCCGGTCGCCCGCCTTGAGCAGCGAGACTTCTTTTTCCAGGACAACCGGGTCCACCAGCACGCCGGCGCCGATAAGTAGCCGGGCCTTATCATAGATAAATCCAGAGGGGATCATCCGGACCCCATGCTTGACCCCATCCTTTATGACCGTGTGGCCTGCGTTTGGACCCACGCCGCCACGAGCGATAATCGATGGGTGATCGGTGTAGGCGATGTGGGCGACGATCTTACCTTTACCCTCGTCCCCGAAGAACCCGCCTACGACAATCGTTGTGACCATAAAAAATTCTCTCCAGCATATCTATCAAGGCTATTCATTAAAAAGGTTACCATCTGCATTGTAAAAGATCGGCTATGCGAGGCATCGAAAGATCGGATTCGATGAGCCTAACATAATGTCGATGATTGCCCTAGCGTTGAGTTTCTCTGCTCTCGAGACTAAGAAGCTTTCGACGATCGACGATGATCTGCTCTCTACTTTTTTTAAGAGCTGATCCCGAGAACAGTTTTCCAGTTATCCCTGGCCTGGTCAAAGTACTCTTTTTTATCTTCCACAGACTTCAAGGAACACTCTTTTTCGTAGACCGTCATCGCGAAGACTGCCAGCTCGTAGATCACTTTGTTGAGCGCTTTCCCCTTCTCGGTAAGAGTATACTCTATAGACAGCGGTGTGACTGTGATCACGTTTTTCTCGATGATCCCGTTCTGCTCCAGCTCCTTCAGCCGCTGAGATAAGACTTTAGCGCTCAGGTCCGGGTTTGCCTGCAGGAACTCGTTGAAGTGCTTCAGGCCGTAAAACATGTCCTTGATCAGCCCGATGGCCCACTTCTTCCCCACGTATTTTAACGCCACGTCAATCGGGCACGTCTTGCTACATTTCACGATGGTCACCTGGTTTCCATTTGGTTACTTAAAGTTTTAAGATAACTTAAAGTTATCTACAGTATGTCACACAAGCCATTAGGAGAGAATATTATGGAAGCAATCAGTATTATCAAGAACCGCCGCAGCATCCGAAGATATGAAGATAAGCCAGTTCCCCGGGAAGTCCTGAATGAGATCCTGGACTGCGCCCGGCTGGCGCCTACGGCTGGGAATGCACAGGCATGGCTCTTCGGGTGCATTGACAATAAAGAGCTACTGGGAAAACTCGCCGAGACCACGTTATATGGCAAGTTCATCGGGAAAAGCGCCGCATGCTTTGCTGTTTTCTGCCGGGTTGATCACCAGCTTCCCGTTGATGATGGATCTGCCGCAACCATGAACATCATCTATGGGGCAGCAGCACTTGGATTGGGTACCTGCTGGATATGGGGGAATACGGCTCCGTATGCAGACGATGTCAGGAAGCTACTAGGAGTGCCGGAAGAGTACCGGCTTATAGCGCTCGTGCCTGTGGGATACCCGGCTGAAAATCCACAGCCACGGAAGAAGCCCCTAGCAGACGTCAGCTTCTGGAATACCTACCAGTAGCCCTTTTTTCTTTTTTGCTACCCTATGGCTTTAATAATAAGCCTATGCATTTATATAATGGCACTTTCTATACTAATTTGCTTATTAGCTGATTACTAAAACCGTGAGGGTGTGGAGATGAAGAGGCTATCCCCGGGCGTTATCACGATACTGACCATGCTCGTTGTATGCATGGTCAGTTCATCTGCCTATGCATCCGATGCGGGAGTTGCTGTACTACCTGGCTATTCTTACGTGAAAGACCACGTGATCGACGGTAGCCCCGCTAGCAGCCTGTCCGATTATCAGATGATATTCCTGGTGCACAGGGGTGAAGGCATTGATACGGGCCAGGAGGTATACCTAAATGGCCACTCGCAGAGCTGGCCTTATGATATACGGTTTTCGGACCCCGGGGGGAACTTACTCAACTACTGGCTCGAGTCATCCGATGCGGACACAGCGGTCGTGTGGGTGAAAGTGGGCAGCATACCGCAAAGCCCTGCCATAACCTCCATCCGCCTCTACTATGGTAAAGCCGGCGATTCAGGCTCCAGCGATGGCCTAAAAACATTCCTGTTCTTTGATGATTTCAGCTCAGGAGATTCCCTTAAATGGGATATTTGGGGGAGCCCGGTGTTCGCTGATGGCTTCGTGCATCTGAGTACAGCGGGAGACTTTGTCAAGAGCGTGACAGCTTTTGATCCCGGGACCACCGCCTTGAGAGCGAAAATTTCCACCGGTATCCCCTCTGACTATTTCTCGTGTTTCGGCTACGGAGGATACCAGAGCAGCGGCGGTTGGAACTACCTTGACCAGAATGGGGCCTACGTCTGGTTTGAATACGGTGAGATCCACAACATCCGCTGGTTTATCGGAGGCAATATCGTGACCACAGGCGTGCCTTTGAACTCAGATGATACCTGGCACACATACGATGTTTATACTGACCCGGACCGCATTAATGTGACTATCAACATGGACGGCACACCGGTTCTCTCCGGCAGAGGTAAAACTGGCACAGGTAGCCCGAAACAAGTCTTCTTCGGGAGGCATAACCTGGCCAATGGCAGTGCCGACGTCAAAGCTGACTGGATTCTCTTGAGAAAGCACACAACAAGCGAGCCCGTGCACAGCTACTGGGGGAGTGAGCAACGGCAGGACATACCTGTAGCAACAGCAACCTCTCTGCTAAATATAATTCTGACTCCGACTGCAACGCCAGCTCCGACAACAGCTTCTCTAGCTGGGTATTCTAGCGTAAAGACCCATGAGATCGTCGGTAGCCCTGATGGGTATCTGTCTGATTACCAGCTGAAGTTCGTCATACACCGGGGCACGGGCATTGACAGCGGACAAGATGTCTACCTGGACAGCGGCTCGCAGAGCTGGCCTAATGATATCAGGTTTACCACCTCGGACGGCACCTCCCTGAGCTACTGGCTTGAGTCGGCAAATGCCGAGTCGGCAGTTGTCTGGGTAAAGATACCGGCCATCCCCTCCTCAGGCACGGCCGTCAAGCTCCTTTACGGAAAGGCGGGCGACGGGGGCGCGAGCGACGGCGATGGCACCTTTGAGTTTTTCTCCGATTTCAACGATCTAAGCGAATTTAACACGCTGGGAACCGTTTACCTTACTGACAGTATCGCCACGATCAGGCCGGGGGAGCGCTCGTGGAACCAGATCGCTTCCCGGCAGACGTTCCCAGACAACCGACGTATACGATGCAGCCTGAAGTCTGCCCACGACGGCCTGGTTCCTGAATTATACGAGATCTTTTTCAGCGCAGCCGGCGCGCCAGCCGACATGATCACCTGGCCCAGCTACGAGCAGGCGAACTACGGCGACGCCCAGCAGTATTACGCCAGCAGGTACGAGTGGAATACCGGCGGGCAATCTACCGGCACAGTGGGCTTGCTAGGCTGGAGCGCGGGCGAATACCACACCCAGGAACTAATCCGGCACAGCCAGGCCACCTGGCTAGTGGACGATGGCAACAGAGTAGATTGCGGTCCCGATAAATACGATTTCGGCCCTCAACACGTGGGTATCAAAGTATTCGGGGATAATGGTAGAGTTGACGTGGACTGGCTGTTCGTCTCTAAGTATACGGAACACGAGCCCGGACACGGGACCTGGAGCCCAACAGGCCAGCTTGCCTGGACATTAACACCAACGCCAGAACCTTATCCCGTCGAAGTATCGCCAGGCCCTACAGAGATATCTAACCCTACTGTGACGCCAGCACCATCGCCATCTGTAGCGACCCCATTACCAACAGCGACGCCAGCTCCGTCGATGGCGATGCCCACGCCGATTACCAGTGCCAGCCCTCTGCCCGTGAAGCCCATAACAACACCAGTCAAAACTCAGTCAGGGCTTTCTCAGCTTATCCCCCTGATCCTGTGGGCTATCGCCATATTCGTCATCATATGCATGATCATGCTGGCACTGCTCATCCTTATCGTAGTCATCGATCAGCGGATCAATAAGTAGAGCATCTGCAGGGAGAAGCTTTCAAGTAATTTTTTCCTTTCATCCCTTGATCAACAAATTTATATCTCTATCCAGAGTGATACGACAACAGGCAGTCCGCTAGCCAATCTTGCGGCCGCCCAAGGGTGCCTGCATGATCATCGATGAGCTTACCGCTATCGTAGGAAAGAGCCGGGTCACGGACGATCCGGCTGAGCTTTACTGTTATTCTTTTGATTCGTCATACATACGGGGCAATGCCGACTATGTCGTGCGCCCTCAATCAGTCGAGGAAATCTCTCAAATCGTCAAAGTGGCAGCCGCCCACAAAATCCCCATCGTTCCCCGGGGCTCGGCCAGTGGCCTGACTGGAGGCTCGGTTCCCGTCAAGGGCGGTATCGTGCTCGATATGGCCAGCATGAACCGCATTCTCGAGGTCGAGGTAGATAACCTCCAGGTGACCATCGAGCCCGGCGTCATTCACAAAGCGCTGAACAAAGAGCTCGTGAAGCACGGCTTTTTCTTCCCGCCCGACCCAGGGAGCAGCGACATGTGCACGGTCGGCGGATTAATAGCCAACGGCGGCAGCGGCATGCACTCCGTAAAATACGGCACGGTCAAGGACTACGTCCTCAACCTCGAAGTGGTGCTCCCCAACGGCGATATCATCAACACCGGTTGTAACGCCCCAAAATCCTCATCAGGCTACGATCTCACACGTCTCTTCGTCGGCAGCGAGGGTACGCTCGGCATCATCACCAAGGCCCGGCTCAAGCTATATCCGTTGCCTGAGACGAGGGCCATACTCATGGCGTGCTTTGATAAGATCGAGGACGCAGGTAAAGCCGCTGTCACGGTCTTATCGTCAGGCGTCATCCCGGCGGCTATGGAGATCATGGATGCCAGTGCCATCACCGCGGTAAAAAAGATCGACCCCTCTCTCGATATCCCTGATGTCGAAGCGATGCTGCTCTTCGAGGTGGACGGGTACAAAGAAGCCGTCGCCCGTCAGGTGCAGGGTGTCGTCGCAGCCTGCGAGAAGTGCGGCGGCCGCACTGTCGTGGCAAAGGACCGGGATGAGGAAGAGCGGCTCTGGTCGGCTAGGAGACTCGTCGGCGTAGCCGTCACGAAGCTCAACCCCGGTAAAGTCCGGGTCTACGAAGCGGAGGACATCGGCGTGCCGATCAAGCACGTGCCATTCATGCTCAAGACAATCCAGGCGATCGGTAAGAAGCATGACATGCCCCTGGTTACCTATGGCCACATCGGGGATGGCAACCTGCATACAGGCATTGCCATAAATCTTAACAGCGAAGCTGAGTGGCGGAAGGTCCACGCGATCAAGGACGATATCTACGATGTCGTTTTATCGATTGGCGGCACCCTGCCGGGCGAGCACGGCACAGGTGTCATCAGGGGAAGCTATATGACCAGGGCGCACGGGAAAAGCTATGACGTCATGAAGGCGATCAAGCACGCCATAGACCCGGACAACATCATGAATCCCGGCAAGATGGGGATGTAAAAATGATCAAGGATCACCTCGATGATATTTTAAAGTGCACCCGTTGCGGGCGGTGCCGGGCTTCCTGCCCGGTCAACGAGGAGCTGGGCTGGGAATCGACGAATGCCAGGGGCCGGATGCTCCTGGCCCGGGCGCTGGCAGAGGACGTGCCACCTTCAGAAGCGATGAAGAATTCGTTTTACACCTGCCTGACCTGCGGCATGTGCTCTTCCACATGTCCGTCGGGGGCAAAGCCGGACGAAGTTGTCGAGGCGGCTCGGCAGGAAATGGTCTGTGCCGGAGCTGTTCCGGCATATTACGATATCGTAGCAGGGAGCATCGAAAAGTATGGTAACCCGCTGGGCGATGCAGGTTCCCGTACGGCGTGGGCTCCGTCGGGCTCGACAGGTAAATCAGACCTGATATACTTTGCAGGATGCCTGATGTCCTACCGGAAGCAGGCTGAAGCCCGGGCTGCGTTCAGCCTGTTAAGCCGTTTTGGCGCAAAGCTCCTGGAAGACGAGCGTTGCTGTGGATCACCGTTGCTAAGACTGGGCGGCAAGCCGGCGACAATAGAGCATAACCGCAGGCAGATCGAGCTCAGCGGTGCCAGGATCATCGTGACGAGCTGCGCAGGCTGCTTTAAAACGCTGAAAGAGGACTACGGGCTCGACGTGGAGGTGCTTCACATCACCCAGTTCCTGGCCCGCAAAATAGATGAGCTGGGGCTGAAACGGCTACCGCTGAAGCTGACTTATCATGACCCGTGCCACCTGGGCCGATGCATGGGTGTATATGATGAGCCAAGGGCGCTAATCCAGCAGATCGGCAGTTTCACGGAAATGGCGTCATCAAAACAGGACGCACGGTGTTGCGGCGGGGGCGGGGGTGTGCGCCGGGGGTACAAAGACCTGGCACAGAAAATTGCCGCAAAACGGCTGAGCCAGGCGCCGCCGGGCACCGACTATGTCGTGACTGCATGCCCGATGTGCAATTCTAACCTGGAGGACGCAGGCGGAAAAGTCATAGACATCTGCGATCTGATCCTCATGTCGATGGAACAGAAGCACGTATCAGGATAGGTGTTCATGGGACTACTGGATTTTTTGAAACCCCGGAAAAGGGCACAGCAAAACAACGATGGCAACAGTTTTACCGATACCGGCAATACCTATGGGTCAGATAGTGACTCGAGCGACAATTCCTGCGATTCCGGATGTGATTGTGACAGCGGGGATTGCGGCGTGGGCAGCGACTGAAACGCGGAAGTAAACTGTGAAGAAGGAGACAGCAGCACATGACGTTAATTTCACTCAAATACGGCAAAGGCCACTTCGATGTGGACGTGCCCGAGCAAAACCTCGCGGGGGTTATCCTGCCTGAAGAGCTGTCGGGAGTACAGGATAAGCAGGCCGAGATCCGCCGGGCGCAAGAAAACCCGAGCCACTCGGCAAAGCTCCGGGAGAGGGGA
>CAZJRS010000080.1:0-16885 GCA_964548585.1 uncultured Methanocella sp. | reverse complement strand
GCCAGTTTATTACTACGCTGTCTGCACCCTACGAAGGCACGATGGCTACGATAAATATCTCGGCCAAAGCAAGAAATGGCACTTACTACCCCCTGATGATGAAGGTGGTAAGCCCGACTCCGACTGTAACCCCCACAGCCACAGCCACAGCCACAGCCACAGCCACCACAGTCCCAAACGCCACAGCACAGGTCACGGCAACGCCCGCGGCCAACGCCACTGAGACACCAGTAATTACAGCAACCCCGGCGGCAACTGCGACCCCAACACCGACTCCGACACCCACCCCGGGCTTCGAGATCGTGGCTGCGATAGCGGGTTTAAGCCTGGCTGTGGCATACAGGAAATTCAAGTAAAAATAACTAAAGGGGTATCCAATCGAATTATTTGATATCCCTCTAACTTTTTTATCGTAGGTAGACCTAATTGCTTTAATTGTTAATATCTGAACCAACCTGCATGAGCCTTTGTCTTGGTTTATGGTGTGTATCACAAAAACACGAAATCTTTTTTAGAGGGACACTAAAACTCGAATGGCTCTAAGTATCACTGCTAAATCACTAATCGGACAAAAGCACAATTTAAATCCCGAAATTCACTAACTGCACGGCTATTAAAACACGAACAAGTTCCGCCAGTGACACGAACGACACCAAATCAAAACACGGGTAGTGATAGCGCTTGCTGTCCAACTGAGACTGAACTTTTTATAGATCTCGGATTATACTTTGGTGATACCCTTTCACTTAATAGTATTGTTGAAAATTCATAAGCGGCCGAAAAAAATTGAAAAAACAACAATAACTGTGTTTTGATTTGGTGTCTTGGTGTCACTTGGCTGAACTTGTTCGTGTTTTAATAACCGTGTAACTTGTGCCCCTCGTGTTTTAAATTGTGTTTTTGTCCGGTTAGTGATTTAGCAGTGATACTTAGAGCCTTTGAGCTTTTGTGTCCCTCTAAAAAAGAATTTTTGTGTTTTTGTGATACACACCATAAACCAAGACAAAGGCTAAACACCTCCATTGGGGCTGCTACCCCCTAAGGTGTCTCTGTCTTGTACCTGCCCCGGTACTCGATTTCCCTGACTCTGCGTAGCACCTCGTCTGCCCCGGGGAAGGCTGACTTGTAGCCGTCGGCGAAGGCTTCCATCAGCGCTTCGTGGTTCTCGTGGGAGCTGACCAGTGTCTGGTAATAGACGTGTACGTCGACGCCCCTGGCTTCCAGCGTGGCATCCCAGAAAGACAGGCCGAAATCGATCATGTAGATCCGGTTGCCGGATACGATCATATTGGAAGTGGTCAGGTCACCGTGGATTATGCCACCCTGGTGGAGTTTTCCGATGAGCACGCCCGCCACGTAGGAAAGCTCGGTCGAGATGACATTCTTTAGTGGCTCCCCCCTGATCAACTCCATCTCTAGAGAAGCTTCCCGGACGTCGTAGACGATGGGTGTGGGTATGCCCAGCCGTCGGGCTTCGCTCAGGATTTTGGCTTCTGCCCTCGTGCGCTCTTTGCGGAGGCGCTCGTCAAGCTCCCGCACACGGTAGGCTTTGGGCACACGGGTCTTGATCACCTTATCGGGCAGCATCTCTACCAGGGCTTCTGCTCCCTGTCGCTCACTTACAACCATGGGATTTCCACCTCGTCTGTACGGTAACAGGGATTGACCGCCGAGTCCTCGACAGGGATAGTCAAGCCGTACTTTTGCTGCAATAGTCCGGTATAAGCAATCATCGCGCCGTTGTCGCCGAAGAACTTGCGTGGAGGAGCGTAGAACTTAGCGCCTCGGCCTTTACACATCGCATCCAGCATCGCCTGCAGGCGCATGTTAGCCCCAACGCCGCCGCCTATCAAGACTTCGTCCTTACCCGTGTGCGCCAGTGCCCGTTCAGTCACTTCCACCAGCATGGCGAACGCGTTCTCCTGCAGTGAAAAGCAGACGTCCTCCTTCGAGTGCTGCATAGCCGCATCTTTAGCTGCCGACATCAGGCCAGAGTAAGAGAGGTCCATACCCTTGACGACATAGGGCAGGCTGACATAGTTCTTTCCATCTCTCGCCAGGGCCTCGATCTTCGGTCCCCCGGGATGCTGCAAGCCAAGGTGTCGCCCAAACTTATCCAGTGCATTGCCGATCCCGATGTCCAGTGTCTCCCCGAAAATCCGGTATCTCCCACGCCGGAAAGCGATCACCTGAGAGTTCGCCCCGCTGACGTACAAGACGACGGGGTCGTGGCACCCGGTCTGCCACCGGCCGACTTCGATGTGCGCTACGCAGTGGTTGACACCAATCAGCGGCACATCGTAAGCCAGTGCCAGCGCCCTCGCGGCCGTAGCGACGGTACGGAGGCACGGACCCAGCCCGGGACCCTGGGAAAATGCAACCCCGTCGAAGTCGTAGCCCGATTCAAGCACCTGTTTCACGATCTGGGTGATATGATTAGCGTGGTGCTGCGCTGCCATCATCGGGTGAATACCACCAGTCTCCGGGATGTAAGGGTGTGCGGCCTCGGCGTAGACTTTGTCCCACCCTACGATCGCCGCGGAAAGGCTCCATGCGGTGCCCTCGATACCAAGCACTCTGCTGCACTGCATAAAAATTCAAGCCTATATTGACACAGGATGATAAAAACACTTTGCAGGCGGGATGAAAGCGAAGGGGAAAAAGAAAAAAGTCTGTTTCATTACTTACTTCATCAGGTTGTCTTTGACGAAGCTTGCAATGATTGACTGGAAGTCGTTTGAAGTGTAGATGACATATGCGCCGTAGAGACAGTACAGCCAGAACAGTGCACCAATGCACACGAAGCTGAGTATCCATACGATAACGCCCAGCACAATCGACTGCATTGCATGGAACTTCATGGCTGGCTCTTTACCAGCATCTGTTAACAAAATGATAATTCCGCCCAGTATTGGGAGCACATATGCGATCGCTGCGAGAAGCTTGTCCTTATCCTGAATTCTTGTTGCAATTTCAACCATAGATATTAACCTCCCTTGCGCTTAATACAACGGCCGAATATATAATTTTTTGCTGCTATGCAGCCTAGGGAATCAGCGATTGCGACCTGAATTGTGATTATAATAAACAACGTATAAAAAGAAACTCCTTAAAAACCTGTTAGTATATTAAGGTTACGCTTTAATACCTTGTTTAGTAAGTAATAGACACGATATAGATAGAAAAGGTAGCTCTTGAGTGGTATCAGCCACCCACCCAAGCAGAAAGTTATATATCGACTTTTCATCAATAGTTTACAAGATTATTATGACCGTAAGACTAGGCATTGTAAAGCTAGGCAACCTCGGAACCTCGAGGTACATCGACCTTATTCTGGACGAACGCGCAGACCGTGACGTATACGTCAGGTCCATCGGCACCGGCGCCAAGCTCGGCGAAGCAGATGCAGAGGAAGCAGTAAAGGCAATCCTCGAGTTCAAGCCCCAGCTATGTATCGTCATCAGCCCGAACGCCACCATCCCCGGCCCGACAAAGGCAAGGGACATGATCAAGGAAGCTGGCGTCCCAGTCATCGTCATTTCGGACGTACCCGTAATGAAGATCAAGGACGACCTCAAGGCAAAGGGCTTCGGCTACTTCATCGTGAAGGCTGACTCCATGATTGGTGCCCGCAGGCAGTTCCTGGACCCCACCGAAATGGTGCTGTTCAACGCTGAGATGACCAAGGTCCTCACCGAGACCGGCGTCGTCAGGCTCATGCAGAAGGAACTCGACACCCTGATTGCAGCAATTGCCGCAGGCCAGGCCCCCGTACTCCCGCAGATCGTCGTATCTGCAGAGAAGGCCGTCGAATCTGCAGGCTACAAGAACCCGTACGCAAAGGCAAAGGCTATCGCTGCCTACACCATGGCAGAGAAAGTCGGCGACCTCGACCTCGCGGGCTGCTTCATGCAGAAGGAAATGGACCAGTACATCATCACAGTATGCGCAGCCCACGAGCTCCTCAGGGCCGCAGCAAAGCTGGTCGACGAAGCCAGGGAAATGGACAAGGCAATGGACATGGTCATCAGGACTCCCCACGCCGCAGACGGCAAGATCCTGTCCAAGACCGCCCTAATGACCAAGCCAGAATAAATTTTTTTATGAAGATGCGTGGGGTAACCCACGCACAATGCTTTTTTACCGGTATCGCCATGATAAGCTGACAGCTTATGAGAGCCAGAATATCAAAAAGTCAGATCCGCAGTATACTTTCTTCCTCGGTCATCGTATATCCTGCAGGCATTCTAGCAATCGTACTGACTTACGCGCTGCTATTCCTTAAGCTTGAAAACCATTTTAACATCAAGAACACGGATTTTATCACAGCCCTGTACTGGGTGATCTCCACTATGACCACGCTGGGATATGGCGATATATACCCCATCACCATGCTGGGGAAGCTGTTTTCCATGATCGTAGTCGTTACCGGGCTTCTCATCCTGTTTGCCATCTTGTTGCCGCTGATGGTTACCCCCATCATAGAAAGGTGGATAAAGAATCCCCGTACCCGCATACCTGAATGGATCAACGGTCACGTGATCATCTGTGGGTACAACCCCATCGTCGACGCGCTGATCGTCGAGCTGAGCCTCAGGGACATTCAGTTCATCGTTATCGATCGATCGATGGAAAAAATTATAGAGCTTCAGAGGCACGGGCATTATGCCCTGCATGGTGACACTTCAAACGAAGAACTGCTGCGCCAGGCCCGGATACGGAGCGCAAGTTACCTGGTAGCAAACGAAGGGGACGAAAACAACGCAGCAATTGTGCTCACAGCGTCACAAATTGCGAATTGTAAGATTATCGCTATGGTC
Organism: uncultured Methanocella sp.; assembly: GCA_964548585.1. GTDB lineage: Archaea > Halobacteriota > Methanocellia > Methanocellales > Methanocellaceae > Methanocella_A. The sequence goes on along the minus strand of CAZJRS010000080.1, from coordinate 12,065 downwards.
GAAGGTCATGATATGGCTCAGTACCTGGAGTTCGCGGGAGCCGATATAGTGATATCTCCCAAACAGATCCTGGGCATGAATATCGGGCTGATGGCGGTTTCCTCCATCAAGTTTGATATCTCCAGTGCGGTGGACCTCGGCGGTGACATAAAGATATGTAAGATGCCAGTGTACCCCGATAATCCGTTGGTAGGGAAAAAAATCAAGGAGATCAGGATCCGGGAAACTACAGGTGCCAAGGTAGTTGCGATTTTTAAGAATGGTGAATTTATTGTCAACCCGTTACCATCAGTGGTGATCGATGAGGCTACAGTGCTTGTGGTCATGGGCACCAGCGATCAGATTAAAAATACTGGCGCCATTGCCAGCCTGAAGCCGCCCGCAGTTCCAAGCCCAAGTATCATAGCAGGCTTCGGAGACGTGGGCAGAGAGGTGGCCAGGAGATTCGACGAAAAAGGGATCGCCTACACGGTCATCGATCGCAAGCAGTACGACGTGAAGGATCAGGTTATCGGGGATTCCTCCGACAAGGACTGCCTGATCAATGCGGGAGTTGTTCACGCACCGACGATCGTGATCACCTTGAATGACGATGCCCGGAACATGATGACGATCCTGCTGGCCCGTAACCTGAACCCACACATCAACATCATCGCCAGAGCGAACACCAACAGCAGCGTAGGCAAGATGTATAGGGCAGGTGCAGACTACGTGATGTCGCTGTCGGACGTGGGAGGACAGATCCTCGCTCGCCTCGTAGAAAAAGGCTCTTTTGAAGATACCATCCTGCTATCGGACCACTTACTCCTGTCCCGTTTTACCGTAAAAGGTTCCAGGCTGGAGAACCAGACGATCAAAGAGTCAGGTATCCGCGTCAAAACCGGTTGCATCGTGATAGGTATAAAAGACGATAAACGGTTCAGATCGAACCCGGATCCGTCAGAAAAGCTGTCTTCGGACTCGATATTGATCATTGTGGGCACCGCTTCGCAGCTGGAAACCTGCCAGTCCCAGTACGGGCTTATGAAGCCGACTGGCTAGCGACTGGAGCCCAAACTTTATATTTCTACGGTAAACATATTCTTAGTTGATATGGTCGACGACAGCCCGTTAAAAGGCAGGGATAACAGATACAGTAATACGATCGGAAACGCGCTGGACATAGTCCAGTCAACGATCTACCTGCTGGTCGCAGTGTTCCTGATATTGATGGCCGTCATGTCATTCTACATTGTAGCCCAGGATATGATGGCGTTTGTAACCGAGCCGGCAAGCATCCTGCTTGTCGATAAAGCCCTGGAGAACCTGATGATCGTCTTCGTCATCACCGGGCTGATCCAGACGCTGATCGTGTATATCAAGACACACACGATCGATACGAGGCTTGTACTGGCAGTTGGCCTCACGGCAGTGATCCGGCGGGTACTGGTTTTCGGGGCTACGACCAAGCCATGGGAAGAGACAGCGCTGACTGCGTTATTGCTATTTGTGCTGATCCTGGGCCTGTTCCTGATCGGCCGTATGAGAGGAGAAAAGAAGCGTTTCGGGGATGAGCGCCGTGAGTGAGAAAAAGGATTTCAGCGGCATAGTCACAGATGTGATCGGTAAGGTTGAGTCGGGAATTTACCTGATGGTCGCACTCTTCCTGATCCTCATGGCCATAGCCTCCTTTTTCATTGTGGGACGCGACATGTCCGGTCTGGTGAGCGGCCAGATGACCATCGACACCATATACATGTCCCTAAACGACCTGCTGGTTATCCTTATCCTGGTAGAGCTCATCCAGACAGTTGTCGTATTCATCCGCAGCCACAGGCTAGACCTCCGACTGATCATCGCCGCCGGTCTGACAGCTATGATCCGGCGGGTGCTCGTCTTCGGCGTCGAACACATCCCCGTCGAGGAAATGGTCATCACCGCAGTGCTGGTCGTCGTGCTGGTCGCAGCACTATATCTACTGAGTGTGCAAAAAAATGAGCACCAGAGGGAAAAACAGTGAAGGTTGCGCTTAAGATCGCCTACCTTGGCACCGATTTCTATGGGTCCCAGGCACAGCCGGGACTCCGGACGGTAGAGAGCGAACTACGGAAAGGCCTCGAAGAAGTCGGTGCAATCAAGCCGAAGACTAAGATCGCCATGTCCGGCAGGACAGATGCCGGAGTACATGCCCTTTGCCAGGCAGTGGCGTTCGAAGCGGCCGACCCCATGTTAACAGCACCCAGGATCGTCAACTCAAAGCTACCCAAGGATTTATGGGCTTACTCCAGGGCTGACGTATCGGACGATTTCGACCCGAGGCGAGACCCGACCAGCCGGGAGTACAGGTACATGTTATATGCGCCTGACGTAATCGAGCGCCGGATAAAAGAATTTTCCGGCCAGTTCCTGGGAACCCACGACTTCACGAACTTTTCCAGTATAGAGCCATGTAAGTATCCGGTGAGGACAGTCAAGAAGATTGACGTGACAAAAAGGGGCGACTTCTATATCATAGACATCGAAGCTGATTCTTTTTTATGGAACATGGTCAGAAAGATAGTGACAGCGCTGCGCCTTGTCGGAGAGAACAAGAGACCCAATGACTGGATAGAGAGGATGTTTGATCCGACATATGACGAAGGCATACCGCCTGCCCCGGCCGCAGGCCTGTACCTGGCAAAAGTCAACTACGAGGGCATCGTATTCGAAGAGGAAGAATACTCCAGACAACGAGCATATCAAAGACTACTAAACGGGTTCGAGTGGCATTATACAATGGCTGAAGTGTATAGTGAGTTCAAGGACTCGATGTGTTGAGAAAGTGAACCGCGCTCGTTGCGTTATCCCCAGCGCAGCGCAGCGTTCGTGTTGTCGACCCAGATCACCCTGTCAGCCCTGAGCATTTTTTATGTAGATAGTTCAACAGACCGGGTAAGCCGTTAAGATAAAGCATTTATATATTTATGTCGTTATCATTTAGTATACAAGCATTCAGGACACGACACCATGCTCACCGAACTTCAGAAAATTGTCGGCATGGACAGGGCTTCCTGCGACGAAGGAGAACTGTACTGCTACTCGTTTGACTCATCGTACGTCAGGGGGCATGCAGACTACGTGGTACGGCCGAAGAGCACTGCGGAGGTTTCCGCCATCGTCAAGTTGGCCGCTTTGCGAGGGATACCGATTGTGCCCAGAGGGTCTGCGAGCGGGCTTACCGGTGGCGCAGTACCGGTTCGGGGAGGCGTTGTGCTGGACATGACCGGCATGAGCCACCTTCTGGAGATCGACACTGAGAACATGCAGGTACTGGTAGAGCCGGGAATCGTGCATGGCAAACTCAATAAAGAGCTGGCGAAGCATGGCTTTTTCTTCCCCCCGGACCCCGGGAGCAGCGAGATGTGCAGCCTTGGCGGGCTGATATCCAATGGCGGCAGCGGTATGCACTCTGTCAAATATGGCACAGTCAAGGACTATGTGCTGGATTTAGAGGTGGTGTTACCAGACGGCGACATCATCAACACAGGATGCAAGGCTCCTAAGACATCGGCAGGCTATAACCTCACTCAGCTGTACATCGGCAGCGAAGGGACGCTCGGCGTCATTACCAGAGCCCGGCTGAGGATATGTGCGCTGCCAGAGACAAAAACAGTCCTGATGGCGATGTTTTCCAGGCTGGAAGACGCTGGAACGGCAGCGTCAGAAGTGCTGAAGTCAGGCGTGACCCCCTCGGCGATGGAGATCATGGACATCAGCGCAATCCGCGCCGTCAAAAAGTACCAGCCGGAGATCGATCTGCCGCTAGTGGAAGCGATGCTGATCTTCGAGGTTGACGGGTACCGGGAGAGCACACTGCGTGAAGCCGCCCTGATCGTCGACATCTGTGGCAGGTGCTCCGGCCAGACCAAAGTGGCCTTGAACAGAGAAGAAGAAGAGAAAATATGGTCCGGCCGCAGGCTGGTCAGCGTAGTGATCAGCCGGCTAAACCCCGGCAAAGTCAGCATTTACGAAGCCGAAGACATCGGAATGCCGATCAGAGATGTGCCGGCAATGCTAAAAAATATCCGGGAGATCGGTGAAAGGCATGGCCTGGACATAGTAGTCTTCGGCCATATCGGCGATGGCGATCTACACACGGGGATCGCCATAGACATCATGGACGAGAAGGAATGGAAAAAAGTACATGCCGCAAAGGATGAGATCTATGACGCAATCCTGAAGCTAGGCGGGACACTGTCAGGTGAACATGGCATAGGAGTAATTCGCGCAAGCTATATGCCGAGGATATACGGAAAAGGCCACGAGATCATGAAGGCCATTAAAAAGGCAATTGACCCGTGTAATATCATGAACCCTGGCAAGATGGGGTTCTGATCTTGGGCAAAAGCTCCAACAGTGCTCCCGAAGGTCACGACTTAATCGCGGATAACAGCTATAAATCTGTCATTTTATACTTCAGTGTATGGTCGAAAAGGAAAATCTGGCCCCAGGTACGCCGTTTGACCCATTGTTCACGGGCATCAGGTCGAAGGAGCTTGTAGCCATTATTGCAGATACACTGCTATTCCTCGTGATAGGTACGCTGGCAATGGTTGTCATCCTGACAATGTCCCTGGATTTCAGGGAAAGTGCTTCATTCGCGATTACGGCGGGCGTGATTGTGCTGGCCATTCTGATATTTGGCCTGTATCTCGCTGCCCGCAGGTCGATAAAACACATCAAAAAAGAGGCACGAAAGCCTGAACACCGGTGAAGAAGAAACCGGATCATTTCCCTGCCGGATAGGATTCACCAAACAATTTAGTTAGCTCCGTTCCCAGCCCTGCATTGTGCAGGCATGCGGTCATATCCAGGCTCATAGGTGTGATGGAAATCTGCCCGAGCTGATGGACGGTGTACAGGTCGGTACCAGGCGGCGCGTCTTCGATAACAGTACCGTCCACCCAGTAGTACGATTTGCCCCGGGGGTCCTTCCGGTGGTGTACCAGCGTGTTATACATCCGTCGGGCTAACCTGGTGACGACGACAGGAGTAGCCTGGGATGCACTGGCCGGCACGTTCACGTTAAGCACGTCGACGCCCTCCGGCATACCGTGCTCAAGCACGTACCCTGCCAGTTTTCTTATCACGCTCTGCGCAATCGCATAGTCCCGGCCCCTCGCCGCGGTAGCGAACTTATCAGCCTCATCGAGCACATGCATCGAAACGGCGATAGCCGGCACCCCCTGGTTAGCCGCTTCCAGCGCAGCACCGATGGTGCCCGAGGTCGTGGCAGCCTCGGCACTCAGGTTCTCACCGATGTTGATACCCGAAATCACCAGATCCGGTCTTTTATCCGCCATCACCACATACATGCCTATGACCACCGAGTCAGTTGGCGTGCCATTGACCGCATACGCCACCGTACCGGGCAGAGTGATCACCTCAGTCCGCAGCGGCTCAAAGAGCGTCATCGATCTACCAACGGCACTCTGCTGAGTGGCCGGCGCCACGATTACCGCGTCCCCGAGAGACTTGACAGCTTCGTAAACCGCCAGCAAGCCAGGAGAAGCCACCCCATCATCGTTGGTGATCAAAATACGGTACGACATTGGATGTAAATGCGTGAGAATGAGATATAATAGTTACTGGTTTCCCATTATAAACCACAGAGACACAAAGACCTACTTGTTTACCACAGAGAACACAAAGACCTACTTGTTTACCACAGAGAACACAAAGAACTACACAGAGACACAAAGACATATTTTTAAGTCTCCGTGCCTCTGTGCCAACCTCTGTGCCCCCCGTGGTAAAAAAACCCTGTGCCTCTGTGCAACCCTCTATGCCTTTGTGGTTTTCTGAGGTGCTACCCGAAACACTATTATACCTGTCCGTCCCTCATTTGTGCAGGTCACTATGAAGGTCATGCTGGCGGAGTACTCGGTGTGCACAGGCATGGACCCGTCCTTGCGGAAGGAGGGCACGGCCATGTTGAGGACGCTGAAAGCGTCGTTTGAGGCGGCGGGCTGCACGGTTTTTGTCCCTGCTGATTTTGATGTGGATTTCCGGCGTACTGCTGAGGCGTGTGACTCCGGCCTGGTTATAGCGCCGGACGAGATGTTGGCGGGCTTCACGGAAGTCATGGAGTCGGAGTGTCTTAACCTGGGTAGCAGTCCGCATGCGATCAGGCTATGTGCGGATAAAAAGGAAACCACAGAGCTGATGCAGCATAATGGGCTGTACGCCCCGGGAATTCTAACCGAAGGGAATGCCAGATGTGTGGTTAAGCCCCGGATGGGGTGTGGTTCGGATGGCATCTTTGTGTCGGACCGGCCGGTGAAGAAAGAGGGATTTATCTCAACCGAGTTCGTGGAGGGGGATCACCTGAGCGTCTCCCTGGTGGCAGGCAAAGGATGGATCCTGCCGCTTACGTTGAACCGGCAGCATATCCGGATCGGTGACAGGGTCGAGTACGATGGTAATGACGTCAATGTGTCTCACCCGGCGACCGCGGAGATATTTGACGCTGCGATCAGGGCTGGCCATATTGCCGGTTGTAAGGGTTTGTTCGGAGTGGATATCGTTTATGGAGATCGACCCTGGATCATCGACATTAATCCTCGGCCGACGACGTCTGTGGTCGGAGTGGTAAAAGCCATAGATGTCAACCTGGCTGATCTGATTCTGCTGGGGCACTTCGGTGCGATGCCGCCGGTCATCAGTCGCAGTGGTACGTTTTCGTTCACCAAGAAGGACCTGGAGGAGTATTTATAGCGCTTGGCATTGACATAGGCGGCGCCAACACAAAGGCTGCATCGGCAGACGGCAGCTATGTCGAGACGGTCTATCTACCGCTGTGGAGAGAAGCGGACCTGAAGGGTACGCTGGAGCAGATCAGGCGAAACGCAGGGGACTGCGGCCCGGTCGGAGTCACGATTACCGGGGAACTGGCGGACTGTTATCGGTCGAAGAAAGATGGCATTGAGCACATTGCCTCGGTTGTAAAAGAGGTATTTCCGGATGCCGTATTCTATGGGTACGACGGGGAATTCTATCAGGATACGACTGATTTTAACTTGTTCTCGGCTGCCAACTGGTCGGCCTCGGCCCGGTACCTGGGACGGGTACACGGTAGTATTATCTTCGTCGATACCGGGAGTACCACTACGGACATTATCCCGGTCCGGGATGGTAAGCCTGTGGCGATGTTGACCGATTTCGACCGGCTGGGAAACAACGAGCTCATCTATGCCGGTACGCTTCGGACAAATCTGGCAGCGTTGCTGCATACCGTTCACCTGAGAGGCAGGACGGTGCGGACTGCTTCGGAACTGTTTGCGATCACCGGGGACATATACCTGTTCCTGGGGTTAATACAGGCGAGCGATTATTCTTGTGACACGCCCGACGGCGGGCCGAAGGACAAGGAGAGCGCAGCCCGGCGCATTGCGAGGCTGGTCTGCTGCGATCTGGAAGAACTGAGCTTCGATGAAATTGGCGAGATCGCCGCGCAGGCTCGCAGGCGCCAGACAGATGATCTGAAAGACGCAGTTGCGGCGGTCGCACGACACCATGACATCGGCAAAGCGGTGGTCTGTGGCCTCGGCGCATTCATCGTCAAGGATGCGCTCATTGAACTGGGCATACCGTTTACGATGGTCGAGGACCAGCGTTTGTCCCGGGTGTATCCGGCGTATGCGGTGGCAAGACTACTGGAAGAACACGCGAAGGAGTAAGGAATATGGGCAGGATTAACAAGTCACTAATATTTCTCATGTTGATCGGGGTAATCGCTATTGCAGTAGCGGCCTCTGGATGTACGGGAAGCAAGGACAACGGTACGACGCTATCCGGTAAGGATATCTTTGATCCGGCTGAGTTCAGCATGGCCAGATATGATGTGGCCCTGAACGATAGCGGCATGATCACTCACCGGACCTTCCTCGTTACCACAGGGAAAAACGAGCAGGATGGGGACAGGCTTACTTCAAACGAGATCTATGGCAATAATTCGGTTAAAACCGATGTCTGGATCAACAAAGAAAGGACAGCGGCGACCAATGTCCTGATCACGGTGATCAACAGTTCCACGCTAATGATCACTGGAGGCTACCCGCCATTTAACATGACTACGGCGGACAAGGCGTGGAATCCATTGGAAGCCACTTACGCACTGGCCGGTCACGAGAACGTCACGAACAATGCCGGCCAGTTTGAAAACTGCTCGATCTATGTGACTGATCGCCAGCTCGGCTTCGGAGATACGATCATCACGACCAGGGTCTACTATTATATGCACCCGTCTTCTCCGGTGCCGGTCCGTTACGTAGTCGAGATGCCGACAACCTCATACGTATACGACCTGTACAGCGCCTACGGCCCTAATGACATGGATAGCACTCCCGAACGTGTAATCCAGGCGTTTTTCGACAGCCTGAACCAGGGTGACACTGATTCCGCTTCGAGCTATGTCGTGACTTACGATAGCGCGGAAGATAAGTTCAAACCACTCACGGGCTCATCCTACCAGGAGTTCCTGCAGGGCACAGGAGCCATGTACGGGGATAAGACCGACGATACACATGTCCAGTATGTGCTGACCACCCTGACTCAGGAAACCCAGCCGACCGGAGGTAAAAACGTGATAGCCGCCAGCTGGACGAGCGTCCAGTACCAGTATGAGCCCCTCACCGCGTTTGAGCTCAACGGCAAGCTGAACGTGGTAAACATCGGGGGACACTGGAAGATCGTGGGATAAGTATAAGGAGCGCTGTGATGGATGGGCACATCCATCACAACGTCATATCGGAGAAGTATCTCCAGGACACGTGAACAATCTATTCCCAAAAAAACCCTCAGACTACATATTTCCAGTTTATATCGAAAATGTAATTACATTTTAGTGAGTCGAAGAATTTTATTGCCTCAATTACTAAAACGTTCCAAAAAAATTTCTTTTTGACACTAAGTTTATATATCCTTAAACCCAGTAAGTAGTATTGCGATTATTATTACGATAACCGGTGGGTATTGTTCAGCAGGAACATGCTTGCTTGCTGGTGGGGGCAGTATATTGTTACGTAATATTGGCCAGAGTTCAACAGTAAATCCTTTACGGAGAGGGTAAAGTGACAGGAACCGGTAATTCAGGTACAAACTTTGACACCCACGATACGGACAGGAAGACTTTTTACGGTTTGTTAAAGAAAAAACAGGCTGGACAGACAGAGCAGATGCCTGTCGACCCGGAAGAAGAAGTCGTAAACTCGACAAGCCTGTCACCGGAAGAGCCTGTATTCATTGCGGAAGAGCAGCCGGTAAACCTGCCGGAAGAAATCGTCGTTGAGCAGGAAATACAAGCAGAGGAACCGGAAGAGCTAAAAAAGATTTTAAATAAGTCCTTCTACGCACAGGAAGCTGATGCGATCATAGTACCCCAGCAGGTGCCGGATACCTCGGTAAGGCGAGTACCTGAAGCCCCCAGGAAGGCTGTGCCCCAGACTCAGGCTAAGCGTGATGATCGGTTGATCAGCTCGTCAGAAATAGAATCGATCAGACACAATAAGAGCGAAGAAGAGATTATCAACGAGTTTAACTCGATACTCACAAAATCCAAGGGCGGAGACCTTAAAGAGCAGGAGAAAAAACCGGTCGACAAGAAGGATAAGGTGAAGAATAAGCTCAAGAAGAAGTTTGAGTTTGAAGCTTATGATCCTGAAAAGCAGGGACCTATGTCAGTCTTCGCCGGCTTACCGGACTTTGAAGAAATCGAGCGCTACTGGGTGATCGAGCCATACTCATTCGTGGTAATTCTCTACAACGAACTGGCTAATACCTACTTATACAACGTCTGCGAGCCGACGATGACGGTGTTTGAGAAAGAGCTGCTCGAAGATATCTACCAGCGGCTTCAGGACGTGCTCCTCATCGAAAACATCGATCCGAAGTCCGATCGCAAAGAGATGCTGATCCGTAAAACGACAGAAGTGATCGTGGACTACATGGGCAAGATCGACACCAAGTCCTACCACAAGCTCATCTATTATATCATGAGGGACTACCTCCAGTTCGGTAAGATTAACCCCCTCATGAATGACAACTTCATCGAGGATATCTCGTGTAACGGCTTCGACGCGCCGGTGTTCTTGTACCACAAGAACTACGAGAACATCATGACCAACGTGACGTTCAACGAGAGACAGCTCGATTCATTCGTCATCAGGCTGGCGCAGAGGTGCGGCAAGCATATCTCGATCGCCGAACCGATGGTCGATGCTACCATGCCGGATGGCTCCCGTATCCAGATGACGCTGGGCAAGGAAATCACCACGAGGGGTAGCACATTCACCATCCGTAAGTTCAAGGAAGTACCTATCACACCGATCGACCTGATTGCCTGGAACACGTTCTCTACCGAGACGATGGCTTACCTATGGGTCTGCATAGAGAACAATAAGAGCCTGATCTTCTCAGGCGGCACGGCATCGGGCAAAACGTCGTCGCTGAACGCAGTCGCGCTGTTCATCCCGCCCAAGGCAAAGGTCATATCCCTGGAAGACACCAGAGAGCTGAAGTTGCCACACCTGAACTGGATCCCGGGCCTGACCAGGGATTCCTTCACGGCAGACGGAAAAGGCGCAATTGAAATGTTTGCGCTGCTGAAGGCAGCACTCCGACAGCGTCCCGAGTTCCTGCTGGTAGGTGAAGTGAGAGGCAAAGAAGCGCTGACACTGTTCCAGGCAATGTCGACGGGCCACACGACGTTCTCGACTATGCACGCCGATTCGGTGGAGTCGGCCATCCACCGGCTGGAAAACCCACCCATCAGCGTGCCGAGGACTATGATCACGGCGTTGAACATCATCAGCATCCAGTCACAGACATACCTGAAGAACAAACGTGTCCGCAGAAACATGAAGCTCGTGGAAATCCAGGATATCGACCCCAACACCAGGAACATTAGGACCAATGATGTGTACGCCTGGAACTCGACCACTGACCGCTTCGACCGAGAGGGCGAATCGGCAGTGCTATCGGAGATAGCACAGCGCAGGGCATGGACCAAGAAAGAGCTTCAGATCGAGCTGAACCGCAGGCAGCGGGTGCTTGAGTACATGGTTAAAAACAACATCAGGGACTTCCACCAGGTTGCCGCCATCATTCAGGCGTACGCAGTTAAGCCTGATCGAGTCCTGGAAAAGCTACAGATCAGGGACTGATTGCATGGACGAATACAGCCAGATTGCACACGTCATCTTTGGCCCCGAAGTCAAAAAACGCAAGGAGCGCTATTACCAGCTGCAGAAGCAGCTGCGTCAGGCGCACATGGCAAAATCCTATGAGATATACGTATCGGTCGCCTACCTGACCTCGATCATCCTGGCGGTAGTCGGCGCGATGCTCGGGCTTGTGATAGGGTTCCTGCTGCGCGGGTTTATCATAAACTCGACCACCATGACTAACCTCCACATGCCAGCCAGCATGAACTGGCTGACGCCTTTTGCCAGTATCATAGTGGTATTCGTGTCGATGGTGTTACTGGGAGCGATCGGTTATGCCATTACGTTCTCTTCGTTCCTGCTCATACCGGCGTTCAATGCGAGCGAGCGAAAGTCCAGGATCAATAAGGGCCTCCCTTCGGCGGTCACGTTCATGTACGCGATGTCGAAAGGCGGCGCAGACATCATCACGATCCTCCGCTCACTCTACGAGGCAGAATCGACCTACGGAGAGGTTTCCAGGGAAATCGGCTTTGTCATACGTGACATGGACTACTTCGGCAACGACCTCAGGGCTGCAATTATCAACTGCGCGAACCAGACACCATCTGACCTGCTTCAGGACCTGTTGTCCAATCTGCTCTCGGTGATCGACAGCGGTGGCGACGTTACGTCGTACCTGAACAACAAAGTCGAGCAGTACCGCATGAGGATCGCACAGGATCAGAAATCATTCCTGGAAATCCTGGGTTTGATCGCAGAATCCTACGTCACTTGCTTCGTCGCAGGACCACTGTTTATCATTATCATGTCATCAGTCATGACGATCATGAACGGCGGCAGCCCGATGATCCTGTATATCATCATCTATGCGGTGCTTCCGCT
>CAZJRS010000079.1:0-17165 GCA_964548585.1 uncultured Methanocella sp. | reverse complement strand
AACAAATGGATAATCATGGATGCCAGTGGCAACGTCATCGGCACCGCCCAGGAAACCGGCATCATGGCCATCGTCAGGCGCTTCATCATGAACTGGAAACTAGACTTCGAGATCGAGCTCCAGGGTAGGCACATCGGCAGCCTGAGCAGAAAAATATCGATCGGAGACCGGTACGTGCTCGATCTCTCCGGAGACCCGGAGAAAAAACTCGACAGACGCCTCGCGATAGCGATGCTGCCGCTCTTCGACGCCGGCGAGGACAGGTAAATGCATCCGAGTGGTATCAATGACCAGGCATGTTTTAGTAATCAATGCAATTGCTCTGTTCATGTTACTTTTGTCTGTCTTTGCGATAGGTACCAGTGAAGCCCAATTAATGAGCACTGAAACATTGCCTACCGGAACGATCGCAGGCACCGTAGTCGATGGCAGTGGAGTACCGATCACGGACGCCACGGTTACACTCTATAAAGACGGTAGGATATACATGCTCCCGGACAATCCTCAGTATTCTCGGAAAGGCACAAACCGGGATGGCCTGTTCGTTTTTAGGCACCTTCCGGAGGGCACTTACAAGGTAACGGCTGAGTCGGGATCGGCGAAGGGCGAATCCGGAGTAGACCTCCCAGCCGTCGGAGGTGGTACGGCAACGATCACTGTCCATATACCGGGAGTGACTGGAAACGGCAAGGAGGTACAATATAGCCCGGGTGTATCGGGGCTGGTTATTGACAGCAATGGAAATGCCGTACCAGGCGCCCGGGTCTCCCTCTACGGGAGCCAATCGAATGCCTACCTTGCGAAATCTCCCCAGACAACCGGATCTGGCGACGCAATCGGCCTCTTCTCCTTCGGGAAAGACACCGACTCTAAGCCTATTGCGGCATGTTACCCTGTGACGGCAGAAATCACTGACACTAGCGGTATGGTCCACCAGGGCAATGCTACGCTGGTCAGCGGAAACCCGAAATACATAGTCCTGCCAGATTACGCGTATTTCGCACCCATGGCACCTGTCACCGCCACTCCTGAGGTCAATACTACGGCGGCGACGGCCACGCAGGCTGGAAATGACACTCCGGCGAACTCCTCCGGAGCGACGGTAACCCCGGCGAACACCGACACGACCAGCCCGAACACGACGGCAGCCCAACAACAGAAGACCCCTGGAAACGTTTTTTCTGCTCCCGGGACAGTGCTGGCTTTTATCGCGCTGGCCTTCCTTTGTGTCAAAACCGGAAAACGCTAAACCGGGCAAACCTTACAATGGGCGGCGGAGTTCCATCCGCCCGGAATTTTCCGGGCCAGGACATATACGGCACATCAACGGGAGCTTTTCCCCGTTGAGAATTTTCTGGTCCTATGAAAAATTTGATCTACGGTTACGTTGATCGGGTGTTTGTAGGCCGCCAAGCCCGCCAAGAAGCCAAGCTCGCCAAGAGCAGATCGGAAAGCCTTGGCGTTCCATGAAAAGTCGGGAGTTTTGAGAGGTACATGGAGGCCGAGAGGTAAGAGGTCATGGAGGTAAAGGAGTTCTGAGAGGGACTTTAAAAAAGGGAGGTCAGAGAGGTAAGGAGGTCAGAGAGGACTATCCAAAAAATACCTCTCTGACCTCCTTACCTCTCTGACCTCCCACTTAAAACGTTCTCCATGACCTCCTTTACCTCCATGACCTCAATCCTCCCGAACTCCAGGCACTCCCTGACCTCAAGGCTTTTCATATGCCATACCTGAAAACCACATTTCATCACCGAGTGCTTGGCCTCGTAGCGAGCTTGGTGGTATTTTATCAAGTTTATCGAATAAGTCATTTGTGTAATCCGCGCAATCTGTTGTAATCTGTGATCCAGGCACAGCGCAGCGATCGTTTTCTTGAGTCGTACCAAGTTAAACTCCTGTTGATAGCTACACAGTCTACGCTAAGACTGAAAACTTATAATAAAAAAGAAAAGAGGTTTTTAAGTGACGATGTCCTCAAGTCGATCCGCTTTTAGCGCCCTCTTGATCTCGAGCGCGTAGCGCCGGCCCATGCTCATGCCGTCGCCGTACAGGAGATATGAGTACGGGGATCCGTTCATGAACGTGTTGGTGCCGCCGTCCTGTCTGGCTGAGATTTCGAAGGCCACGAACTCGAGGTTGTCGGTGCACATGGTCTGGATGCAGAAGGCGCCCAGCAACCCAGGAGCAACCATCTTCTCTGCCACGTCTGCGAGGCGGTCGGCCATGCCGAATGCCTGGTCGAGTAGAGACTCTCTCGCGACTACCGGGAAGTTGCCTGTTACTACGTAGGTCGGTTGTATGTTCGCCTCGATCTGGTCCTTGGCCGGTATTCTTACTAAGCCGTCGATGTTGGCTTCGTGGCGCCGGTCCATGCCCAGCAATTCTACTTCCTTGGTCAGCGGCGAGTAGAAGTAGTGCATGCAGTAGATGTCGCCTGCCACGTACTCCTCGATGTGGGCTCTGGGTCCGTCTTCGGGGGTGAGCCAGCCCTTGTTGATCATGAGCTTCATCTTCTCGTCGAAGCCTGCCGGGGAATCGGTCACGAAATAGCCTCTGCCACCTCGGGCACCGGGGAACTTGACCATGCATGGCCGGTCGATCTTGTCGGGGCCGTCGATCTTCAATGGCTTTCTGATGTTGGCAGCCTCGAACAGCTTCGTCACCCGGTCTCGCTCCGCTTCCCAGCGGAGGATGTTACGGTTGCCGAGGATGGGCACCATGAACTCGTTCTCGATGCGTTCCAGGCCCACATAGGCGACAAAGGAGCCATGGGGGATGATGATAGCGTTCATATCCCGGAGCTGCTTCTGGATATCCTTGTCCAGGACGTCGGAGAACTTGTCTACCATGATATATTCGTCCGCAGACTTGAACCGCTGGTAGGGCACTTCCCTGCCCTTCGCGCAAATGGCGCAGCGCTTGAAGCCTTCGTCGTACGCGCCTCTGAAGACATGCAGCGACGAGTGGCTGGCAATCGTGCTGATGGTGATCTTCTTTTTCTTGTACTTCTTGATGACCTGTTTGATCTCGTCCTTGGAAATGACCAAAGCCTTCACCTTTGTGAAAATATAGGGTAGGTAAGGATTTATAAGTTTGTTTTAACAGGTACGATGCCAGGGCATAGATGAGCGACCGATCAGAGGTATTTTGCCGGGATCAGGATGACAAAACGACTTCCTTTATGGTAGTCTCCGGGCACACGGTCTTCGACCCAGACTTTGCCGTCGTAGGATTCCACCAGCGTTTTTACCAGGTATAATCCCAGGCCCCTGGTCCTCAAATCGGTTGTGGTAAAGTGCTGAAAGATCTGGTTCTTCATCTTGTCGGGCACGCCTGACCCATCGTCTTCTACTTCGATCCGGTAGTATTCCCTCTTGGCCACAATATCCTTCTTTAGTCTAAGGATAATGTGGATGGGCTTTTCCGGGTTTGAATGTTTGAGGGCATTGCCCACGATGTTGGTGAAAACCTCCCGGACCAGTTCGTTGGCTATGATCGGGCACTCGTACCTGGGAAGCTCGTAGTTGATGAAGACTTCCCGGTTCTGTACGTTAGAAAATTCCTTTTTGACATCCGCCAGCATCGTGCAGAGGTCCCATACCCGCTCCTGCAAGGCTTTCGTTCTCGCGTTCTCCAGTCGCTTGAGATTGGTGATTAGCCGGGAGCTGTTCTCGATTGCCTCGAGAGCCTTGTCCAGCAGAATTGCGTCTTCTTTACCGAACTTCCCCTCGGAGAGCTTATCCCGGGCGATTTCGAGGTATCCGAGGCTACTCTGGTTAAAGTTGTTGATGTCGTGGCCGAGCAGGTCAAGGTAAAACCTGGACTGTTCGTTCAGCTTGATGATCTGGTGGTGTAGCCGGGCGTTACTGATCACAGGCCCCGAATGCTGGGCGATGAGCTGTAACAGGTTAAGCTCCCGCAGATTATAGGGGTGGTACTTTTTCCAGTCTATGTGCAGTACCCCGATCACTTCGTTGCGGTTGTAGATCGGAACACCCAGCGTCGATACGATTTTGGAGTCGCGGATAAAAGGGCTGATGACAATGGGATTCGTTGTCACGTCTTCGATGTACAGGGGCTTTCCGGTCTTGATGATAGTACCTGCAAACCCCTCCCCTACACTCATGGAAAACCATATCGGCGCATCGGATTTCATGCCGATTGTGTCATAAACGCGCACCATATTTTCCTCCGCGAGGAGGATAGAACCTGCATCGGCTTTGAGGACCGAGACGGTATTTTCCAGAATCGCCTTCAGCAGCTCTTCGAAATTCAGGGTACCGATGATGTTAGACGTCGTCTGGATGAGCGATGACATATCGCTGTTCGCTATCCGCATTTCATTAACCTGGTGCTGCATTTCCCGGTAGGACCTGATATCTTCTATGAATGCGTAATACAGGTTTTCCCCTTCTACCTTGCAATAGCGTTGAAGGTACAGCAGCACATCCAGCACAGAACCGTCCTTCCGCTTCAACGTGCACTCCCGCCTAGCCTTGTCCTGGCAGCTGATGTCGTCTATTGCCACGCAGACCTGTGTCGACTGATCAGGTGACATAAAATCGGCTGGCCATGCCATTTTACCGATCTCTTCCAGGCCATAGCCAGACATTTCCGCGAACGCATTGTTACACACGACTATGTCGCCGTCGCTGTTGAAAGCCACGAATGCGATCAGGTTTGTCTCGACTGCATATGTGATGAAATCTTTAAAGTCACCCAGTGCCTGCAACAGGAATCTCCCCTTTGCCCTGACGCTAATGTAACTATTTTATATTATATGTGATATAAATATCCGCTTGATTTAGGGGAATGCAAAAAGTTTGTAACTACTACAACTACTAAAAATGATAGAGACTGGTGATTTGCTAGGTCTCGTTCTCAGCCTCTGTGTGTTCTTCCTTTGATTCCTGGCTTCGCTGGTGTTTCTTGGCCACGGCAGAGGTAAGCGCTGCAATTGCGTCTATATCGGCACCCGCCGTAGGCACATTGGACGGCACGATGATCACGGTTGAGTTTTCCTTAGAGACCTCGTAGAGGATGTTCATCCACCTCAGCTGAAGTCCCAGCGGACTGGACTCATACATCTTCGCCGCTTCGAGCATCTTGCCCGCAGCCTGCTGTTCTGCCTCGGCCAGAATGACCCGAGACCTGCGCTCTCGCTCGGCCTCAGCCTGCCGGGCGATGGCGTCCTGTAGATTCAGAGGAATCGTGACGTCCCGGATTTCCACGTTGGTGACTTCTACCCCAAAGTTTTCGGTCATCAGGTCGAGATTTTTCTTGATAGTGTCTGCGATTGAGCTTCGCTCGCTAAGGATCTCGTCGAAGGAGTGCTTGCCGATGATGTCCCGGAGCAACGTCTGAGCTGCATACTGGGTGGCCGCGTTATAGTCTTGCACATTGAGGATCGCCTTCTCAGGGTCCTTGACTTTGTAGTAAATAATAGCATCAACAGTGACCGGGACGTTATCCTTGGACATAGTCTGCTGGGGCGCCACGGGCACAGTGCGGATACGCAGGTCGATCGACTTCACGATCTGATCCACAAAAGGCATCACAATGACAAGCCCCGGCCCACGGAGACCGACGTATTTGCCAAGCCTGAGAATGGGGGCCCGCTCCCATTCTGGGATTACTCTGAGGAAGGGAAAGATCCCGGTACTCCCGGTGTGAATATGCTCTGTGACGTGACTGGCATTATGCTCTTTGACATGATCCGAACGTTCCAAAATATCGCCTCTAAACTATGGTCTCAAATATATGAATTTAGGTATATAAACTGTATAGTGAGCGAGCGCTGAACGTGCAGGTCGGTTTTTATGATATATGAAAATCAGTTAATTTTAAACGCCAAGACGCCAAGACGCCAGGATTAGATAATTAATAATCAAAACAAGCTTGGCGTTTTGGCGTCTTGGCGTTACATCTGTTCCAGCTATTCGAATACAGGAAGCCGGGCAAAATTCTAATTTTCATCTGTTTAAATGTAAAATAAGAAAAAGGTTTACCCAACCATTTTTCCGGGAATGCGGACTGCGTGGATCTGGCTCTCTTCTTTGACGACCCTGACTCGGCCCTTGCTGACATCTAGTACTGTGATGGAACGCAGGTACCTGGCCGATTCACCCTTGCCGTGGATGTACAGCTCTACCAGATCGCCGACCTCGTCGATGTCGCTGGAGACGTTAAAGGAGTCATACACTTCCGCCGACATTCCGTTATCTTCGGCGATCCGCATGTGGTCCATGAAGCTTGCGCCGTAGTAGTCGACGTGGTACTTATCCGGCCGGCGGATGAGCTGTAAGTTGGTGCCACCGCCTCTGCCCGGACATATGACCAGGTCTGCGGGGCTTTCCATCAGTTCCCTGACGTTTTTCTCGGTGATCAGGGGCACGTCGGCCATGACGATCATGACCGGGCCGTCACAGGTGGACAGGTAGTCATTTAATGCCGGGTTCAGTTCCTTCTCGCTCACGATGCTGGTCGCGCCGTCCCATTCGAAGGCCTGAGTCGTCAGCAGTTCGATTTCCACGCCGGCTGCTGACAGCGTAGCTGTGATATCGCGCAGCATCAGCCTCGCCAGTTCGCTCCGTTCCTCGGGAGTAAGCAGGGTTGACAGGCGGGACTTCACGTTGACAACCTTAAAGGGGACGATGGCCTTCATCATTGAATTATAAAGGCGTCTTTAAAATTTATATACTTTGGCCGGGCGATGCCCCTATATCCCTGGCACAACTATAGATTAACCGCAAAGGCGCAAATACTTATTTGAACCGGCTATCACTTGTTTATGTACTTGAAGTACACGAAGGCCCAGGCGGCGAATAACGCGATCCCTGCGAGGATGGCGAAGATGAAGTTGACTTCCGGTAGCAGCTGGCTTTGGGGATGGTCGTTGGTGCTGGCTTCAGGATCGGACCCGGGTAATGTGACGCCGGGCACCGGAGTGACGCTACGTCCGGACGGCATGGTGGTGCCTGTCAGGTTATACGGGGGGATAACTGTCGGCTTTAAAGTACCGGCGGGCAGCCCAGGCGGCGGTCCTGTGTAAGTCAGGTTTGAGATAGTGCCCCGGAGGTAGCTATCTCCGTCACCGGTCATCAGGTGGATGACCATGTATTCCTGCTGCTGGAATGGTTCCGCCGACACGCCTTTGCCATCGATTCTCAGCACCAGATCGCTGCCTATGGCCTGGATTTCCACGTGATGTGCGCCCCGGGGGAACGGCTTAAGGCCGCCTATCTCCCCGTACCTGGCCGACCATGTGCCCAGGCCAAGTATTGCCCGATCCTTGACGCCTCCTTTCACGACTCCGGTTTGAGGCTTCGACGCGTTGAAATCCACCAGAAGTACGTTGGATTTTTCGCCTGCGATGAGATCGTAGTCAAACGTCACGTTATAATATGTGGAGACTGGCATCCGCATAAACAGGTACACATCCCGGTAACCCAGTTCCCGGGCGCTCCCGAGGTCAAGCTCGATCCCGTGGTCCCGGAGGGTGACATTCGCACCGCCTGACCTGTACACCGTCGCGTTATCGAACCCCCCGACCATGGTTAAGTTTTCCGTGCTGGTGTTTACGAAGACAGAGGCGTTCTGAAATACGCTCACCGGCGTCAGGTTGATCGCTGCGTTGACCGGCACCGTCAGCGCTACAGCTGTCGCCACGAGTAAAAATGCGACGATCAGCGGCAGATAGAGGCGCATATGAGAAGAGCTAGTCGGGAAAAGTATAAAAAGCTGATGTTGAGCACCATGGGGAATGTAGATATAATATGCATATCCATTGGTGAGGCAATGGGGACCACATGATGAGGGATTCTACAGCGGTCACGTTTACCAGGAACGTTTTTATCCCTGTCACCAACATGTGCAGGAACAACTGTGCCTACTGTGGTTTCCGCAGGGAGATCGGGTCGGCCGAGGCCCGGATTATGCCTCCCGCCGAAGTCATCGCATCGCTGGAGAAGGCGGCTTCGTACAACTGCAAAGAGGCGCTTTTCACGTACGGCGACGCCCCGCAGGATACGCGTTTTTCAGAGGAGCTGGGAGAGCTTGGCTACTCTTCGCTGACGGACTACGTATACGATCTCTGTGTTCGGGCAATTGATCTCGGCATTCTTCCGCACACGAACGGCGGGGTGCTCCCTTCTGCCGACCTGAAAAAGCTCTGGCCAGTCAACGCGAGCATGGGTTTGATGCTTGAAACCACTGCCATGCTGCCAGCGCATGAACAGAGCCCCATGAAGGATCCTTTGGTCAGGATCAAGTTCATGGAGGAAGCCGGCCAGCTTGGCATTCCGTTTACGACAGGCATACTCATCGGCATCGGAGAATCGTGGTCGGACCGGATCACATCGCTGGAAGCCATCCGGGACTTGCATAGGAAGTACGACCACATCCAGGAGGTCATCGTGCAAAACTTCGTGCCGAAACCGTATATTCGGATGGCGAACGTGGTGCCACCAACAGTTGAAGAGATGGTTCAAGTGATTCGCCTTGCCAGGGAGATCCTGCCGGAGGACATCTCACTGCAGGCGCCGCCCAACCTGACTGCGCATCTGGATGAATTCCTGGAGGCGGGTGCAGAGGATATCGGAGGCCTTTCCCCGGTTACGCTTGACTATATCAATCCTGAATGTGCATGGCCGTCGGTGGACGCGCTGCAGGCCAAGGGTTTAAAATTAAGGGAACGACTTCCCGTGTATCCGAAGTACGTCAGGAAGGGCTGGTACGGGGCTAAAGTGAAGTCGTTGGTAGAGAAATATTGTGATGAGGAGGGCTATTGTGTTTAGGGATATCTACGAGCGCTCGCTAGCGGGCGAAATAACGATCGATGATGCAAGGAAGCTGCTCGAAGCAAACCCGTTCGAGCTACTGGAGACGGCAGATGCGCTACGGAAGGAGATCGTCGGGGACACTGTCACCTACGTGGTGAACCGTAACCTGAACTTTACCGATTTCTGCACCGGAACGTGTAAGTTCTGCTCATTCAGGAATAGTAAGGGCTTCAGGCTGACCCTGGACGAGATCGTGGGTAAAGTCGGCGAGGCGCACAAGATGGGTGCTACCGAAGTGTGCATCCAGGGCGGCCTGACCGAGGACATGTACCTCGAGGACTATGTTAACATGATCCGGGCAATCAAGAGCAAATACGATATTCACACTCACTGCTTCTCCCCGATGGAAGTCTACCACATGAGCAGGAGGTCCGGCGTGAGCGTCGCAGAATCCCTGAAAGCCCTGAAGGCGGCAGGCCTGGATTCGATGCCGGGCACCGCTGCGGAGATCCTGGATGACGAGATCCGGGCGATCATCTGCCCGGGCAAGCTAAACACCCGGGAATGGGTAGAGGTGGTTTCCACAGCCCACCGGACCGGCATACCGACCACGGCGACGATCATGTACGGGCACATAGAAACCTGGGAGCACCGGCTTAAGCACATGTTCATCATCCGGGACGTGCAGAGAAAAACGCACGGCATCACCGAGTTCGTGCCCCTGACCTTCATGTTCGAGAACAATGCTTTGAGCAGCGAGTCCATGGGCTCAAGCGGCCTGGATGACCTGAGAATGTACGCTATCGCCAGGATCATCTTCGGCAGAGATATCCCAAACATCCAGGCATCATGGGTCAAGCTGGGAGTCAAGCTCGCCCAGGTAGCGCTCAACTGCGGAGCTAACGACGTCAGCGGCACGATCATGGAAGAGAACATATCCAAATCGGCAGGAGCAACAGCCGGAGAGTACATGTCCCCGGAAGCCCTCCGCGCCATGATCAAAGCAACTGGCCGCACTCCGAGAGAACGGACCACGCTCTACAAACTAGTCGACTAAGACCAGTGGCACGAAGGACCCCCTTGCCCGTAAGTTCTTCGTGCTACCGAGCCCTTTCGAAATTCAGATCTCTTTCTTAAGTAACTTTATAATTGATCAGCGTCACTGATTAGGGCAGATCACCATGCTTCAGGATGTCTATAAAAAATCGCTGGCGGGAGAGATCACCCGCGAGGATGCGCTGGCTTTGGTCAGGGCAAACCCGTTTGAGGTGTTTGATACGGCCGATGCGCTTCGCCGGGAGATCGTCGGGGATACAGTAACATTTGTGGCCAACAGGCTTATCGACATCACCGATCGATGCGTTATCGGGTGTAATTTCTGCTCATTCAGGAATAGTATCGGTTACGAGATGACTCCTGAGAAGATCCTGAAAAGCGTCGGCGAGGCTAAAGCGATCGGAGCGACAGAGGTCTGCCTGATCGCGGGCGTGCTGCCGAAGCTGAACGTTGAATATTACTGTGATCTATTCCGGGCGATCAAGAGTCACTATGACATCATGATCCACGCGCTGTCACCCATGGAAGTATACGCCGCGGCAAACTCGTCAGGCGTCAGCTCCCTGGAAGCATTGCGGCGATTTAAGGATGCTGGCATGGATACGATGACCGGCGCGTCGGCGGAAATTCTGGTCGAGTCGGTGAGGGCTAAAATATGCCCGAAGAAAGTCTCGGTGGAAGACTGGATACGGATCATCACTGAAGCCCACGGGCTGGGCATCAGGACGACGGCTTCCATGATGCACGGTACGGTGGAAACCTGGGAAGATCGTATCGATCACATGCTTATTGTCAGGGATATACAGCGAAAGACGCAAGGCTTTACCGAGTTCATCCCCCTCACCTTCATGCACGAGCACAACAAGCTTTCCGGGGTATCGAGCGGCGCCAGCGGGATGGAGGACCTCCAGGTCCACGCGATCGCCAGGATCATCTTCGGCCGGGATCTCCCCAACATCCAGGCGTCGTGGACCAAGATGGGTGTCAAGTTGTCCCAGGTGACGCTTTGCTGCGGTGCGAATGACTTCGGGGGCACGATGATGGAAGACCTGATCACAGTGGCCGGAGGAGCGAAGCATGGCGACAACATGTCCCGTGAACAGATGATCAGCGCGATCAAGGCCGTCGGGCGAGTGCCCAGAGAACGCAACACGGTATACGATTACCTGGACTGATTGTATACCCCGTACGGATTGTTGCGGGCATTGCTCTCAAACCGCATATCAGAAGCCTTATATCCATTCCCGACCTCAAGTGATCGATAGACAGAGGGTGAATTATGCAGAAAAACCGTGCCATAGCCATCCGGTCGGGTTTATCATGGGGCATTGTACTGGCTCTGTGCGAGCTAGGCTTTGGCCTGGCAGTGTACGTACTGCTTCCCTCGATTACGGGTTACATGAAACATTTTCAGATCGATCTCATTATACCGGTAGCCATTGTGTACCTTGCTTACCTGTTCCTGCTCATCGCGGTGTACTTCGCGTCTGGCATGATCACGGCCAAGTGGCTGGCTTCACAGCCCCTAAAATCAGCAGAAATCTCCAGGCTCGGCGCATTCTCCGGGGCAACAGCCGAAGTGGTACGCACGATCGTGGCCATACCGGTAAACCTTGCCATAGCCCTCCTGTTCCCGATAGCCATTGAAAGCTACAACCCGGTGCTCGTAGCGATCGGTAACGTAGGGATCAGGCTGGTATGCGGCATGCCGGTCTTTGTGATCTTCGCCGCTATTGTCGCGGGACTCAGCGCGTATACCTTCTCACTGATCTTCTTCCGGCCAGAGCCAGTGGCCCAGAAATAACCATGGTCTGAGAAGAGCTCTAATATTTATTGGGTGCAGGACTTCGGCCGGCCCGAGGTCACTGCACTACAAAATTAGTTTTTGGGAGACCACGCTGGCAACGTGCCGTTGTAGACGTATATCCAGCCGTTAGCCCACTCGTAGGTTTTGAGGGGCGCGTGATTTTTGTTGATCTGCCTGGTCCAGTCATCCAGGCTGCTCTCAGCCGTAACGATGACTACCGGCTCAGTATCGTTGCCGTCCGGCCAGGTGTTCGCCCAGCGTGGAGCGGAGTTCATGGTTTGAAACCTGAGCCTGTCATCCTCTACGTACACCGGTTCTACCGTCACCCTACCGCCGGACAGGTAAGTGTTAACGTTTGCATCCCAGTAATCGGCGTAGGCGTGAGTGATGTTTTCGCGCTCAAGTAAAGTGACCAGCGCCCGTTGATTCTGGACGTAGTCCGGCTGTATGTTCTCGTTTACGACCAGCGCGTTCGAGACGAGCGAGATCAGAATGACCGCAGTAATCGCGACCAGAGGCAAGTAGCCTAGCCCGCGCCGCATCGTCCAGGTAGCGGCCACTACCAGAGATACGATCGTGATCGGGGTGAGGTACCGGGCAGGATCGCCCGCGATAGTCATGGACATGAACCCGGCCAACATCAGCAACCCGCCGAGTACGAGAACAGCATGCAGGAAACGGTCTTTCCTGTCGAGGATCACTGCCGCGACCAGGACCAGGATGACACAAGCGACGAGTAGACTCCCTGAGTTCTGGACCAGGCCATCAAAGTAATAGCTTAACATGTACGGGTACTTCAGCAGGTTTCCCGGCGATCCCAGATCTGCGGCTGACGCAGCCAGGATCGGTCCTCCGGGCCATAGCTGGCCTAACCGGGACTTCAACGCATATATGATTAACGCAGGCACCGCTGAGGCGATCCAGAGAACAGGAGCGACTTCTAGCCCGGTGCTACCTGTTTCTGCCCCTTTTCTCAGTCTCTGCTTCAGGAGCACGTAGCCCGAGTAGACGAGGAGTGGCAGGGTGAACAGCGGAAGCATGAGCGTGTCCGAGAAGACGCCAAGGAACTGCAGCAAGGCTATGATCAGCACCCTCCAGCGGAGGCTCAGGCGGAAAGGCGGCCGGTCAGCGTAGAAGACCAGGAGAGACAGCAGGATAAACAGGATCGTACCGTTGTGATACAGGGGATAGAGGACATAGCGTAGGCCCATAAAAGGCATGTTAGCGACCAGCGCCGCGGCCGCCAGCGCTTCCATTCGGCCTGCGAGGCGTAACACGATCAGGGCGCATGCGAGCACTATGAGGACATAAATAGCATAGCCGGTCAGCACCAGCGCCTCAGGACTATAGCCGGTCAGCGGCTGGACTACCAGGTGGAAGAGGTAATCCGTAAATAAGTAAGGATTGTTTGCCGGGAGCACGTACTCGAAGTTCCCGCGCATGACCTCCATGGGGAACAGGCCCGCGTTGGCCATGTCACTCGTCAACGGATAGACAAGTGCCAGCCACAGGCTAAGAATCAGGCCCGCGATGGTAGCCGCCAGAAAAAACAGTGATAATAATTTTTCTGCTCCCGGGCTAAACTTAAGCCTGTCTTTTGACTGTTTAGCAGCCTCGGGCTTCGGCACACCTGTTCTTTTTTCTTCGTTACGTACGCGTCTGGACTGGGACATCATTGCTGATTCGATACGTTAGGATAATAAATTTTTGGTTCTCCGGCCCTCACCGGGAAAAGTGCTGTGCTGCCGTGGGATTTTCTCACACCGACAGATGCTGGAGATACATCTTCCCGGCTTCGGTCGAGAACACCGGCGGGTCCCAGTCTTCGGTGATTTCCCGGCGCTCGACCGTGACCGTCTCGCCTTTGAAGGGGTTGTACCCTTCACGCTCGGTTTTCTTCCGGTAGATGAACACGCCTTTGCGTTGCCAGCCCGGGGTTTCGTTCAGGTTTACTCCCCGCTGCCACATCAGCTCGTGGATCTCCTCGAACTTCATGCCCTTCATCTTAGACGCCGCCTCTTTTTCACCCATACCCTCGGAGACCAGCCGGTAAAAGCCATGGGACTGCATGTGGTTACGCCAGGTTTCTGCCTGCCTGCCCGTCAGGTATGCGGGTATCTCCTCCGGGTGTAACGGGATCACCCGGGCATCGAAAGCCAGTGGAGTATCGATTTTTAGGGCGATGGTCAGCGCGCTGGCCATGAAGGACGGTACGACTGAGTCCAGCTTCTCGACACGGCCGTCGAAAGGCAGTACGTTGAAGTACAGGCTGACTTCGTCGGAGAAGGTGAACGCCCAGTCGGGGGACATCCCGCTCCGCTCAAGCAGCATGCGAGTGGCGCATACCATACCTTGCTCGAACGTCAGGTCGTAAGGCTTAAGAAAGCCCAGCCGGCTTAGCGACTCTTTGAAGTTCCGCCCGTCAAGGCGCATGATCACAGGCGGAGGAGCCCGGATGGCGCTGAAGATCTCCTTGTGCTTCATCGATTCCTCAAAGATTATTTAGGGGTATACGTATTACCATTTTTCCCAAAGTGGGGAATGGCCGGCAATGAATTAAAAAATTCAAGGGTTAGAAAAGGAAAAGATTACAGGCCAGCGTCTTCCGACTCGCTCATCATGGAGGCTGCGCCCTTTTTGGCAGGGTGCCTGATGATGACGACGTCGGCCGCCGCCGTGACCCACCGGTACGGGATCTTGGCCTTGCTGCTCTCCGCAACGTTGAAGCCCGAGTCCTCGTTGATGATGTCCTTGTTGTAATTCTCTACCACAAGATTAGATATTCTCCGCTCGGAAGCGTCGATCTCCACATCGTACACCTTTCCGATGTAATACCCCTTGTCCGTGTAAACTGTTAAATCGAACAATGACGCTACGTCAGTAACCATTAGGAATCCTCGCCCTTAACTATTGTACTATACTGATATATACTTTGCTTGATAAATTTTATAATATGAAAAGTTCGCTGAAGATCGGTAGCGTGCTTGGAATACCAATACGGCTGCATTTCACGTTTCTGCTGATACTGCCGCTGATCGCGTTTTCGTTCGCCGATGGCCCGGCACCGTTCAGCTTTTCGATGGTCACTGATCCGGTCACGCGATATGCCCTGGGCACAATTGCCGCGATCATGCTCTTTACGTGTGTACTGGTACATGAGGTCGCTCACTCATATGTGGCGATCAGGAACCGGATCAAAATCAACGACATCACCCTGTATCTCTTCGGCGGCGTATCGGCCATGGAGGAAATTCCCAGGAACCCTTCCGTAGAGATGCGTGTAGCCATCGTAGGGCCGCTCACCAGCATCGTGATCGGCATCGTATCCGGGATCGCGCTGATCGTGTCCGGGCTGTCGATGAGCACGGCGGCGGGAACCATGCTGTTCCTGATGACCTACCTCAACCTCCTGCTGGGCATCTTCAACATCATACCAGCCTTCCCGATGGACGGTGGCCGGGTACTCAGGGCTCTGCTGGCCATGCGAATGCAGTACATCGCTGCGACCCGGTGGGCGGTGTTCGCCGGGAAAATGTTCGCATACCTGCTGGGAATACTGGGCTTGTT
Organism: uncultured Methanocella sp.; assembly: GCA_964548585.1. Lineage (GTDB taxonomy): Archaea > Halobacteriota > Methanocellia > Methanocellales > Methanocellaceae > Methanocella_A. Next base: position 1,955 of record CAZJRS010000079.1, on the reverse strand, counting down.
CATGGGTTTATCCGGGATATGGTTTATCATCATTGCGTTTTTTATCTACATAGCCGCGGGAGAGGAAGAGCGGACGACGGTAACTTCCATCATGCTCGAGGGCGTGAAGGTCAAGGACATCATGACGAAGAACGTCGACACCATCGAGGTCGGGACCGCCGCCTCAGCCTGTCTCCAGATGATGTTCCAGAAGAAACACCTTGGCTACCCGGTAATGGAGGCGGGAAGGGTGGTGGGCGTCGTGACGCTCAGCGATGTTTCCAGGGTGCCTGAAGTGGCACGCGATAACACGCTCGTCAAGGATATCATGACCAGAAACATTATTACGCTGAAGCCCGATGATGACGCGGCGGTCGCACTCCAGAAAATATCACAACACCATGTGGGCCGTCTGGTGGTCATGGACGGAGATCGCCTCGCAGGCATCATCTCCAGAACCGATCTCGTGCGGGCGATCGAGCTGCACGGCGCCATGGGCCGACATTAGGTAGTGAGAATTTTGACTGACGATAACAAACAGCCGACGGGAAGCGCTTCTACCGATGCCAGAGCATCGCTCAGCTTTAATGTTTCTCTGGGGCAACCCGTCTCGCCAAACCACCGGGACAACATTTACCTTGTGGGCACAGCCCACGTTTCCGAGAAGAGTATCCGGGAAGTAGAAGAGGCGATCGAGCGCTACGCACCGGACGTGGTCGCGGTCGAGCTGGATGAGCGGAGATTCAAAGCGCTCCAGCAGCCGGAGGACGAGAAGAAAAACGTCGAGATCCGGCAACTCCTGAAAGGCAATAACCTGATGATCTTTCTGCTCCAGTTCATGCTGGCCTATGTGCAGCGGAAAGTAGGCTCGGACGTGGGCGTCAAGCCCGGTGCCGAGATGCTTGCAGCCATTGAAATCGCCCGTAAAAAAGGCATAGCCATAGCCCTGATCGACCGGGACATCGGAGTCACCCTGGGCCGGTTCTGGGCCAAGATGACGCTGCGGGAAAAGTTCCGCATGTTCTACTCGCTTGTCCTTGCGATGATGGGCTTCGGCACAGACAAGATAGACCTGGAAGAGATCACAAAAGAAGACGTCATAGCCGACCTGATGGAAGAACTGCGGAAGTTCACACCTTCGGCCGCTACCGTGCTCGTAGACGAGAGGGACGCTTACCTGGCCCATAACCTGATTGAGATAGGTAAGACCAAGCGGGTACTAGGCGTGGTGGGCGCAGGACACCGGGAAGGCATACGCAAGTACATCGAGCACCCGGAAACGGTGCCCCCCATTCACACGCTGGTGGAAATACCAAAAAAGCGCAGGTTTCCTATCGTTAAGATCCTGAGCGCGCTGGTCGTACTATCCGTCGTAGCTGTGCTCGGTTTACTGCTTCTTTCGGGGAAGTCCCTCATCGAGATCGGCGAAGCTCTGCTGGTCCTGTTCATCGTACAGGGCGTCCTCTCAGGCTTATTCGTCGCCCTCGTAGGCGGCCACTGGAAGTCTATCGCAACGGCCTTCGGCCTTGCCTGGTACGGGTTCCTGAACCCGGTCCTCGCCATCGGCTGGCTCGCCGGAGTCGTGGAAGCCACACAGCGCCCACCCACCATGCACGACCTGAACACCATCATGGGCAACGACGACGACGGAGTCATCCAGATGCTCAGAGGCATGATGAAAAACAAGCTGTTTAAAGCGGTCCTGGTCGCGGCCATGGCCAATATCGGCAGCACGCTAGGAACGTTCGTCGGCATCTTCGTGCTGGCATACTTCTTCGGCTTGAATGACCCGGTGGGACTGTTGCAGAGCGGGCTGTCCAACGGGTACCATGCAGTGGCCGGGTGGATCGGCCAGGTGATTTAGGGCGGCAATATGCCGCTTTTATTTTTTTAAGAAAGAATGTTGGATAGTATCTATTGCCTTGGAGGCTGCTGTGACCTGATCTTCCTGGAAGCGGTCTCGATGGCGATGGTAA
>CAZJRS010000078.1:0-17308 GCA_964548585.1 uncultured Methanocella sp. | reverse complement strand
TTACTTGATAATCGAATAAGTTCTCCCGGACCTCTTGCCCCTCACCTTCCTCCTCTCTGATCTCCTGACCTCACTGACCTCCCCCTGAAAAAATGTCTCTGCGATCTCCCGGATACTCCCAGACCTCCAACCTCCGGGAACTCTCAGACCCCCTTACGCCGAAATTCCCGTAATGATCATCTTAACAGGTATCAAGCAAAATTCACAGAAAAATCGAGACACATCCTTTACACCCAGAATCAGCCAAGCCATGTTATATTAAAAAGGAGTATGGCGTTTTGGCGATTTGGCCCTTTGGCGTTTTTGAAGCCTAACCATAATTAGCGTATTTCGAGACTGAATCTTGCAGGCAGGTTTAGCGTTTTCAATTTTTTAAACTATCTCAGAGTAAGCACTAGTAAATTATGCACGGGGATACTGGAATTCAGCGTTATCACCTGTTACGCACACCCCGAAAATCCCGAGGAAACGGAGGGTCAGGAGGAAAAGAGGTGGTTCAAGGAGGTCGCCGAGGTTACAGGAGGAAAATAAAAAAGGAGGTTTTAGGAGGTACAGAGGTCAGGGAGAACAAGGTGAGATGATTATGGATAATCATGCAAAAGAACAAGCATTAATCCTTTGCACAATCGTACACAATGGCCTCGGAAGGAAGCACGGGGATACTGGAATTCGAAGAAAATTCCGGAGGCCACCTTAAAGTCTTTCAGCGTTCTGAGCACGTAGTGCGACGACGCTAAAGCTTTTATCTATTCCCTCCATCTTATGAATAACCGTGAGGTAGTGGCCATGGGCATCCAACAAAGAAAAATTTTAGGCACGCCAGGGGCAAATGGAGCGAAGCTCCTGTTCCTGGGTGCGGGCGAACTGGGCAAAGAGACGATGATCGAGGCGCAACGCATGGGTATCGAGATCGTCGCCGTCGACCGCTATGCCAGTTCGCCGGGCATGCAGGTGGCGCACAGGTCGTACGTGACGAACATGAAGAGCGAGCGAGCGCTGCTGGCAATCGTCGAAAGAGAGCGCCCGGACGCGATCATCCCGGAGATCGAAGCAATCAATACGGACACCCTGTTCAAGCTGGAAAAGGAAGGCTTCTTCGTGGCCCCGTGCGCGAATGCCGTGTGGACCGCCATGCACCGGGAACGCCTACGTGAGGCGATCGCCTCGACGGGCGCCCGGACCTCGAAGTACGAGTACGCGACTGACCTCGAGAGCTTTAAGGCGGCGTGCAAAAAAATCGGCTTCCCCTGCGTCTCCAAACCGATCATGTCCTCGAGTGGCAAGGGCTCTTATGTACTGAAGAGCGCTAAGGACCTGGAAAAAGCCTATAAGGAAGCTGCCAACGCCCGTGGCTCCTCAGAGAAGATCATCATCGAGGAGTTCATCGACTTCGACGTGGAGATCACTGCGCTGTCCGTACGTTACCTCAACGCTTCCGGCCAGGCCGAAAGCAAGTTCGTCAGGCCGCTGGGCCACTACCAGATCAGCGGCGACTACCATGCCTCGTGGCACCCGTGGATCGATGGGGAGTCTAAAAAGATCGGGAAGATCGAGAAAGAGATCTACGATTATGCCGACCGTATCATGAACAAGCTGGGCGGGTTCGGGCTTTTTGCCCACGAGATGTTCGTGGACACTAAAAGCGGCAAGGTGTATGCCAACGAGACTGCGTGCCGGCCGCACGACACCGGCCTGGTGACCATCGCCAGCATGCCACTCGGGTATTCTGAGTTCGCCCTGCACGCCAAGGCGGTGCTCGGCATTCCCATCGCAGGGGAAGGCAAGATCATCCAGCCCCGTTCCACAGCAGCATCACATGTGATCCTGTCCCATGTCGAGGGATGGTATCCCCAGTACAAGGTGGAAGGCGCCTATGCCCCAGATACCAGCGTGCTCATCTTCGGCAAACCGGAAGCCTTTGAGGAGCGGCGCATGGGTGTAGTCCTGGCCACGGCTGACACGGTCGAAGAGGCCAAGCGTAACGCCCAGAAGAGCGCCCACATGGTCAAGGTGTCTGCCGGTGCCGGTGACGGTGACGGTGACGGTGCCGGATGGGTAGGGCAGGAGCTAAAGGAAAAGCATTATAAGTAGGATGGCCGTAAGACGAGACAGTGGGTTTCATGAGGATAACCGAAGCATGTGTAGGCTGCGGGCAATGCAAAGTCTTCTGCCCCGTAGACGCGATTAAGACCTGCGGCATCAGCAGGATTACCGAAAGCTGCACCGGGTGTGGCACGTGCAAGGGCTATTGCCCGTTGTGCGCCATCAGGGAGGACTGACATGAAAATTGCAGTCATAGGCGCCGGGCTGGGCGGCCTGCTGGCGGCAGCCGCCCTTTCCAGGAAACACGACGTCACGGTCTACGAGCAGCTTGACATGTATGGCGGACGGTTTACGAATTTGCCGTACAAAGGCTTCCAGCTTACGACGGGCGCGTTCCACATGATTCCACACGGCCCCACCGGACCGCTCGCGATCCTTTTGAAAGAGCTGGGCGCAAAGGTAGAGATCGTCCGATCGAAGCCCGAGGGCACGGTCATGACGAAGGACCTTCGCCAGCTACCGGCCGGTAACTTCACCGATTTACTGTCCCCCGGACTTCGCCTCATGATACCGGTTCTGGCCGTGAAAGCCCTGAGCCAGAAGACCGGTACAGCCGCCGAGTTCGTCAAGACGGACCCCACGTTTCTGGCGCTCACGGACAGCTTCTGCGGCTGGTCGCTATCGGCGACAGCGGCGAACACGCCCATGGCCGAGGTCAGCGCTATCCTCAAGAACATGCAGAAGTATGGCATGCCCGGCGTACCGATAGGAGGCTGCAGCGGCGTAGTTGATGCCTTGGCCGGCGTCGTCGAAGACAACGGCGGCCGCATCAACCTGAGCACGAAGGTGGACTCGATCAGGGCCGATGACGGCAAAGTGACCGGCGTGGTCGTAAACGGAGAATCCATTCCATACGACGTAGTAATCTCGGACATCGGCCACCAGCTCACGGCGAAGATGTACGATAAAAAGTATCTTGAACCGAAGTACGCCGATGTGCTCACGAAGGTCAAGCCTTCGGCTGGTATCAAGATATGCATGGCCGCCGAGGAGCCCCTGGTTGGCCATGGTGGCGTGCTCTTCACCCCATACGCCCAGCGGGTCAACGGAATCAACGAGGTCACCCACATCGACCCGTCCCTGTCCCCGAAAGGCATGCACCTGACCATGTCCCACCAGACGATGCGCTCCAGCGACGTACAGCAGGAGATCAAGCTCGGCCTCCAGGACCTGAAGAACCTGTTCCCGGGCAAGAAGTACTCGGTACTGATGGTCCAGTCATACAGGGACGACTGGCCGGTGAACCGCATCTCGTCCGGCTTCGACCTCGGAAACCTGACCCCGGTCAAGGGCTTATTCATCGTCGGCGACGGAGCCAAAGGCAAGGGCGGCATAGAAGTCGAGGGCATAGCACTCGGCGTGCGTAATATGCTGGACTTGTTTGAGAAGGCCTACTCTTGAACACGGGCCCGACGGCTCCGACCAATCGTTTTCCCTGCCCACGGTGCGAGGCTGCTTCGAGAGACGGAAAGACCTGCCTGGACAAGCATCACGAAATACTGGCTGTAGAATATGAAGACCCTGCGGTTTTCGGCGCGGGCCACCACATGACGGTCACCTGCTACAACCTACAGCACCCCGACTTTTTTCTGAATAACGATACCGTACAGGTTCATCGCTTGTCATCTGTTGAAAAGCGGGGCTCTGAATATTATAGGGTTAAAAAAATTTTTAAGCAGCTCGCTGGCCACTGCCCTAAAGCTTTGGAGAGATAAACGGGTATATATCATATTTCTGGTAGTGTAGGGTTTCAGAGAAGTTGAGCTTGCTACCCAACGAGTATAGGACCTTTCTACTACCTTCGTCAAGCGTGCCGTTTGGTAGTAGTATAAAGGCTTTGTTAGGATCGTGCTCATACCACCTATCGCACGATAGTAGCCCGTTAGGCTGCATGTGGTCAGGATAGAAAAGCACTGACCTTACGGTTACATCCTCTCCCGAGAGGTATGTGACGACGTTAGAGTCAAAGTATGTGCTGTAGCCGTAATTTAAACCTTGGCCCTGGAGATAGTCGATAAGACCGTATTCCTGGGCGTTAGGCTGGAAAATGGTGGTACTGACATAGGCAAAGCAAGCTAAGGCAGAGAGCCCGAGAAATACCAGTATGAGCGCTCCGAACAGCCTGTCTTTGTGGTTGTAAGTGATTGAGATAATCATCAGAACTGCCAGCGCGGTAAAGGTGAGGTACCTGGCTCCGCCCATGTCTCTCGCATAGCCTGAGACCATGAACGCCGCAAACATAGCACCGATTGAGAACAGCAGAACGGAATAGATAAACCAATTTTTCCGGTCGCTCATGGCGTTTCTCACAGCGTACAGGAGAAGGGCGGCGAAGATGGCGGCTGACAGGTAGTCTGACGGTCCGATCCCTGCAGTCCCGCTAATCAATTTATAGAACGCCTGGTTAAGGAATTGTGCAATAATCTTGAAGAACAGAGGAAGATTGACCGAGATGATATCCGATAAAATTCTCGTTCCTGACCCTAAATCGATCCAGGTAGAGATCAAGTAAGTCTTGATCACATAAGCGATGACAGATAGGACTGCCATCAGTCCAATAGCCAGGTTTGAAGCTTTGCTTTTTGCCTTGAAGAGGAGCACATATGCCAGAACGTAGGGGATGAGGAACCATACGATGATGATCGTATCCGAAAACACTGCCATGAAGACGAGGATAGCTATAGCGACGATATACTGCCAAGGCATATTGGCTGGTGTAACTTTCTTTTTATGCTTTTCGACCTTTGTTTCGAGCCTCTCCTGATTCCGGCCCAATACGAGCAAGAGCAAGAGAATCAATCCTCCGAATAAGATCGTAGCGTTGTGCGTCGTGGGCATTGCGAGAGCCCAGTATCCTTCCGCCGGCAGGTTAGCCGCGAGCGCGGCAAAGACCAGCGCAGATATCCTGCTACCAGTGACGAAAAATACAATGATGGCAAGCACGAGGACAACCAATATGAAGATAACGAAACTGACCAGTTTAAGCGTGAGAGGGTTATAGTTGGTAAGTATCTGAGGCACAAGCTGAAATGGAAGAAGCTCGGTAAAGAAGAAAGTATCCGCGGCAGTCACATGGTAACCGGACAGTAAGTAGTTCTGGTGCTTCCAGATCTCCATCGATTCCAGACCCATACCGACTGTGTCACTGTTCAGCTCCTGGTTTGCCGACTGGTAGAGTTTTATAGCCATGCCAGAGATTATGAAAAGCAGGAGGATCGCGATGAATGCCAATTCCCAGGTGAGATGTTTTTTCGCAAAAGATGATGGGTCCAGACGTTTGCCCCCTTTTATGCATAGCCTATCAGGTTAGAGATAGATAAGCTTTATCGAAAGATGAGACTCGCCTGAAAACTCAAAGTTTATATCATAGAGCGTGCATTAGTGATCGTTAAAATGCCCCTATAGGGTAGTGGACATCCTTGGAGCCTCCGAAGCTCTAGACCGGGGTTCGAATCCCCGTGGGGGCGCTTGACTTTTTTAGTATAAAGCCTCAATAAAAACTGTCTATTGTTGGTTTTAATATCAAAGTAACTTGCGGCTCGCCCATAGTTTTAACCGGTGTATGCAAGGGGATGCACTGGTTAGATGCACCCCAACCGTTGCCAAGATTAGCGACCCGACCTCAATCATGGAAAACTAAACCGGTCCCTACTAAAGATTAGCGACCCGGCCTGACAATAAATCGCATAAGTCAGCTTATCACCAGATAAGCGATCCCAGCCCTGTGAGGATTCACATCATCCCCACGCTAAAGGATGGGGAATACGTGGTCCTATGCACTTCCTATCGTTTAAGTTCGATGATCGAACGATTACCTTATTATAGACGTTTATATAATGATGAGCGAGAATATATAAAGAAGCTACTCAATATGACCAAATTCTTTGTTTGAGGAGGTATTCATTATTCGCATAGGTATTATCTGCGGCGGGCCTTCGCAGGAGCGAGGAGTTTCCCTGAATTCGGCGCGTTCGGCGATGGATCATCTCACGCCACTCGGATGGGAAGTGATTCCGTTCTACTGCGATCCCAATCTTCACTTTTATCAACTGTCTCAGGCGCAGCTATATTCCAACACTCCTTCCGACTTTGATTTCAAGCTAGCCAACACGGCGAGGCCGCTGTCAGAGAGTGAACTCATCGAGGCCTTCCGGAAAACGGACATCGTCTTTCCTGTCATCCATGGTGAGTTCGGGGAAGACGGTAAGCTACAGGAGTTGCTTGAGAGTAATGGGATTCCCTTTGTCGGTTCTTCTTCCGACTCGTGCCGCAGGATGTTCGACAAATTGACGGCCAACCGTAACATGGGGGATATGGGCTTTTCAACGTTGCCGAACTGTTATATCGAGGAGAACGATACACAAGATGTTCGGCTACGGAAAGTGACGGACTTTTTCAACAATAAAGGTGCAGAACGACTTGTGGTGAAACCCTCCTCGGGTGGGTCCAGTATAGGGGTAGCGATAGCCGAGACGCCACAGGAAGCAGTGACGCACGCTGAGTACATATTAACACACAAGCTTGGCGGCAAGGCAATGATCGAGCCTTTCTGTAAAGGCAGAGAATTCACGGTTATTATCCTGCAAAACGGTAATAATGAGCCTGTTGCGCTCATCCCGACCGAGATCGAACTGAAAGACGGCGAGCTGTTCACATATCGCAGCAAATATCTGCCGTCCCGCAGCATCGAAAATCATTGTCCGCCACGGTTCTCCGACGAGGTTGTGGAACTGATCAGAAGATCGGTCGAACGTTTGTTCAAGCTTTTCGACATGCGGGATTTTTGCCGCGTCGATGGCAGGATTTCTGACGACAAACAACTATATTTCACCGATATCAATCCTATTTCGGGCATGGAACAGAACAGTTATCTGTTCATCCAAGGCAGTCGAGTGGGCTTAAGTCACTCCGAGATGCTGCGGTATGTAGTTTCGCATGCTGCACGACGCTATGGAATCGATTGTTCGGTCAAAATTTTGGCGAATCATCCTGGGTCCAAGAAAGTTCGCGTTCTTTTTGGTGGCGAAACGGCTGAGCGCCAGGTTTCTCTAATGTCCGGCACGAATGTCTGGCTAAAGCTGTCCTACGCAGAGAATTATTTACCTTCGCCCTATTTACTTGCGCCAAACCATGATGTTTGGGAACTACCCTACAGTTTTTCGCTCGATCACACGGTTGAAGAAATACATAAACATTGTACTGAATCCGAAACCGTTTTCTTAAGGCTTAAGGTAATAGTGCCCCCAATATTAGAGCAGTTAGGCTTGCCTTCTCTGGTTATAAACGCGTTGACTAAGCCACGCCGTATGAGTTTTGATCAGTTCTGTAAAGAGGCGACTGCTGAAAATGCCTTTGTGTTTATTGCTCTGCATGGCGGTGAAGGTGAAGATGGAAGAGTGCAAGCCATACTCAATAGATATATGTTGGCTTATAACGGCTCAGATGAGAAAGCTTCAAAACTGTGCATGGACAAGTACATGACTGGTAAAGTTATATCTAATCTGCATGATCCGCTATTGATTTCTGCACCTAAATTTCTCATACCGGCCAGACATGCGGAAAACCCTGAAAAAATTTGGAATGATGCTATCCAGGCTCTGAAAACCTCAGACATACTAATTAAGCCGCAAGCTGACGGGTGTTCAGCAGGAGTTGTGAGGGTGAGGTCGGCGAAGGACCTTGAATTGTATTTGGAGGCAATAGATCAAGGAAAAACCTCGCTGACAGCGAACACGCTTGCTTGTCAACCGACAGTGATCGAGTTACCGGAGAAGATAGAAAATGCGATTCTCGAACCATTTATCGTTACTGACGATATTTGTGTCTCTGGTCTCGAGTTGGTCTATAAGCTAAAAACAGGCTGGATTGAGCTGACAGTTGGTGTTTTGGAAGATGAAGGGATTTATCATGCGCTGTCGCCGAGCATTACGATAGCTCAGTCAAATGTCCTGTCACTGGAGGAAAAATTCCAGGGTGGTACTGGGGTGAACCTGACTCCCCCGCCAGACTCGATAATTTCTATGAAGCAGATAGATCTCATTAAGGCTAAGATCGAGAAGGCTGCAAAAGCTCTGGACATTCAAGGTTACGCACGTATTGATATATTTTTCAATACCAAGAGTAATCAGACAATGCTTATCGAGGCCAATACTCTTCCAGGTTTGACGCCATCAACGGTCATATACCATCAGGCGCTTGCAGAACTACCTCCAATATACCCACAGGCATTTTTATCAAAACTGGTCGATTTAGGGGTAAAGCGCCGTGTGATCACATTGGCCAGTATATCGCTTACGAATGGGAATTCAAAGGGAGTTTGAGCCGGTATCCACTTAAAATGCTTTCACAGCTGACATAATCAAATGCCTCGGAAGTAATTATAAAAGCATTATTTATTTTTTTATTTTATTTTTTAATTATATTTAATATTATAATTATACATATGAAGGAGAGTATGAGAATTATGATGGATATAGATAGTATAAATTTATTAATTATATTTGATTCCCACGTTGGATCGCGTACTATACCGAAAATTGTTGTAGCACAAAAAATGATAGTCGATGCACATATTATAAGAAATTGAGCATCAAATCTTTTTATATTATTCCAAACTATTGTAGGTGCAGACTTTATTAATGAAAGTATATTTAATATCGATCTAACAAATAAAGATGGTTTTGTCTTACCCTTCAATCCTAGTTCCTTAATGTCAATTATTTCGGTTTTCGGATATTTGTGTGAAATGATGTTTAATGCGGCTATTATTTTTTGTAGGACGTTTTCTTGAGATCCAGAATAATCTAAAGGTGACAATTCTATAGCCCCATCCCAGTTTTCCTTAGTTAGTATGGATTGTATTTTATTTATATTTTTTATTATTTGATCTATGTTGATATCAAAAATTCGAGAAGATTGAGAGATCGTAGTTAAGTTTTTAATAATATCCTCTATATTTTCTTTTAATTCAGGATTAATGCCATTACAGTCACGGATTGTCCTACAAATACTAAGTGCAGTATTTATTAAATTTTTTATACTATCATCAAATTTAACGCTTTGATCTTTGGAAAATTCTTTTTCGTCAATATCAATATCAACATTTTTTAATTGATCAAGAATTTTTGGATAAGTATTAAATGATTTACTGTTTATATACAGAGTCGTTAGTTTTTCTAGTTCTATGATTTCTTGTGGAAGGTCTTCTAATTTATTATATCTGAGATCCAATTTAATTAATTTTTCTTTCAGATTTTTGATTTCTATAGGGAGATTAGGTATATTATTTCTTCGTAAATTTAATTGTCGAAGATTACTCAATGATAAAACAGCTTTGGGAAAAATGTTTAATTTATTGTCACCAATATCCAAGTATTGTAACTCCCTTAAAGATAAAAAGTCTCCGGGCAAATCACCAATCTCATTTCGACTTATATCAAGATATTTAAGTCGTTTTAGCTTTGAGACGGGAGCAATATCTGACGATAATTCGTTTCCACCCAATCTTAACGTAACTAGATTCTTCAAATTAATAATTCCATCGTCAACTCTTGAAATTTCATTATTACTAAGATTTAGATGTATTAAATTATTCAAATCATAAATTATTTTTGGGATATAACGAAATTTATTGCCTTTTAAATGTAAAATTTTTAATGTGTTATGTATTTCAGAAATTTTCTCGTCAAGATCAGATAATTCATTTCCATTAATTGATAAGGTCCTAATTTTTTTTAGGTGGTCAATTTTTTCTGGAAGTGAGGATAGGCCATTACCATCTAGATGTAGTCCTCTCAATCTAGTGAGATTTGAGACGTCCGCCGATTTTAAATAGTTTTCACTTAAATCCAGATATTCTAGTTGAGTTAATATCAATATTTCATTAGGGAACAGGTAAAAGTTATTCCGGTTTAACTTTAATACTTTTAAATTACAAATATGAGGTACCAACTTTTGTATACTCGATAAATTATTTTCGTTTAGGTTTAAAACTTTCAGTTTATTTAGATTATTATGTGATTCTATTTTTATTTTAGAAATGTCGTTTCTACTTAAGTCTATATATATTAATTCATTACATTTTAAAACTGCCAGCGGAAAATCTGATAGCAAATTCTCATTCAATTTCAATATTTTTAAGTGATTTAGATTTGATATTTCATCAGGAAGAACTGTTAATTTGTTTTTACTTAATTTTAGATAAACTAATTCAGTCAGTTTGGAAATATTTTGTGGGAGTGCCGTTAATATATTCCCGCTAATATCGATTTTTTTCAGGGTCTTTAATTCACAGAGTTCTTCGGGAAATTCTGAAAACAAGTTATCATCGAGGTATATTTTCGATAAGTTGCGTAAACAACTGATTTCTTTAGGGATAGAACTTAGCCTATTTCTGCTTAGTTTTAAAATTTTACAATTGACAAATTTTGAGATACTATTAGGTGAAAGTTCCAATAATTCTCGATTAGACAAGTCCAAAACGTTAGTATTTTTATTATAAAACTTATCGTAAGTCATATCTGGGAATGTGTTATCCGACATTATGGCATGGCTATAATCGAGACTCATTTTACCAGAATTCCATTGTTATATGTACTTGTCGTATTATTATTTATTGATTTACAACGATTGATCCCTAATTCAATTATTTTGGATAAAAATTCTTGTGGAGAGTAATTCTCTTGGCATGCCTGTTGAAAGAGTACAGTTGAGGGAGATAAACCAGGCAGGGTATTGGCTTCAATTATAATAGTTTGATCCGTAATTCTATTAAAGAAAATATCGATGCGAGCGTAACCTCGGATACCCAAATTTTGTACGACTTGTTTTATGTCTTTCTGGATTTTATCCTTCTGGTTATCCGAAATAATTTCTATAGTTTCAAAACTTTGATTTTTACCTTTTTCATTAATTAATACTAGTACATTAGGCGGTGTAATGTTAACCCCTGTACCACCCATAAATTTATCTTCAATTGATAAAACTGCTTCGCTATCGTTCTTTAATAAAGTGATACTGGGCGTCATTACTTCGCGCTTATTCTCATTTGGTAATTTCTCTATATAGCCTACCGTTAATTCGATCCATCCTTGATCTTTTTTCTCATCCCGTATGTAAACTAATTCATTATCTTTATTAACCTCTATTTTATCAGTGTTTATATATTGTTCAATGATAAATTTTAATCCGTTTGTATTTTTCGGTAACTCAATTATACAATATTTGCCTGACTCATTTATATAGGACAACGCTGTTTGACCTTGTGCTATCGCTCTCAAATATTTTTTTAAATCATCTGGATTTTTTAATTTAAGGACGCCCGTCGAACACCCATCAGACAAAGGTTTAATAATCAAAGTATCTTTTACACTAGTTCCAATTTTTCCGCAGGCAGTTGCCCAAATATCGGTATCTTGCGTATTGCTATAAAATTTATGTTTTTTCGCAGAATCTAGCAGCTTATGATTATTTGAATGAATTATTTCCCATGTATCATATTTGTCCATACAAATACGTGAAACTTCGGGGCCGGAACCATTGTATGCAATATTAAAGTGGTTAAAGATGGTCTGGATGTCTCCATTTTCTCCATATCCACCATGTAGTGCATTAAAGACAAAGTCACCGGTATCCTTTGCCGTTTTACAAAAATCTAATAGACTCATTCGAGAGGGCTGATTTAATGCCCTGGTAGCGAACGATGGTGGTAACTCTAACATTTCATGAATTTTTGATATAAGAATATTATGAGGATCGAGTCTACTAATAATATTTGATGCATTTTCACAATTTGATAAAATTTCTTCAACTGTGTAATTTAGTGTGAAGCTATATGGCAATCTCCATACTTCACATTTTAATAAAATATCCTGTAAATGTTCATCATTAATGTTATAATCCTTTTTGAGCATATCACGTTGACATTGTTCTATTTTAAAATCATCTTTCATCGGCGAAATAATATATGGACATGGATCATAGTTATCATGGTAAAATAACTTAAGCCAGACATTCGTTCCAGACATTACCGATATCTGACGTTCAGAAGTTTCACCACCGAATAGAACACGAACGTTTTTAGTTTTATGAGGCTCATTGTAAGGTTTAAACTCTATTTTGCTAATATCTTCAATTATACCTTGAGGCTTGCTATAATTTAACAAATCTTCGCGTTTTGAGGTATATTCGCGTCGGATGGCATGAGTAACAATGTAATTTAGTATATCACAGTGAGTAAATCCGAAGCGACTTCCTTGAATAAACATGTCGCTATCCTGTTCCATGCCAGAAATTGGATTAAAATCCGAAAAAATAACTGTACCATCGTTCAAAAGCCATCCATCTATGCGTGCGAAATCGTGCATATCAAAATGCTTAAATAATTTTTCTGCAAATTTTCTAATTTTACTGATTGCCACATCGTTAAAGCGAGGTGGGCAATGGTACTCAACATGGCGTGAAGGCAAATATTTGGTCCTATAAGTAAAAATATCGCCCCCAAACAGTCTAATTTCTGTCGGAATAAGAGGCACTGGATTGCCCTTGTTTTCAAGGACAATAACAGTGAATTCACGACCTTTACAGAAAGGCTCAATCATCGCCTCCTTGCCATACCCTTTATCAAAAATTTCCTTCGCGTATTCTGCCGCTTCACCTGGTGTTTTTGCAGTATGTATGCCGATACTGGATCCGCCTGTGGATGGTTTAACAACAAATTTATTTTTAACTATATGTTTACTAAAATCTTTATCCTGTATATTACTAAAAAATTTTTTTATTTTATTTTCAGTAATATCATCTTTTTTACTGAAGCAACAATATGGAAGTGTTGCGAAACGGTTTTCTTCCATTTCTTTCTTTGCTTTGATCTTATTAAACATACGGCGACATGATCGAGAAGAAGAACCAACAAAAGGAATGTGATTTTCCTCTAATAGCAATTGTAGATCCCCGTCTTCTCCAAACTCGCCGTGTATCACCGGAAATACAATATCGATATCCTTTTTGCATTCTTGTATAAACTCAGATCGATTTAGTGGGGCACTGATACGATCTAACTTAAAATCAAAGTCAAGGGGAGTATTTGAATATAGAGGGGCCTCATTGAACAGTCGATGAAAGTTTTCTTTACGATCGCAATAGTATAATTTTATGTCCCAACCAAGAGGAGTTAAATGGTCCCAGACCGTACGTGCAGAATTTAGAGAAATTCCACGCTCTTCTGAAGGTCCCCCAAAGATCAGACCCATATTCACCCGATGCGCCATATGATCCCCCATTTGATTGAATAAATATCGGCTGTATCTTGATAACACTGTAATTATTTAAACTCATGCTTTTTAAGAAGAAATTTTTAATGAAAGTAGAAATTATGTAAAATACTTTTACGAATAATAAAGTCTTTTACAGGATTATTTCAGGATATATGGAGGGCAAAGAGTGCGACATGTCTTTCATCGCGGCATCGATCCTGTATTCGTAGTCCCACTACCGGATGCGCATGCAGGACCTGGCGAAGCTGAACGGCATGTCCAAGAGCACGGTCACCGACTACGTGGATAACCTGGTCTTCACCGCAGGATCGCTGGCCTGCGGTCTCTCAGCAGACATGACACAGCTGATCGTCTTCCGCGTTATCCATGCAGTGGGAGGCGCCATCGGCTTCGGAGGCAGCGGCGGCATGATCTTCCAGGCCTTCACCCCTGTAGAACGCGGAAGGGCTATGGGGTTCCTCGGGGCAACCATAGCCATTGCCAGCATCACGGGCCCGGTGCTGGGAGGGTTCCTGGTCTATGCGATGGGCGGGGAGTACATTTTCCTTATCAACGTCCCCATAGGTATAGTCTTGCTTGCGGCCGCGTGGAAGTACCTGAAGATCAGCGAAAAGCGGTCCGTCAGCCTCAACATAGACTGGTTCGGCGCAGCCACGCTGGTCGTGTTCATGGTCTCGCTGGTCATGCTGCTCCGGGAGCTGGCTCGCGAGGTCAGGCTGACCATGCCAGTTATCGCCTATGCCGGGTTGTTCGTGGCCTTCCTGGCGGCGGGGACTTCGCTGTGGAGAAATTTTTAAAAAGGTAAGTTTTAGAAGGGTCTGTCAGGGAGCCTTTTCCAAAAAGGCTCCATTGACTCTCGATAGGAGATCAAGCCCGAAGGGCATTTTTTAAGCGATGTTTTTGAGAGGTCGCGAGGGGAGCTTTTTAAAAAAAAGTCCCCAGACACCCGTTATAAACAACTCCTTTCACAAAAATCTTTCACACTCACCAATAGCAACTGTTTTTCCCGCCCGGCACCAGCAAGAAAAGACGCGAAAAATAGGCTATAATTTGTTTGTCTCGGACGGCTGATCATCATCGATGAAGGATGTTGACAGTTCGGCTGCGAAGAAAGACTCGTCGGAGATGGTGTCAAGGCCATTGAGCCCGGCTACCCGGGCGCCGGATTTTGCCTTATGCGCCGGAAAGGATAAGATTGTGAGGCTCGGTGACTTTCGCGGTAAGCCTGTGATTATTGCCTTTTACCCCGCTGATTTTAGTCCGGTTTGTACACCCGAGCTTGCCCTGTTTAACGAGCTGCTCCCCGAGTTCCGGCGGTACAATGCCGTGATGCTGGGCATTTCGGTCGATGGTGTCTGGTGTCATCAAGCCTTTTCCCGGGAGAAAAACCTGCATTTCCCGCTGCTCGCAGACTTTGAGCCCAAGGGAGCAGTCTCCCGTGCCTATGGCGTATATCGAGAGAAGGAGGGGATAAGTGACAGGGCACTTTTCGTGGTCGATCCGGAAGGGATTGTCTGGTGGAGCTACGTGTCGCCACTGAACGTTAATCCCGGCGCTGATGGAATTCTCAAAGCCCTGGAAGGTTTAAGGGCAAGAGGTGGTAAAGTTGCACCTACAGTATGAGCCGCCGAAGCTGGTTCGCCCGGTCGATGGCCGGGATCACAGGCAGGGACCGGAAAATGCTCCTGCTGTGCTGGTCGAATACGGGGATTTCCAGTGCCCCTACTGTGGACAAGCTTACCCGATCGTCAAGGAGATTCAGCACAGGCTCGGCCATCGCCTCTGTTTTGTGTTCCGCCATTTCCCGGTGACTCAGGCACATCCCTTTGCCATGCAGGCAGCTGAGGCCGCAGAGGCTGCGGCGGCCCAGGGTAAGTTCTGGGAGATGCACGATATGTTGTACATGCACCAGGATGAGCTGGACATTGAAGGCCTGAAGCACTATGCCCGAGCCCTTGATCTGGATACGGCGAGGTTTGACAGGGAACTAGAGAGCCATGTTTACAGAGCCTTGGTTCGCGAGGGGTTTATGGAAGGCGTCAGAAGTGGGGTGAATGGTACTCCAGCGTTTTACCTCAATGGCACACGCTACGACGGGTCCTGGGAACTGGACCAGCTGGTGGCGGCAATTGAGGATGTATTGCAGGAAGCCCGGCAAAAGTGAATCCCGGCTATCGGATTTTTCATGGCATCTACTTGAAAAACCCATTTTTAATAAACGAGTTCTGTTTGCAGGAGCAAGGATGAAATTCTAGCCTATGAAGTTCAGTGAAAGCTTTGCTACGCCTGTTTTTGACAGTTTGAATTCAGCACATACGAAACTATTTACCATTGAATGTATTTAGCTCATAGAGAGAGGCAGCATGCAGCAAGCGGTTCAGGATCAAATCCCGGAGCAGGTCTTCAGGAACAGATATAAGATTATGTTCGTAGTGCTCACCGGCATACTGATGGCCGTGGTGGATGGCGTCGTGGTAAGCATCGCCCTGCCGACGATCACTTCTTACTTTAACGTAGACGTAGCCCTCTCCCAGTGGGTGATCACCGCTTATCTGCTCACGATCACAAGCCTGCTTCTGGTGTTTGGCAAGATTTCAGAGCGTACGGGGAAGACACCACTATTTATCGGTGGTATTGCGCTGTTTACTTTCAGCTCGCTGGCATGCGGGGTATCGCCAAACCTGGCCGTGCTGATCGGATTCCGGATTCTGCAAGCCGTCGGCGGTGCCATGATGTTCAGCATCAGCGGAGCGATACTGTTCCAGGCTTTCCCGGTCAACGAGAGGGGACGGGCGATGGGCTACATCGGTTCGACTGTGGCAGTGGGAAGCATCCTGGGACCGGTACTGGGCGGCCTTCTGGTAGATACGCTTGGCTGGGAGTACATTTTCCTGATCAACGTACCGATCGGCATCGTCTTGCTCGCCGCCTCGTTCGTCTACCTGCGGATGCCAGAGCTAAAAACCGCACTCCAGCACTTTGACTGGCCTGGCACCGGGACGCTCATCGTCACTATGGTCGCCCTGGTCATGCTCCTCGGCGAGATCTCGAGAAACACAGCGATAACACCGCTGGTACTCGGCATGGCCCTACTGTTCGTGGCGGGGCTTGCCGCTTTCGTGCTGATCGAACGAAAAGCGAAATCACCCTTGCTTGATCTGGATATCTTCAAGGTAAAGGCGTTCTCGCTACCCTGCCTGAGCATGTTGCTATACTTCGTGGGCAGCTTCACCATGAACGTGGTCGGACCCTTCTATTTCCAGGGAGTCATGGGCTTCTCGCCTGCTCAGGTAGGCATGTTCTTCCTGATCGTCCCCATCATTATGGTGATCGGGTCGCCGATCGGAGGCTGGCTTTACGACAAGCATCACTCGAAGTACTACAGTACGATCGGGATGCTCGTGATCACCGTGGCCATGTTCATCTATGCCTTCGCTGCCTATGCAGTCAGCATCCCGGCCTTGATCGTGGGCATGGTACTACTGGGAGCTGGCGGCGCGCTCTACCAGAGCCCCAACAACACAGAGTTGATGAGCGCATTACCCCGGCACAAGCTGGGTATCGCCTCGAGTGTCTCGAGCACAGTGAGAAACCTGGGCATGACCCTGGGCACCTCTTTTGCAGTACTGCTCGTCTCGATACAGTTCAGCGCCGCTGGATACAGCGGCCCGGTACTGGATGCCAGCCACTCGCTACTAGTCACCACGATCGCTATCACCATGGCCATCGGCGGCGTCATCTGCCTCCTGTCAGCCGTGGCATCGCTGCTGAGGAACATTTGAAAAAAAGATACGGCAATCACCGCCTTTGCGGTAAAAATGTGGCTATGCGGTTTTACTCAAGTAGCCACGAAATATCTATCCCATACTCTTCAGTTTCCATCCCGGGTTCGCCGACCTTGGCATGGTAGTCAGAGCAGACGGTCAGGTTCA
>CAZJRS010000077.1:0-17679 GCA_964548585.1 uncultured Methanocella sp. | reverse complement strand
TAAGGTACGCGAGTCCCTGGGAACCGTAATACGCTGCCAACCCACCAACAAACACAATACATCTTTTAATAACATCAAATTCAAATAGCGAAAGCTACATTCAAACTTTTTATCTATGTATATTAAACCAGAACGGATCGAGGACTATCTCTCAATAGACTTTTTAATGAATTCGTGTACAATCGTACCTTTGTCTGTTAAAGAATAAACCTGGAAATTGCCATCTCTGTGCGAGTCGACAATGTCCATTTCCTTTAGCATTTTTAAGTGATAGGAAATTGCCGAATACTGGTAGCCTGTGATCTCCACGAATGCGAAGACGCTCATGCTGTGATCCGCCAGCGACTCGATGATCTTTACCCTGCACGGGTCTCCCAGGCACTTGAATAGCTGGGCGGTTTCGGCGTATACTTTATCGTCCGCTTTTGGAGCTTTCTTTAACGGTTCCTTCGTCAGGTCTTTCTGACCTGAAACTATGTTCTTAACCATCTTTTCGAGTGCCCGCTGATCTGTATTCTTAGTGTTGACTAGGCAATTTACACAGTAGTTTTCACCCAGCTTCATTTTGACTTCGTAGCGACTCATTTCCAGGCCGCATCGGGAACACTTGTACCTCTTTTCCTTTCCGTCTCTGTCAAAGACTTCGCTATAGCATTTTTCACAAAATTCTTTGCCATCACGAACTAATCTCACTTCATGCAGGCTCAGCGGTTCGCCACATACCGAGCACTTGTAACTAGGAGCCTGTTTTTTACTGCCGCCGACTTTTTCACTGCATTCAGTGCAATAGCGGTATCCACCTATCGTATGCCAGTTTTCCTTGTGCAGTTCTTTGTTACAAAAGATACAATATGCTGTGCACTCGAGCTCATGGCGCAGCGAATCACGTCTCTTCTTGAGACATTTTTTACAGTAGTACCCATTACCGTCCTGCACTACGCGGGATAAGGGAAAATATGCGTTGCATTCTGCGCATCTGACGTCCAGTGTCAAGTGAATTTCACACCTTTACATGCATGAATAATCGAGTCCCACTAAACTACTGTGATTCTATTCAGCATATCGCTCAAACAGAATAGTAGTTCTTGGCGCTTGTATTAAATTCTTTTCTGCATGTATCGCCCGCGATTATCTAACCAAGTCTAACTCCGATTGGTGAAGTGATAGTCGAACGCCGCTTTCATCTATCTACTTATTTCTGGCAGGTGTCTTTCTTGCGGCAGGCATCTCCATCTCCTTTTTGCCAGATACTAAATCAATTTCAGTTATTATTGAAATAGAAACGTATTAATAGATTGTATTTCAATACATATTGAAATAGATATAATCGCATAGTTAACAGCCTGTAAGCACCGGAGTTTCAATCGATATCAAGACTATAAATCGGGGTATATCGACGAGTTCCGGTCTGTGGACAAAGAGGATTCAATCATGTCTGATAACTCCCTTGACCTGGAGAACGTCATCGAAGTAAAACACCTTATGAAAATGTATGGTGGTTTAATCGCCGTGTACAACGTCTCGTTCGAGGTTCGTAAAGGCGAGATCTTCGCTTTACTGGGCCCCAACGGAGCGGGCAAGACAACTATGGTGGAAATCCTGGAGTTGCTAAAGCTCCCTACCAAGGGATTGGTCACTATCCTGGGTAACACTGTTCTCAGCGGTGTAGGCATCGGCAATGCGTTCATGGGCGCGAACAGGAACTACGCTGGCATTAAGGAGAACATTGGCGTACTTCCCCAGAGCTTTGCGGCTTTTGATCTCCTGACGGTTTACGAGAACCTGGACTATTTCGCCAGAATGTACGCCAGGCACGCCGACATTAACGCACTAATCCTGGAGCTTGGACTAGAGGAGAAGCGGAATGCCCTCTTTAAAAATCTATCGGGAGGACAGAAGCAACGGGTCGGCATTGCGCTGGCGTTGGTCAATGATCCTGAAATCGTCTTTCTCGACGAGCCGAGTGCTGGCCTCGACCCTAAGGCACGGCGGGACCTATGGGGTGCGATCAAAGCCCTGAAAGAGAAAGGTAAGACTGTATTTCTCACCACGCACTATATGGATGAAGCTTACCACCTGGCAGACCGAATCTGCATCTTGCACAAGGGCCAGATCATTGCCGAAGGTTCCCCCGAAGACCTGATCAACCGGCATGGCGGCGGAAACCTGCTGGTCATCCGGGGTTGTAATGAAGCAGGCGTGATCTGCCTGGCTGAAGCGTTCCCGGGCTGCAACATATCTGGTAGCGACGTTCAGGTAAAGCTGCCAGAATCAGATAGCATCAGCATTGTCTCTGAGGCGGCATCGCTCATCAATGCCGGGGGCTATCCTTGCAGGGAGCTCTATGTTAAAAAGTCAACCCTCGATGATGTGTTTTTGAATTTGACGGGCGAGAAACTCGAGACGGTGCCGTGTGATGACGGTTCGATCGACGATAAAATCAAGATGGCAGCTTTCCAAAAGATCGCAGGATCACGGTGATCGTATGTCCGGGTCCATCTCCAGAATGCTGACTGATATCCAGTATAGCCTGATCCAGTTCTGCAGGAGCCGGCAGTCGATCTTCTTTACCCTTGTTTTTCCTGGGCTGTTCCTGATCGTGCTGGGCTATCTGCTGGGCTACCAGGCCGGGCCGGCGACGATCTACTACCTGGACAACGATGGGTCCCCGGCGTCAGAGGCTTTCATTAAGGCGCTGAGATCTACGGGGGTGGGGGACATCCGGGATGGATCTAGCCTGGGCCTGTCAACAATGCTGGAGGAGGGGGCTATCTCTAGCTATATTGAGATCCCTGATGGATTCGGCAATAGTGTGGCTGCAGCCAAGGGCGGAAGCGGTCCGGGTGCAGTGATCAACCTTTTTTACAGCAGGTCAGAAACGACATTCCAGACCGGGCCGACTCCAGTTCGCCAGGCAGTCGATCGGTTCAACCTCGAGGCGACAGGAGCCAGCGAAGCCGTGGTATTGAGCTCTCAAGACGTATCGACGTCCGGCTTCAGTAATATCGATTTCCTGTTCCCGGGCATCCTGGGCATGTGCATCATGTTCACGGCCATCAACGAAACGATGAGCGTCCTCATCCGGTACAGGACCAGCGGGCTGTCCCAGAAGCTCTCGGCCACCCCACTCTCTACGGTCGAATGGAATGCGGCCAAGATCATTCATGGGACGGTGATCATGCTGATGTCGGTGGCGGTGTCCCTGACCGTCGCATGGGTGGTTTTCGGAATTCACCCCGACCTCAACACCTTTACTATTTTACTGATCATCGTGGGCTCTCTCATGTTCGTGGGACTCGGGATGATCGTCTCCAGCTTCGTGAACGATGTGAAGTCAGTCAATGCCGTGGCATTTTCTGTCACCCTGCCGCTGATGCTCATCTCGGGCTCATTGTTCCCGGTGGAGCGGTTGCCTGTCGTACTACAGTTCGCGTCGATCTTTTCTCCGTTGACCTGCCTGAACAACGGGCTACGGAGCGCGATGATCACTGGTGATATGGGGACCGCTTCAGGTAATTTGTTAGGAGGGGCGTTCATAGCACTGGTGCTGTTCGCCGCTGGGGTAGGAATCCTGATGAAAAACGACGGACAGGACATGTGAGGTATCGTGAATGAGGAAAATTATAGCAGATATTCAGTATACCCTTGTACAGTTCAGCAGGAGCCGGCAGTCGATCTTCTTCGCCTTCCTGTTCCCGCTCCTGTTCCTGGTCCTGGCGTGGTACCTGTTCGGCAGCGCTGCACCGGTGGCGCTCTCTTACGTGGATGATGACATGTCGCCGGCATCCCGGGAACTGCTTGAGTCGCTGAACTCGACGGGAACCTTCACCCTGGCTGATCGCTCAGGGCAGGACCTTGCCCAGATGCTCAGGGACGGTAGGATCTTCGCATACCTCGAGATTCCCCGGGGATTCGAGAATCAGCTGGCAGAAGCCCGGTCAGGGGACGGGACTGTCAGTCTGAAGCTGTACTACGATCGGTCAAACGCTGCATCACCGTCCGTCATTTCAGTTGTACAGCAAGCTGTCGACGGGCTTAACCTTGATGCCGCCGGCATAAACGAGCCTGTGCTCCTAAATTCTCATGAAGTTACTACACGGGGTGGAAACTATCTCGCCTTCCTGTTCCCGGGAATCATAGGCATCGCTGTTATGGGATCCGCACTGGATCTCACCGTCGGCTTCATCTCGAACTATAGGTCCACAGGGTTAATGCGGAAGCTCGCGGTAACGCCACTGTCCCGCGTAGAATGGAATCTCTCCCGGGTCCTTTCAGGCACGATCGTGGCGCTGGCTTCGGTGATCGTGTCGATCGCCATCGCGTGGCTCGCTTTCGGTATTTACCCGGCCGTCAATTTGCTCTCGCTGCTTCTGGTGCTGGCCGGATCGATCGTGTTCGTAGGGCTCGGGATGGTCATCGCCAATGTCGTCAAAGACGGTGACGCGGCCAGCGCGGCATCGTTCACCATCACGCTGCCCCTGATACTCGTGTCGGGGTCCCTGTTTCCTGTTACACAGTTGCCCTGGTTCCTGCAGGCGATCGCGACTGTGTCGCCGTTAACTTATTTAAACGACGGGTTACGTAGTGCTATTGTCACCGGCAATACGGGGAACGCAGCTGTAGACCTGGCGATTCTCACCGCCCTCGGCATCCTGCTGTTCTGCATCGGGGTGATATCTTCAAGGTGGGGAGATGTCTGATCCCCACCACGTCCACATGCCATCTGGTTCTGCAGGAGGTACAATAATGCGTTTTAATATACAGGCAAAAACTCTTTAATGCAGTACGTCTATGGAATAGTACGTATTAATACAAACTAATCTATAGTTAATACATTGGAACCAGGGATAAAAAATGGAGATGGACAAGCTGGAACAGGAAAAGACGGCTGCGACAGTCTTTTCATATCTTATCAGAGGGCTGACTGGCCAGAACCGGGAGGCGGTCAAGGCCGAACTCATGCAGAAAATGGCTTCCTTCCGAGAGCTGTACAGCCTTACCGATGACATATACCCGCTGTACATCGACCGGTGCATGGAAAAGAAAAAGTTCCTTACAGTACAGGAATCCATCGATGCTTTCGGCAGCGCCATCGACGCAGGGAAGATATCCAGTAAAGACGAGCGGGCTGTCATGGCGTGGATCGGCGAGATCATGCGGCAGAATAAGACTACCGGGAACGTGAAAGCAAAGCGGCAGTAACTAATTTTGGTGTTTTGCTTCAACCCCTGTATGATGGGCACTAATCCCGCCCAAGGCTGAAGAGAAACTATATCGCTTCCCTGCCCATAACTATCATTTAACGATCATCCGAAAACTGTAGTACAGGGAGCGTTTATGAAAGTCTTCGGCATCTGTGGCAGCCCACGCGTGGGCGGCACCGACTATGCGGTCAACTACGCTTTAGACCTTCTCAAGGAGAAAGGCTGCGAGACCCGCTATTTCTCCGTGAAGGGTAAGAACATAGGTTTCTGCATACACTGCGACTACTGTCTCCGTGAACAGAAAGGCTGTGTCCACAAGGACGCCCTGGCCGAGTTTTACGAGGGCATCATCTGGGCTGACGGTGTCGTTATGGGGACGCCTTGCTATCAGGGCACACTGAGTGGCCAGACCAAGGTGCTGATGGACCGGTGCCGGGCCATCCTGGCCAAAGACCCGGTGATCCTGAAGGGCAAAGTCGGCATGGGCCTGGCGGTAGGCGGAGATCGCAGCGGCGGCCAGGAGATCGCACTTCAGACCATTCACAATTTCTATATAGTCAACGAGATGATCCCGTCGGGAGGCGGCAGCTTCGGAGCAAACCTGGGAGGCACCCTCTGGTCGCAAGACAAAGGCAAAGAGGGCGTCGCGGCTGACGAGTATGGCCTGAAAACAGTGCGGAAAACGGCAAAACGGTTCTACGATCTAATGGAAAAGACGAGAGGCGATTCCAATGGTTAAGATAGCATGGGGCATCACAGGATGCGGGGACAAGATCGAAGAGATCGCGCACATGATGGTCGACCTAAAGAAACAGTACAATATTAACGTCGACATCTACATCTCCAAGAACGCGAAGATGGTCCTGAAACTGTACAAGCTCTGGCAAATGCTGGAGGACGAGTTTTATGATATCAGGGTCGAGGTCGACTCCAACTCGCCGTTCCTGGTCGGGAAGCTCCAGACCGGGCACTACGACCTGTTTCTGGTCGCCCCGGTGACTGCTAACTCGACTGCTAAGATCGCCTACGGCATTGCCGATACGCTGATCACCAATTCCGTATCGCAGGCAGCTAAGGCGAGAGTGCCGATCTACCTGTACCCGCCCGACAACAAGCCCGGCCAGCTGGAGACCATCCTGCCCGGCGGCAAGAACCTTACTCTGTATATCCGGGATGTGGATGTGGAGAATGTCAACCGGATCAGGAAGATGGACAGCATTACAGTGATAGATGATGTTGCGGGCATCAAAAAGGTCATCGAAGACTACATCAAGGCCCATCCCGGGAACTGACCATCACCTATTTCATTTTCTCCCTCCAACTTCTATTCATCATGCGTGATGCCAGCGATTTCCCTGAAATCAAAGCTATTGTCGTAGACATCGACGGCACTTTAACCGACATGAGCCGTCTCATCAGCTTAGACGCGGTAGCTGCCATGCGCCAGATGCCGATTCCCGTAATTTTATGCACCGGTAACGTGATCTGCTTCGTCCGTGCCGCCTCCAAATTGTTGGGCGCCAGCAACACTATGATCGGCGAAAACGGCG
This sequence comes from uncultured Methanocella sp., assembly GCA_964548585.1. Lineage (GTDB taxonomy): Archaea > Halobacteriota > Methanocellia > Methanocellales > Methanocellaceae > Methanocella_A. The sequence goes on along the minus strand of CAZJRS010000077.1, from coordinate 10,925 downwards.
GCGTAGTCCTCCACGGCTACGATGGAAAGGCCCTCGTGCTGGCCGACATCGAGGAATGCCGGCAAGCCAGGGATTTCCTGGCACAAGAGTTCCCCGGCCTGGAGTCGCTGGACGAGACCTACCGGAAATCAGAACTCGCCTTCCGCAGAGGCATCGATCTCGACAGAGCAAAGCAACTGATCGCCGAACACTATCCCGGCCTTGAGATGCTTGACACAAAATTTGCCCTGCACCTGAAGCACAAAAGCGTCAACAAGGCAACAGGCATGCGCAAGGTAGCAGAGATACTTAACCTCAAGACAGAAAACTTCGCCGCCATGGGCGATTCGGAGAACGACCTGCCAATGCTCAAAGAAGCCGGCATCGCCATCGCCGTGGGCAACGCCACACCTGACGTGAAAGCCGAGGCCGACTATGTTTGTAATAAAAGCTACGGGGAAGGCGCGGCCGAGGGATTCGAGTGGCTGCGAAACAAGCTGTGAGATATTCAATCTCCACGCCTTATCATGCTACTATTACTTTTCGAGATAACCCCTGCCTTGATTAAATACTCCCAAGATGTCGAAAATGTAAATTGACCTGTACGTTTATAGTAAAACGATTGAGGCCCGATTGTCAAATTGCCTGTCTCTGGGTCATATGACGTGCCGTTCATGGCGAGATCATTGACGATCTGCGAATCATTCATGCCAACGGCTCTCCTGAGCTGAAGGTCCTGAACAAGAATATGCATGGCATATCTCTGTGCTGGCGTATTGTTATATACGGCGTTTACAGACATATTTTCTATATTACCCCACACATCTGCTTGGTTATATGGTGGACAATATTCAATACCTGTGATTGTATTATTATCAATATCTATGCCAATATATAATCCACCCGAGGGGCCAGGAAATACCTCTGCTGAAGTAAGGTTAGTGACATTCCTTAAGTTAAAAATTAAATGTGATTTATATAAATAATCGTCATGAACGTTGAGTATTTGATCACATAGGATATTTTTAACTGACTGATTATCGGTAGCAATTTTTACCAGTGCTGGACCCCTGTCGTCGATATGGCTCATGCCCGGACAATAGAACATCAGGTTATAGGCATATGTCGTTGTGTTATTTACCGAGTCCACGCCTACCATCAGGCAGCTCCACATAGGCTCGTTTTTATCGACATCGATTAGAACATACTGCCCTGAGATGTTTACAACTGAGATGTCGTACGAACGATTGACAAGTAGGGATTTAACTGTATCATCGCTTAGCGTGATGTTTATCATCTCTTTTTCCTGGGGGGAAAACGGCTTACGCAAAGGAGTGTGATTTAGATTATTGACGGTTAAGTAATAGGTACAGGCTATAATAACGACTAATAGAATTATCAAGGCAGTGATTCCTCTTCGAGTTAAACCCATGTCAACCGGACTCTTAATCTAATACTTAGGCGAATTGTAAATATTCTTCCTATAAAAAATATATAGAATTCATGTTTTATTATTGACTATCAATTGATATGCATATACTAACATAACTATACGTATAATATTTACGTAATTATTATCTCTATTCTAATAAGTTCTCCTAGTAAGCGCTTGTTATATCGCTTATCTCAGGAGGTACATAATGAAAAGGAAATTACTCTTGGTGCTTGTTGCATCATTTATAATAAGCTCGTTTGCTATTGCAAACGCTTTTGCATGGACGGCAGATAACTATGATCAAAATAGTTTATCGCCATTTTCGACGCCTCATGCCAATACCGCATCTGTCTTCCAAAGAGATATCGGCTATACTGCCACTCCACATACTAATGAGATAGTAAATAATGCGTATAACCGTTTATCAAGCGATGACGTGTTCTTCTATGCAGGTCATGCATCTGGTGGTATATTGATGTCTTTTACAGGGAATCAAATAACTCAAAAAAATTCACAATTTGCTATTGAGAACCTGGCTCTAAGTCAAATGCTTCTGGCAGTCTACAGCGGATGTAATACTGCTGACAGAGATTCCTCTTTTGGATGTTTTCTAGATGGTACAAATCAAGGAATTAAATGTGTCCTCGCATGGAACGATCCTCAGTATTACCCCATGGCTGGAACCTGGATGGACAGGTATTGGGACTGCATGCGATACTGGGGTGTAAGCTCTTCCGCCCAAAATGCCAACACGTGGACCTGGGTATGTCATCAGGATATGGGGTATATGAATTGCTGGACGACCTCAGGAAATGCAAATCAAGTTATCTACCATTAAGGTGATTATATATGAAAAAGACTTTAATCTCCTTAACAGGCGTATTAATTGGCTTGTTAATCATCGGAGCCGTAGTTTATACAGGAGTTTTTTCGGAACCTGTAAATGGGGCTCATGCCCAGACAATTATGGATAATACTAGTATTGCTGACGATAATCAGGCTAATATTGACCTGGCTAAGGATAAAATTAAAAAATTTTCAGGCAAATCAGATGAAAAAGTAAGTTTCAAGCAGAAAATGACAGCGCCTCATGGCGATTATTATGAAATGAGAAGCGATGATGCGATCTACTATGTAGATATAAACACCGGAGAAGTGGATGGCGCAACTTATCTAAACACAGTGAGCACGGGAAATAATTCGACCAACAAATTATCTCAGAATCAAGCAGAAAGCATTGCAAGAGACTTCATTGAAAAACACGATTCCAAATTTTCCACCATCGAAAACATGAGTTTGATTAAAGCGGATCTCGTTGATCATGGTACTGCCGGTAGCGAGTACGAGTTTGTTTGGGGCCAGACCTTAAATGGCATTTTGACGCCAAATGCAACTCGCGTATGCATTGACTCGGCTACAGGGGAAGTGATCTCGTATGCTTGCATAAAAAAGTCGACCAAGGTTAAGCTCGAATCGAAGATTCCTAATAACCAGGCAATAACTAAGGCAGCGGGCCAGTTTAACAATATCATTGTAACAAACAGCGAAGCTTCATTAAAAATATTCTATAAACATGATGGCTCACAAACTGTGGCATGGGTTGTACATATCATAGGGCAACCTATTAATAGAATTGACCAGGGCGGAGAAGTTGTCATAGATGCAAATACAGGGGAGATTATTAGTACCTACTCGTTCTAATAATCCCACTTTTTTATACTGGGTCCAGCAGTCCATAACTGTTTCTGCAATTGTGTATATTTTCAGCTAGTCGGCTCGAACGACGACGAGTGCGTTCTCGTTTTTATACGAGCTGTACCCGGGTGCGGTGACTTCCATGGTCATGTACCCGGAGTTCTGGTTGGAATTCAGCACCACATCGTTGGTCTTAGTCAGATAAGCCCCGCCGGTCTTGTTGGTTTTATCCGATCCGGCGCCGCCCAGGCCGTACATCACCACGCTGGCCCCGTCCACCGGGTCACCGTTTGAATCCGTCACTTTGACCTTGCAGGTCCAGGAACGGTTGACCGTGCCAAACCCGGCCTGTTCTATTGTCAGCATGTTGCCTTCCTTGCCGCTTACCTCGATCACCGAGGCGCTCATTGTTTTCTGGGGCTTGAAGCCGTTCAGGGCTGACACCATGGCCGCCAGTGCTATTACTCCGATGACCAGTACCACGATCAGCCGAACCGGGAGGCCTTCTACGCCGTCCTCATCATTTAAGAATCCCTTCTTCCTCATACAGATCACTTGCAAATTATTGAAAATAAGTATTCAGGCATGGTATTTAAAATTTTCATTCAAGTGAAAACAAGCTTAAAGATCAGATCATCCCGTTGAACATGATGCCAGAGATCACCGTGGTCACGGTGAACACCGCCACTGAGATCGGTAGTGTCGTCCCCACGCTGTACATGAACTCGTACTCATCGTCCCCGTGTTCGATGCCGCTGACGAAGCGGAGCAGGATGATCACGAGGAAGACTATGTAGAGGCCGATGATTAGCATGAATTCTTCCTCGGAGACCAGTGGGGTCGTAAGCTGGGGTACCATGGGAAAGTAGGCCTTGGCTTCTTCCGGCATGGTCTGCAGGTCCTTTGCCGTCGTGGCTATGACGGCGGTGACGGCTCCCGAGAGGGCGAGGGTCACGCCTCCTATGAATGGGGCGAAGGCGATGCAGGTTGTCCTGAGCATGCTGGTCATGGTGAATAGCATTTTTCTGATGTCGTTCTCGATCGCCTGCAGCTCCTTGAGATGATCGGCGAGGACGATGACAGACGTGCCTGCCACTTCCCCGCTCATGCCCGAGGTTTCTACCAGCATGTTGATCGTGGCCCGGATTCTGTCTGAGTAGACGTCTGAGAAGGCTCCGTAGTCAGGATCAAGCACTGCTTCGCCGAGCGTCGTTCTAAGGCTGCGGATGTTATAGGCTGCTCTGGCATACGCTTTTCCGATCGCTGTACCTGTCACGATCCTGGCGGTATAAGCGAACGCCTCCTCCGGGGACCTGCCCTCGGAAATCCTTCGCCCCAGTACAAACAGCGAATCGGCGAATTCACCCTCCATTGCCACTATCCTGTCCCTGATGACTTTGTAAGGCCGGTAGACACAGTAGCAGTAGACTGAAATTGCTGCGGCAACCCCCCAGAGGGCGAGGGTTGTGCGGGGGAACGGGAGTATGTCAACCGGCAGCAGCACGGTGAGGCTCGCTATCAAGACTCCACTTACTATGCTTATCAAAGCCCATCTCCATTTCGGCGTCCGGGCTGCTTCAGGATGATCTACGGGTATGTCCGGCGGGGCAAATGCCGCGGGGCGCTTCATCAGGATACTGTGAGCGTACACCAGTGTTACCATCGGGAACGCGATGTCGTATAGTAAGAACATCTGCACTGCATTCACCCTGATGCCTACAACGGCCGCAGCCGGCAGCATGGCTACCAGCGCCAGGGGCACCATCACAAAGATCGAGTAGAGGATCAGTGTCGGGGAATGTAACGTTGAGGAGAATGTGCTCATCAGGGAACGGGTGCCGTCCAGTACCACCTGAAGGGCGCGGTTGAGCGATATGGTCCGCATGGCCACATCTCTTTCGCTGGCCGAGCTCTTGATGATAAACAACGATCGCTTGAAATGGTCGCTGAAATCTCCACCTTGCCGGGCCAGCGCTTCCAGGGCGTCGTCCATGCCATCATAAGCCCGTATCTGCAGGTCCCACATGAGCTTCCTGATGTCCCGGGCCAGCTGCCGCCGGGAGTTTTTCACCGTGAAACGCAGTGACCGCTCCATGTTTGGGTTCAGCTTCATGGACATGACGATATAGCTGATCACCTCTGGCATATCTCCCAGGGAATGCACCCGGGTGTAATAAGCGACCCTTTTAGGGTACTCCCCCACGAAAACAAACGATACCACGGGCAGCACTCCGGCACAAACGACCAGGATGCTGGCGGTGAGTCCGTCCAGCAGGCCGGCGGTCAACGCCGCCAGGCCAGTGACTACGACAAGACTAAAGGAAACGGCCGCAACCATGATCGCTAATGATATTACTCCGACCGCATCAGTTTCCATGCCCGTAAAAGCCAGTGCTTCTGTCATTTCCCGGCTGGTGCTCTTTCCGGCGTAGGAAACAAGGCGTTCCCTGCCTATGGCGCGGCCGAGGATCCTGAATGACTCCCCGCAGGCCTGCGGGAAAAGCCCTCTTGTAGCGCTCACGGGCTCTCCCGGCTCACTTTTGCCAGCCATTGCCGCCACGAGTACAATGCCTCGTCATAATCTATTGTGCCGTGCTCTCTTCGTACGGCTTCGCAGCAAGCGCGGTACTTGTCCACGCAGCGGGCATACAATGCTGCTTCCATGGTAGAGGGCCACATTTCTCCGGCACTTGCCACTGCCTTCATCATCTCTCCACGTGCCCTTACGCCTGAACAAACCTCTTCCAGCGATAGCCCCCACCGCCAGGATATGGCCTGCAGCGCTTCAGATCGTCCCGTATCTATCCGATCAGTCGGGCTCAGCGAGTCTGCCTCTGCGCTATAGCGCAGCAAATCGCTGAAGGTGCTATCCGGGTCGTCGTCTACTCCTCTTTTAACGATTTCCGCTACCTGTGTCACCCGTCGTTCCCTCGTGACACTGCCGCCCGGCCGGACAGTAGAACAGACTGCGACCACATCAGTGGCCCTGAACGAAGCGGGAGGGACACCTATGTCGTGGACTACCCGCTCATACACATCCCTGCATGAGGCGCCGTGGATGGTGCCCATCACCGAGTTACCAGACGCCCCCACGCGCATCGCCTCATAGAGCGAACGGGCTTCCGTACCCCGGACCTCTCCCAGTACGATCGCCGAATCCCCAAGCCTTAGCGCTGCTCGGAGGGCGTCTGACGCCCGGAACTCTGCCTCAGAGCCGGATACCGCTGCCCTTGTGCCGATTCCCTGTACCTTCCATCCATGTCTCTGCATGTCCTCGATGGGCAGCTCCGGCGTGTCCTCTATGGTTAGAATGCGATAGCTCCTGGATATCTCCAGCATAAGGGCGCTGAGCAGTGAAGTTTTTCCAGCTCCCCGGGAGCCGGTGATCAGCAGAGAAGACTGGCCGTCCACCAGCACGGATAGTAAGCCTGCGGCGTAGGGTGAAATCATTTTTTTGCTCACCAGCTGTGGCAGAGTCCAGGGCGTCTTCTTGTGCCTGCGGAACGCGTAGGCGAGCCCTTTTGTGAGGGGGTTTCCGATGACCGATACTCTGGTGTGGAACTGACCCAGGTCCATGTCAAGCACCGGGCTTGCCTCCGAGAAAGGTCGGCCGGATATCGCACGGAGCCTGGAGATCATCGAGTCCACGTCGCTTTCGGAGAGGTAAACGTTGCTAGCGCACTCCTCCCCGTCTACTACGATGTGAAGCGAGGTCGCTCCTACCGGGGCATTCACGTACACGTCCTGAATGTGGGGATCGCTGAGCAGATCTTCTATGATGCCCAGTCCTGACGTATATTTGACAAATGATCGTGAGAGCCTCTCCAGCCGGGGTCGTTCCAGGTACACGCCAGCTTCTCTGGCCACTTCTACCAGTGACTCCCGTGCCTGCCGGGTAAAGAAAGCCCGGGCTCCTTCGGGGTCCATAAACCCGTCGTCATATGGCCTTTGCCTGAGCAGGCGTTCCCGGGCGGTGACGATCAGGGACAGGTCTTTCCCGTCCATGGCATATTCCCAGGGGACCACAAAATAAAGCTTTTCCAGGCTGTCCGGCAGCCGGTACAGGGAAATGTGGAGTAGGGGAGACAGCCCGTCACACCCTTCTACATCGTAAGATCTTAAAAAGGCAGAACCATCGGGAGGCTCTGCCAGTATGCGCGATCTTGAGAAACGTGGTCGGATATACGGTACGATCCCTGCATAGCTGATGCCCTCGATTTCTCTCGACATCACCGCGAGGTCACCGATGAACGACGCATATCGGTCCACGCAGGGGCCACAGGACACCTTGCCACCTGCCTCAAAGCTTTCGGCATAAATATTTTTGATCTCCCGGGAAGCATCCAGCGGGTCCCGGTAAGCGAGCGCAGAGATCCTCGCCATCTCGTTTTCCCGCCTCTCATCGCAGCAGCCACACCCGAACTTCGAAAAAGCACTCGACTGAAGCTTTACATTCTCGCAAAAAGCCGACATGCAAAGGATGGCTTGCAGAGACACGTGGGCATATTCCCTCACAAAATCCCGCTCCAGCTGCAGTCGTTCGATACAGCCCTTCCCTGCCAGCGTGGTCAGGATTCCTTCCCTGCATTCGGGATCGTCCATCGATGATCTGCCATGCAGGCACATGGTACAGTTGATGATCACCTCGGTCCCTCCGATGCCTGCTTTCGTACGTGCTTCGCAGGGATGCTTGCTTCCATCGGCACCCGTGGCAAGGCCCAGTATTCGGCGAACTAAGAGAGCCCCGTCAAACATATTTACACCATAGTGTAAATAAGTCATCATCATGGGATAAATATGTTTGCAAGCGCGTTTACCACCGGGACTTTTCATATACACGCGGCCAAAATCCCTGATCAGGTGTAGAGATGAATGAGCTTAAGGGCAAGAAAATTGTCATAATCGCAGACGATGGCTTCGAGGACACGGAGCTCATGTACCCGCTGTACCGCCTGAAGTATGAGACCTGTGCAGACGTGACGCTGGCCGGTATCCGGAAGGGTAAAACTATCAAGGGAAAATATGGCCTGCCAGCCACCACCGAGGCCGAGATCAAGGACTTACGGCCAGATGACTACGATGCGCTAATAATTCCCGGAGGGGGTAGCCCCGACCACTTGCGCATATATCCTGAGGTGATCAAGTTCGTACAGGACTTCGACCGAACCGGGAAAACTATCGCGGCGGTCTGCCACGGACCCCAGATCCTGATCACAGCCCGCCTGCTGAAAGGCAAAGATGCCACCGGCTGGAAATCGCTCAAGGTGGACATCGAGGACGCCGGAGCTAAGTATATCGACCGGCCGGTGGTCACCAGCCAGCAGTACATCTTCTCCCGGCAGCCTTCTGACCTGGGCTTCTTCTGTGACGCCATCATCAACTCGATGTCCCCCGGGAAAAGCATGACCGCTGCAGAGATGGCAAGGGCCTGAACACGATGTTCGAAGACAGGCGGAAAGCGGGAAAAAGCTGTCCGGCCGGGTAATTGTGCGATCATATTAGTAATCGGGAGTCCGGTTTAATCGGACCTGGCAAGTTCGATTGAACCACAATCTATATAAAATTGCAATTAGTTGAAAATAAGTATGAATGACGCCGATCGTCACTACCTGCTCGGCAACACGGCCGGTGTGCATTCCGCACTCTTCATCGGCCGCTACCTGGCCCTCGACGGCTCCTCAGGCGCCCCTGTCCTGCTGGACGTCCGAAAGCCCCACGCAATAGTGATCTGCGGCAAGCGTGGCTACGGCAAGTCCTACACCATGGGCGTGCTCATCGAAGAGTTCGCCGGCCTGCCCGAGGCAGTGCGTAAGAACTTCTCTGTCATAGTCGTGGATACTATGGGTATCTTCGGCTGCATGGGCACTCCTGTAGACGATAGCTACCACGAGCTGAAGCCCGATGGCATCGACATCAAGGTATTCGCTCCTACGTCATTTCTCCCTGGCATGCCCCCCGGCACGTTGCCCTTTGAAATCCCCACCGGCTCTCTATCCGTATATGACTACTGCGAACTGCTGGGGATCGACCCGCTGAGTCCTCACGGTTCAGCGCTTGTCGGTGCCATCTCTGGCAATGAGTCGTTCAGCATCGAATCCGTGATGGCTGCGATCGAGTCATCCGAAGCGTCTGCTGAAGTACGATCTGCCGTGTGTAGCCTTCTCTCTATGCTATCCTCCTGGAGGCTTTTCTCCCGGGAGGCCAGCTTCGCCCCTCTCCTCGAACCCGGCACCATCAACATCATCGACCTTAGCGGCTACGGCCATGACCCGGGGATTAAATCATGTGCCGTGGCATCGCTGGCCCGGGCACTTTACGATATCCGGGTTCAGGCAAGGCGTCTTGAAAGCGAGCACGGCTCCCGGGAAGTCCCGCTGATCTGGCTGATGATCGACGAGGCCCATATGTTCCTGGAAAACGACTCGGGTGCTGGCCGGGTGCTGGTCAATGAGTGGCTTCGCCAGGGCCGGCAGCCCGGGCTGTCTCTGGTTCTCGCTACTCAGCGGCCATCTGCATTAGGGTACGATGTACTATCCCAGGCCGACGTGATCATCTGCCACCGGCTCACTCTCCGAGATGACGTGGAAGCGCTGGAGCGGGCCAGGCCACTCTACGTAAAAGAGCCGGTCAGAGAAGGGCTGACCCGCCTCGGGAGCCTTCGCGGCGCAGCCATCGTCGTGGATGATGCTACCGAGTCCTACCATGTGATCAGGGTCAGGCAGCGGAAGAGCCTCCATGGCGGAGGGGAGCCAGAGATCTATGAATGAGGCCGATTTCCTCGTGATCGCTATGGCCATACTATTCACGGCGGCTGTTGCCGCTATGGATCTCAGGACCATGCGAATCCCCAACTGGCTGACGTTGCCCGCCATCGTGGCGGGAGCCATGGTGATAATAATAAGATGTATATACGGTTATCCGATCTGGCTTGCTGCCACTATCCTGACTGCTTCGCTGTCGCTGACCTACCTGCTGTGGCTCACCGGGTCGTGGGGAGGCGGGGACTCCAAGGCGGTTATGGCCATATTCTTGCTCGCCGGGCCGGTTTTTGCTTCGTTGAGTTTCATGGCTGTCTTCACCGGCAGCCTTGGGCTTTTGCTCATCTTCCGAGAGGCGTACGGGCGGGTAACTCGCCCGGTCCACCGGGAGATACGTATAAAACACCCCATGGGGCATTGGATACTTGCGGCTTTTCTGATATCAGTAACTGCATGTTCACTGTTTTCCGGGGGCAATGCATGATCAAGGATGAATACGGGGCAGATACCCTGCCCATGGCTTTTGTTACGACTATGCTGATCGCTGCGATCATCGTGGGAATCGCCGCCGCAGGCATCAAAAACGCATCACCCGTCATCGACACCGGGTCTGCCGATGCACAGGCTAATTCCCTGGCTGCCGATTGCCAGGCCCTGTTGTCCTGTGCCCCCAGGTACCTAGAAGACCCCGGGTCACCTGCCGGGGCCACGAAGTTAATCCAGATCAGCCTGCCCGACGCCACCGAGTACTTCGGGCTGGGCTATGACCCGGCATCAGGAAAAGGCGACAGCGGAATCATTTACTATTGCGTGGCAGGTGGCAAAAAAGCCATCGTGGTGGACAGGGGCGTATTATTCATGGCCCGAGGGGACGGGACTGTGTCCGCAGTACTGAAAAATGAGCCCATCGTTCTCCACGGCGGGCGGTACAAACTGGAGATCGAGTATGCCTGCGATGCGGCAGGCAACCGGTACCTGCTCGTGGGGGAAAAGTAAAAATTATCACAACGACTTTTTTTACCACAACGGCACGGCGGCACAACGACTTTTTTTACCAC
>CAZJRS010000076.1:0-18476 GCA_964548585.1 uncultured Methanocella sp. | reverse complement strand
ATGAAAAGCCACAATGATGATATAGTTCAGCGTCTATCACAGAAGTGGTGCCATAAAATGCTAACTTTTATCGGGCTGGGCCTGTATGACCAGAATGACATATCGCTGAAGGGACTCGAAGCGATCCGGGAAGCTGACGTCGTGTATGCTGAATTTTATACTTCGAGGCTGATGGGCTCAACGATCGAAAGTATGGAAGAACTGTATGGCAAGCCAGTCAATGTGTTGGCCAGAGAGGACGTAGAGCAACACCCCAAGGAAAACGTACTCCTTGATGCCATCGATAAAAAAGTAGTCTTCCTCACCGGAGGTGATGCGATGGTAGCGACCACTCACGTCGACTTGAGACTCAGGGCTAAAAAAATGGGCATCGAGACGAGACTGATCCACGGCGCTTCGATTCAGACCGCGGTATGCGGCCTTACCGGCCTGCAGAACTACCGGTTTGGAAAGTCTGCGACTATCGCTTTTCCGTATAAGGAGATAGTATCAGAAACGCCTTATGACACGATCAAGATGAACAAGAAAAATGGCCTGCACACGCTGTTATACCTGGATATCGACAAGGAAAAAGGGTATATGACAGTGAACCGTGGGATCGAACTACTCTTAAAAGTAGAAGAGAGACGCAAAGAAGGCTTCGTTACTGAAGCCCTTTACGTCGGCATTGCCAGGGCAGGTTCACCCTCACCCCAGGTGAAGGCCGGAAGAGCGGATGAACTATTACCATGGGATTTTGGGGGACCATTACACATCATGGTGATTCCCGCAGATCTTCACTTCCTCGAGGAAGAGGCATTGCAGGACCTGGCAGGGCTAAAACTGGGCTGATGCCAGAGATCTCAGAGCCCGGATTTAAACTGGTTCAGGGTATTCCCCAGTACATTGGATGTGTCGCCCCAGATCTCCTTCGTGAGCTGGCCCGCATCGGCGTTGCTGGTTGAGGTTTCGGTGTTGCCCGAACTTCCGGTGGATGCCGGCTGCTCTGACTGCTGCGTAGAAGTCTGCTGAGCGTCTTGCATATCCTCCGAGTTGGGCAGCATTTCAAGGGCTGTCCGGATGAAAGATCGATCAGTCTTGACGTATACGTCCTGGTACATATTCTTAAACTTCACAATGGCGGTTTCGCTACCCGTATAACCCTGGTAAGTGGCGTCCACACGGATGGTATCCCCGATCTGTACGCCCGGCACTTTAAACATGTAGAGATCCCCTGCAGTGGTCCTGGCCATGTATCTCCCGTTCAGGTATACCGATACTTCAGCACCATTGACAGGGATTTTGTCCAGGTATACGTTACCGGAGAGAGAAAGCGTAAACGGGCCGTCAGCCGTTTCTGCCGGCACATCTGCGGAAACCTGGGGTGTTTCAAGCGCGGTATTTGGCTTGAGGCTGTTTAGAATAGGCATGCTGTACAGGTCTGGTACCGAAAAGGCTGCGGTACCCCCGATCATCACGACTGACAGTGACACGATCAATAGCGTATTTATTACCCTCATATCAAACCCACCTCGATCCATTAAGGACCTGAACGATGTATTACCTCACAAATAAATATAATTATATTAATTATATAAATATATCTTATTCTAATAATTAACAGCCAGATCATGCCACGCTTGGCACCCAGGCTGGGTAGACATTAAAAATCAGGATAAAATCCCTCTCACAGTAAAAGGATTATATAACACAGCGCTAGTTATAGTGATAATGATCGGCTCGGTAGGGGTAATATTTGGAGAAACCGGGTCCCATGAGTTCAAGTTCGCCGTCAGCGATCCGGCAGGAGTGCGCCGCACAGACTACGTTAAAGTCTGGCACGCGACCGACGGATGGGTGCTTGGCCAGGTTCTGTCGATGACGAGATCGTCGGACGGATTCGGACTGGCAGAGGCGATTAGCGAAGGGACCGGTCACAGTGTGCAAAAGAACGCGGACAGGATCGTAGCGAAAGCTATCGTCATCGGAGCAAGAGATACGCAGGGATTGCTCAGGACGCCAAAAACGCCCTTCTGTCCGGGCGATAGAGTTTATCCGGCAGACAGTGAGCTGATCATCAGCACACTCGGGCTGACCCAGGGAGGGGCATACCTGGGCTTTCTGGATGGCACTGATCTAAAAGTCATGGTGGACAGGAATAAGCTGGTTCAGAAGCACTGTAGCATCCTGGCCATGACTGGAAGCGGAAAATCGTATACCGCGGCTGTGATCATGGAAGAAATGCTGGAGAAAGAGATCCCCCTGCTGATCATCGACCCCCATGGGGAGTACGCTTCGCTGAAACAAGCCAACGACGACTGCGATATTGATGATCTTAGTGAGAGGTTCGGCGTCGATGCCCGAGGCTACGAGAACGTGACCATCTATACCCCGGCCAACCTGACGATCAACGATTACGCGGATAAAGTCCTCCGCCTCAACGGACGTAACCTCAAGCCCGGAGAGATCATCAGCTACATGGGCGGGGATCTGAACGGCTCTGAGATAGGCCTGATCTATGAAGCGGTAGGCGAGATTAAAAACGACAGGATGAACTATACGCTGAATGACGTGCTGCGTGAAGTCGGGTCGATGAAAAGCAACATGAAGTGGTCGGTCATCAATAAGCTGGAGCCCTTAGTCATCTCAGAATTCCTCTCGGACAAACCCACGCCGCTGGAAGAGCTTTTTGCCAGAGGACGCGCCGCAATCGTGGATATGAAGGGCGTAAACCCGGATGTGCAGCAGGTAATCGTAGCGAGGCTGCTATCCATGCTGTTCGAAGCGAGAAAAGCCGGTACAGTGCCTGCAGGCATTGTGGTAATAGAAGAGGCACACAACTTCTGCCCGGAGCGCGGGTTCCTCAAGACGACCAGCAGCGATGTGCTACGAACTATCGCCTCGGAAGGCAGAAAATTCGGAATGGGACTGCTGATCATATCGCAGCGCCCGGCAAAAGTGGATAAAAACGTCCTCTCCCAGTGCAGTACCCAGGTGATCATGCGTGTCACCAACCCGAACGACCTGAAAGCGATCACTAAAAGCCTGGAAGGAATCAGCTCAGAGCTGGAAGAAGAGATCAAGCGCCTTCCGCCAGGAGTAGCATTACTGGTCAACCCGGACATACCAATGCCAGTCATGGTGCAGATCAGAGTCCGACGAAGCAGGCATGGAGGGTTGTCGGCAGAAGTCTCGGACGATGAAGTGCCGCTGGAGGAGCTGATCGAGGCAAAGCCCGCAGTGATGGCAGCTGATCCCCAGAAGAAAGCCGTCAAAGAAAGCTTCTTCAGCAAAATGTTCGGGAGACGATAACATGGCAGCTGATCTGACAGAAAAGGTAACCAGGTACCAGAGGCTACTTCGTGCAGCCCTGGATGACGTGAAAAAGACCACCCCCGAAGGCACCCACATGGACCGGGTAGCAGCCGACTACCTGAACATGGCCATGTGCTATTACGATGATGGAAGCCACTTCATCGCAGATAACGATCCGGTCAACGCGCTCGTCTGCTTCAGCTACGGGCACGCCTGGCTCGATGCAGGAGTAAGACTCGGAGTATTTGCAGTCACGAACCGGGAATTGTTTGCGGCGTAGCGAAACGATCGCTGCGCTGTGCCATTCTGTGCAATAGCTCAGACCCATGTCGGAGGTCCGGCCCCGTAATGATTATATACCCAGACGATATTTGTAAATCCTCCATCAGGTTCGCGATGCGATGTATTAAATCATCGTAGGACGTAAATCTTATAATAGTAATTCAGCACATTTTTTAGTGCGAGACTGGTAGAACAACAAGGAGAGAAAGGGTATATGACAAATTATAAAGTTGTCCTTGAGGCAGCCTGGATTGTCAAGGAAGCGAAGAGTGTCGACGATGCGATGAGCGTGGCAATTTCCGAGGCAGGGAAGCGGCTGAACGTGGCAAAAATGGATTACGTCGATGTGGAAGTCGGGGGCACGTTCTGTCCATTCTGCGGGGAACCCTTAGATAGCGTGTTTGTGGTTGCCGGCACGGGCATTGTAGGGCTGATTCTTGAGATGAAAGTGTTCAACGCCGAAAGCATGGAACATGGAGAGCGTATCGCCAGGAAAGCGATCGGTAAAGCGCTCAGAGACGTGTCGCTTAAGGTTGTCGACATCACTGAATATATTTAACAGGAGAGATCATAGACGGCTTACGGGGATTTCTCACGGTCGGGCATTACCCAGCGCATGATGCGGCTACGTAGAAAGAAAAAGCCACGGAAGGGTATGGAGGAGCAGCTGGCAAGCTACGCCGATTACATCTTCGAAGCACCTGACTGGAAAGTATCGCTGGCCTGCATTGTTGGATTAGCGATTGTGGTTGGCATCATCTCGTTTCCAGGTGGGTGGAAATCGGACATAGTTCAGGGAATCATGCTACTGGGAGCGCCCGCAGTCCTGTCGGCGTTCCTGACCAAGCCGCTGTCCGAGATCTTCGGCAGGAATATGTCGTATAACCGTTCCGTGCTGGTAGCTCTATTCTCTCTGGTAATCATATCTATTGCCAGCCTAATCATAGGCCTGATCGCATATGCTACAAATACGCCATATAATTATACGGGACTGGCGCTGAGCCTTTCGGTCGTATTCGCGCTTCGAATGCTGGTCCTGCTGGGCATATCAATTAACAGCCTGCCGAAAGTCCTGATCCCGGCTTCAATCCAGACGTTGTTCGGCGGCATCCTGCTCGCATATTATGTGAACGATGCCAACGTGACCTTTGGTCTGATCGTATCCAGTGTCATCTTCGTCATATCGGCGATCGGCTTCGTCAAGTATGTGGACTATCCGATGGTGAAGTCATTCGGAGTCAGCAGCTTTGACTTTGTCCAGGACTTCATCGCCCACATCACCGAAGGATCGCAGGATATGGAAGATTTCTTTGAAAAGATCGGGGAGTCGATCGACGCGCCGGTAAGCGTAGTCGCTTTCCGAAAGCCTGACGGCACGAATAAGGCGATCATTATCACACCTTACGTCCACCCCGGACCGATGGGGGAGATCGGCGGAGGTAATCTGCCCGCGATCATCGCCAAATCGTTTTCCGGACACGTGGTACTGGTACCGCACGGAACCGCCTCGCATGACTTTAACCTGGTCACCGCAGACGAGTCACAAAAGATTATCGCAGCAGCAAATAGGGCATTGACGCATATCACCTACAGTGAAAAAGCCACCCGATCCATACGTGAGCAGGTTGGGGATAGCAAGGTCCTGGGCCAGCGGTTTGGAGACTCGGCCTTCATGGTATCCACCAGGGCGCCAATGACCACCGACGACATAGAATTTTCCGTTGGCTTCAATGCAATGGCAGAAGCCAGAGTAGCCGGCTTTAAATATGCGACGATCATCGATGCCCACAACTGCATGGAACCATTAGCTTCACCGATCGAGCCGGGCTCCCGGGACTCATACAACATCATTCGGGCAGCCGCTAATACATCGAAGCAACTGTTGACGATGAACACGGATTCGCTCAGAGTAGGAACCGCCTGCTCCCCGGCAATTTGTACCAGGCTGGAAGGAATGGGGGATCTGGGCATCTGTGTGGCTGTTGTGGAAACCCAGGGGCAGCGCACAGCTTACATCGTGATCGACGGCAACAACATGGTCACCGGCCTGCGGGAGAAGATCATCGAACGCCTCCCCGTCGACGAAGCAGAGGTCATGACGACGGATACACACGTAGTCAACACGATATCTGCAATTAACTATGTAGGCCAGAATTTTGATCGAAATACGCTGATCGAAAAGATATCCGAACTGGTCAACAAGGCGATCGCTGATCTGGAACCAGTCAGCGTCGGCATGGAGATCGAGATCGCAGAAAACATAAGAGTATTTGGCTCCCATAAGATCGCCAAACTGGCAAGCACGGCCAACGCAATGGTAGCTATGGCAGGAGCGTTTGCCGCAGCAGTAATTGTATCTGCAGTCTCCCTGACGGTATTAATCCTGACCTACATCAGGTTCGAGTAGGAGACTTTTACAAGGACGACCGATATGACTGATAACATGGACCGGATGACCGAGATTTTATCCAGGATCGATGACGTGCTCAAATGCCCCAGATGTGATCTGTCATTGGCCCGAACCAACGTAGTCATCGGCTCCGGGCCAATGGACGCAAAAATTCTGCTCATCGGAGAAGCGCCAGGCAAGAACGAGGATAAACAAGGAAAACCATTCGTCGGCGCGGCAGGACGAGTGCTCAACGGAGTACTGGAAGGCGCAGGGATCAGCCGGGATACGGTATACATCACTAACGCAGTCAAGTGCCGGCCACCCGAAAACCGGGTACCGAAAAAGGAAGAGATCGCAGCCTGCAGCCCATACCTCAAAAAGCAACTCGAAGTCATAGCACCCCGATTCGTGGTACTCCTCGGCAAAACTGCTGCCGAGACATTCCTCGGCCGCAAAGTCAGCATGGCAGAAGAACACGGCAAACCCTTCCCGCATGAAGGAATGACCGTGATGATCACCTACCACCCGGCCGCAATCATATACAACAGAAAATTAAAAGGGGCCATCGAAGCGGATTTCTCAGGCATACGAGACCAACTTTAGACTTTTGTTTTAAAAGATTACCGCAAAGACGTTTATCGGATCGTCTGTACTGGGCTGAGCGGCTGTTGTATTGCCTGGCCAGCGGTGCCGCCTTTAACCATCACATTTGTGACTGGGTACGGGATTTCTATGCCTTCGGCTTGGAACCGTTTTAGTACTTGCCGATAGATCTTATCCGGGACTACCCAGGATAACTTGTAATCATTGACCGGCACCAGCATGAGTAGTTTTACTGCAAAGTTGCCGAGTTCGGTTACGTGAACTGTGGGGCCGGGGTCTGCTTGTACCCCATTGGTGGCAAGGGCTACTTCTTGCATGATCTTTGCTGCTTTTTCCACATCTGCGCCGTAGGCGATACCCACTTTGATCTCGAAGACGACCTGTGAGTCAGGTACAGAGTAGTTCATGACGCGTGAACTGGCGATTTTCGTGTTGGGTACGATGATGACCCGGTTATCAAGGGTCTTTATCCGGGTGCTCCTCAGGCCGATCTCGGTGACGTCCCCTGAGTCAGATCCTTCGATTTGTACCCGGTCACCTACTTTATAAGGTCGGTCTCCCAGGATGGCTACTGAACCGAAAAAGTTTGATAAAAGTTCCTTGGCTGCCAGGGCAACGGCAATACCGATAATGCCCATACCGGTGATCAGCGGCGTGATTTCTATGAATTTCAGTTGCTCCAGCGCCACGAGAATTGCTAATACCAGAATTACGGCACCTGCTACTTTTTGGATGAAGGGCAGAAACGCATCGTCGAAGTCCGATTCCGTTTTCGGAGCGATGTCATTACGGTACCAGTTTAGCAGTCCGTTGACCAGGTTGGATAACAGGTAAGCGGCGATGAAAATAACCGTAAGAACCAGCATCCGGTCAAGCCAAAGGTTGAAAGAACCCGACAGGGATTCTACGGTCCCAATGGCGAGATAGGCGCCAATCACCACGACTAACCACTGGAGCGGTCCGTTTGCAGCTTTGAGGATTTCGTCGTCCAGCGTAGTCTGGGTCCTGGAAATTAGATATGGGGCAGCAGTGTTTACGATATACTTGATCGCTTTTGCGATCACAATCGAAGCAGCAAAGATGAGAACTGCCAGTAATATATCCGCAGTATACTTATTGAGACCGGTCGCCAGCATGATTTGCTGCTCGACGCCGGAAAGATATAAAGTGCCCAACAGCGCCGTAGAGTTGTCGCTCATCGCTTAATAGGATAGGATTGATGGTATAAAAAGCTGGTGCAAATGATCGAAATGAAAGCTTAAAGATTCTGTGTCACATCGCAGGATGGGACACGAATAAATGAGGTTTCGGGCTATTTTGCAGGCTCGCCTATTCAGTAAATTGTCCCGTAACAGGTAACATCACCACAAACTTACACCCCTGAGTATAATCGCCAGGCACCCGGTCTTCCACCCATACCTTGCCGTGAATTTTTTCCACCAGCGTTTGGACCAGGTATAATCCCAGCCCTCTTCCACTTGCTTTTGTCCGGCCTCGCTCGAATCGTTTAAACAGCTTTCGTTTTATATCGTCAGGTATTCCGGGGCCGTTATCTTCGATGATGACACTGACGTAGTTAGTACCGTCGAACTTTACCCATTCCAGCTTAACGTTTATTGTCAAAGGCTTTGCATGGTCCGAATGTTTGATGGCGTTGTCGATCAAGTTTGAAAAAACTTCGTTGATCAGGTCGTTAGCGATGATCTTGCATTCTGGCCAGGGCATAAAATTAATGGTAATCTGTCTGTCGGGGATGTCAGAGAAACATTTTATAACTCCTTCCAGTACTTCGCACAAGTCGATCTGATTTAGTGTTAAAGACTCTCTTCCCTTTATTTTTTGCAGCTTTCTCACATTGCGGATCAGCTCGGAACTGCCCCGGATAGAATCAAGCGGCCTTGACAACAGCTCTTTCTCTTCAGGGCCCAGATCCAGCGTTGCTATGGCCAGCTCAAGGAATCCCATTGCGATATGATTCAGATTATTGATATCATGACCCATCAAATCCAGGTACAGTTCTGCCTGATCCTTCGCGTCCTGCAGCTCGATCGCAGTCCTGTTACGATCCGTGATATCCCGGACTACGGCCACTATGACCGGACTGTTTCCGATAAGAGTACCCGCGGAGCTGATTTCCACTGGGAAAGTGCTCCCATCCTTCCTCGTATGGAGTGTTTCAAAAATGCAGCCATGCTGAAAACTCTCTTTTAATATTTCAGGAATGAGCAAACGATCCCCTGGCTGGCGAAAGTCAGACACATTCATGGAAAGCATCTCTTCACGAGTATAACCATATGTTTTTAGGGTAGCATTATTGATATCGAGAATCCTGCCATCCAGGCTGACAAAGAAAATCGGGTCTTTTGCCCCCTGATAGATCAAAAGGTACTTCTTGGTCAGTTCTACGGTATATTCTAGCTTATCCATCATAAGATCGAACGTTCTGGACAGATCTCCGATCTCGTCTTTCCTTACCGATTTCGCCCTTACCCGGTAGTTTCCGCCAGATACTTCCCGCATGGTCTGTGACAGGTTTACCACAGGGTCGGTTATGTAGCGGGAAACATAGTAGTTGACAAAGATCAACAGTGTAGAAAACGCAACGAGCATGAGAAGTATCTCGATGATTCTTTCGGTGATCTGTGAATAAACCACACTCATCGGAGTGGTTACCAGGACACCGAGGCCAGAATCGGGCACCCGAGAATAACCCACGATACGTAGCTGGCCGTCATATGTCTGGCTTGTTTCGACCACCCCCTCCGGCGCATTGTTCAGGCTACGCACAGGCTGAGTGCCTGATAAGTTAGCGTTAGTCGTGACATATGTATTGTTATCGTGGGAAACCACAAAGCCCCGGGTATCAACAACAATGAGATTTCTGTCTGGGTTGATACGCTGCTGCTGGATATTCTGATCGAGGGTATCCGGCGGTACCGAAGCGAAGATATAACCAATAACGGTGCCATTATCCATAACCGGGGTCGTTATACTAAAAAGCGGTTTTTTAAGGCTTTCGCTGTAAAACAGCCCGGTAACGTAAGTACCGTTCTGGTTTACCACCTCATCAAACCAGCCGGATACGACAAGCCCGCTTATGATACCACCATCCGAGTGGTACAGGATTTTCCCATTTGGATCGAGTATGACCACGACATCGGCTTCGGATATCACTGAAAATAAACTATTGCCGATCAGTTTCAGACGTGCACGGTCATGGTTTCTGATCGCATCGATGGTATCAGGGCTTGCTGCGAAAATCTGCTCCATTCCTGAGATGTAGCTCGTAAAAGCGACGATATACCGGGATAACAGCCGGGCGTCCTGTAGGTTGGACATGCTGATGTCACTTTTCATCATCGTGTATGTGGAATAAACCCACAAACCACCGAGCACCAGTACTATCAGCACCCCTATGGATAAGAGTATCAAGGCAGTCCTGATGCGGATGGAGTTTAGACTCATTAATACTGTTTTTACGCAAGGAGATTTAACTTATCATATAACTATTAGCGGCTATTTATGACTCCTTTCGGATTCTTACAAACACGTTATAACCATAATTCTTAAGCTACATGAGTTAAATTACTGAAAGCATAAGTGTAGATCAATTCACTGGTAGTGGCAATCGGATTTACTTCTTTTACGAGAGTATCATCGAATCGACGAGATATTCCGTTTTTCAGTTTATATCCTCGATGACCGGCGGAGGATTCCAAACCACAGACATTTCCAAATGGTCGCAGCCCGCACTACTGATCATGACGATCGCGATGGTCATTGGAGGCTGTGCCGGATCGACCGCTGGCGGAATAAAGGTGGCCAGGACGATCTTTCTGAACGATCAGGTGAAACTTTGGTTTGCCAAGGTATTACGCTCGAAAAATGCGGTGATGGTACTTACAATTAATAATAAACGTGTGACCGAGGACATTATCAGTTCAGAGCTAACCGAAGCGACATTTATCTCATTCCTGTGGGTAGTCTCCATATTACTGAGTGTATTCCTGTTATCAAATATCGTCGGGACGACGTTTGATCTAAGCTACGTCATATTCGACGTTAGCTCGGCACTTGGTAACGTGGGTATAACCTGCGGAATTGTAAATCCGGGATTGAGCGAACCTGGAAAAATAATCATTATCATGGATATGTGGATAGGCAGACTGGAGATCATACCGGTAATGCTTCTAATCAGGTTCCTGGGCAAAGGTTTAAGGTTTTAATGTGGAGATTGAAGAAGAGAAGAAGATCGGAAAACAGTGGCACTTTCGCAAAGTTCCCTGACCGGGTTACCTCGTTTAAACAAGGTGACCCGGCCAGTGAAATCATCGAGCCCGATTATCGCATAGCAGGCACTTCCAGCCGGTTTTCCTCAAGTGCCTTAACACCAGGAAGCTGAATTCCGGAAAGATACTCCAGCGTAGCGCCGCCACCCGTCGATACGTGGGTCATCTTATCGGCAAGCCCCAGTTTGGTCACGGCCTCGACGGTGGAACCGCCACCGATGACTTTGACTGCGTCGAGCTTTGCGATCGTGGTGGCGACATCCAGGGTCCCGGTGGAGAACTGCGAAACCTCGAACACACCCATAGGCCCGTTCCAGAAGACCGTTTTACAGCCCTCCAGATTCTGAGAAAATTCCGCGATAGTCTTCGGGCCAATATCGGCGATGGCCCACCCGTCAGGAATTTCACCTACTGGCACAGTTCGAATCTCCGAGGAGCCATCCAGGTTTTCTGAGATCACCACATCGATCGGCAGGAGAAGCCGGACATCATGGGACTTCGCCTTCTCGGACAGATCCCGGACATACTGTACCTTATCATCCTCCACCAGCGATTTCCCGACTTTGATACCATTACTTTTAAGAAAAGTCGCCGACATGCCTCCGCCGATGATCAGCAGGTCCACTCTGTTGACAATGTTATCCAGCACTTCCAGCTTATCGCTTACTTTTGCTCCCCCTGTAACCGCAGCGAAGGGCCGGGCAGGATTTTTAAGTAAACCACTCAGAGCAGCGAGCTCCTTTTCCATCAAAAAACCCGCTACGGAAGGAAGATATCCAGTCACTCCGACAACCGAAGCGTGTGCACGGTGGCTCGCGCTGAACGCGTCGTTGACATAAAGGTCGGCGAGACGTGCCAGACCCCGGGCACAGTCCGGATTATTTTTCTCTTCCCCGGGATAGAACCTCAGGTTCTCCAGCATCACCACATCCCCATCCCGCATGGCTGATACCTCCTTTTCCACCTCCGGACCGGTGCACTCCTTTAGAGCCTTTACCGGTCGGCCAAGCCGCTCTGACAGTAATTTTGCCACGGACGCCAGCCTCAAGGTCTCGTCTACCTTACCTTTGGGCCGGCCCAGATGGGCACACAGGATAACTCGGGCATTATGATCAATCAGGTACTGGATGGTGGGAAGACAGAGACGGACACGCGTGTCATCCCTGATCGCCCCGCCCTTGTCCATCGGCACGTTGAAATCGACCCTCAAGAGAACTCTTTTTGAACTGACGTTGACATCTTTCACGGTCTTTATCGGCATGTACATCCCGATTGGCATTTCAACCAGCCAGCTCATTAATCTTATAGATACAAAACACAAAAGATAGCACACAGAAAAAATGAAATGAGACAAACGAATAAATAAAACAAATAATATAAGTTAATATATAATATGCAAAAATAGATGAAAAGAATTACATCCCGGCCCGTTCCAGAATAGTATTTGCCACATGCCCGGCGCTCTTAAATGGGAAGTCGCCAGGTTTCAGTAATGTTCCCGCCTCTCCTGCAGTCATCTTGATACCATCTGCGCTGCAGGTCGTGTTTGCACCATCGGGGAATGCAGCCAGAAGTTCCTGCGGAGTAGTGATGGGAAATTTCGCATACGCCAGTGCACCTGTGATTTGTTTGAAGAACTCGTTTCTTGTTGTCATGTATTTACCTCCATATAAGACATATGTGGATTTTCCGGATAGCTTTGCCCTACCCATGTCTACTGTATGATGGTTAATAATATATACATAATCGTCATAAAACTATACAAAGTATACAATAATGACCTTAAAAGTTATTGGAATAAAAAGATATATCATAGGCGACAGGGTATATACTCTTGATGGAAAAGTCGAAGCCGGCCAGCCAGGAATTTGCCGATATAAAAAAGCAGCTCGCAGAGGTACAAAACGACCTCAAACGATACGTAGAACAGACGAACCAGCAATATCTTGAGCTGCTGCTCGTGAGTTCGCGAAAAGAAGTCATCAACGCCCTCCAGGCCCATATTGTTGAAGACATCGACGAAGGGCTGGATACCCACATGGTGAAAAGCTGTGACATGCGGGAGACCTGCCGTAAAAAGTTCGGTGAAGTTCTGGCCAGGAATGCAGGGTTGATCAAGCTCGATGCAGTGAGCGAAGAAAAGATCGATGAATACAGGTCAGACCTGAAAGATATTCAGGACAAGGCCCGGTTTAAAAAATGCGACACCTGTTTTACCGAAGTCACCAGACTATTCGAAAAGGAGGTCAACCTGATGCAATCGCTCCAGATATACAGCACGAAAAATGAGCGAAGCATAAACATCACCGCCCTGCCTGAAGAAGAACTGGTCAATCGAGTCCTGGATCCGCTGTCGAACAAGGCCCGACTGCAGATATTGAAGGCGCTTTACGTGGAAACCAAGACATTCACCGCATTGTCAGATCTGACCGGGCTCCGGGGAGGCAACCTGCTTTTCCACATTCAGAAGCTCCTCGATACGGGTATGATCCTCCAGAAACACGAGGGAGGCGAGTACCTCATCACTGAAAAAGGGTACACGGTGCTGAGCAAGCTAAAAGAAGTTCATACTGCCTTGAATTCATGAGCTGTCGGCTGAATCGCAGACATCGAAAAACTCAGTTAATTTTTCCGTCAAAACAAGTTAATATAATGTAGCTTGTACATTTTTATGACGCTTAAGTATATGGTAATGTAGTCATTGATATATTGATGGTGAATTGATAATGGTCAGCTTAACAAGTGACATCAAACAAGCGTTTAGTACAGTTAAAACCTTCCCGATCGCCACTGCTTCGAAGGCAGGAGAGCCCAACGTGACCCCCCACGGGTTCGTGAAGATAGTCGATGACGAGACGATCTGGATCGGCGACATATTCATGAAAACGACGATTAAAAACGTGCAGGAAAACCCGAAGGTATCGATATACGTACATGGACCCGAGACGAAAGGCTGCTTCCAGATAAAGGGAAATGTCGAAGTGAAAGCAAGCGGCCCTGAATTTACCAAGCTGAATGAGATGGTCAAGTCCATGATGCCCAACGCCCAGGCCAAGCACCTGTTGATCATGAAGGTAACCGGAGTATACCAGTGTGCCCCCGGCCCAACTGCAGGCGAAAAAATCCTGTAAACTTTTTTTAAGTTTTTTCCTAAAAGCAATTATATCACTTGCAGACTCATTAAGAGTAGGCGAGGAAATGCACAACCATACTATTATAATAAACGATAATGCACCTGAAGGCTCGATTTGCGACGTATGTGGCAGTTCCGCACCATGGCAGATGTACTGCAAAGACTGCGGGCACGTTGCAGGCTTCTACTGTGATGAGCATGCATACTTGAGCCAGGGGGACAAAAATCTGGAGAAGCATGTTAAAAGAGCATATAGAGGTATTGAGCCCCTGAGACTGGAAAACTTGATCACTAAAGCAAAGCATGACTGGCAAGTATACCTCAATGATCGTAAAAATAAAGTATGACCAGTGAGACGGATTAAATAAGGTAAAAACAAGATAGGTGCACTGTATACCCAAATTTAGATACAATCGAAGGGATCGTATGAAAACAAACAAGATTGTGTTGACCAAAGAAAAAAGAAGTGAGATGATCACTAAGATAAAGAACTATTTATTAACCGAAAGAGAAGAAGAAATCGGCGATCTTGCGTCCGGCCTGATACTGGACTTTATCATAGAAGAATTGGCACCGGAATTCTACAACCAGGGTGTTGCCGATTCTTATAAATTCATGGAAAATTCGATTGAAGATTTACTTTCGATCCAAAAACAAGGTTGATCAGAAAACCAGGAGTCTTGAGATCAAGAAAAATTGTTTAACTCACCAGAGAAGTTCAGACAAGGCGTATGCTACGCTCCAGGACTGGATTCAGCAAGAAGCGATGCCGTTCTCCATAGATTCACCTGAAACCTTCAACGCATCTGTTCTCCTGACTATAAATCCATTTTATCAATAATCGAGCGGAATGCAGCGGATTTCCCACGAAGTGATACGCTAAGGTCAATTAAGCACCTGATCCTTTCGAAGCCGCCCGTTTCTGGTATCGCCGCCAGATAATGGTCCTGCAGATCTATGGCTGCCTTTGCGGTCTCCGGTGCATGCTTTTTGATCGTGCTAAATCCACATCGCTTTTTATTAGTCAGAGCCCCCATAAGCCGGGACTTCTCGTCAGGCCGCTGGTATAAAATCTGCAATACCAGATTCTCATAAAGCCCTTCTTTCGCATCCTTACCGACGTCTCCGACATCGTCATGCACCTGAAGGACCAGGCCGATGTTCCAGTAAGCATCTTCGATGGCTTTCGCTTTAGCTGGAGGCACTCCGTGAATCACATTGAACAGCTCCGCCGTCACCCGGCAGATCTCTCCGGCCGTATTCTCCCGTATGAAAAGCGCATCGTCAAGATCTGAAATGCCATTCTTTTTGAATTTAGCCATGGCACCCAGCATCGTATAGGTTGACGCGCTAATCGCGCGCTTGATGTTCTGTTGCAAAGACACATCGTAATGCTGGATTGACCCGAACAGTTCCTTTCTCCTCTCCCATAATTCGTCCCCTTTGTGAAACCGTAGGACAGTGAGCTTATTTGCAGGGTCGTCGAGGAGATCATCCATCGTGTTCATATAACCGATAAAGTGCTTTACGACAGTGATCGAATTAGGGTCCAGGTTTTTCCTCGTGACGCCGGAGGTACAGAGCCACATATCCGTCACAGCGTTTAGCATTAGCCCGTAGCCGATCTTCGTGTGCACAGGCAGATGGGGCTTAAGGCCAAGAGTCTTCCACCGGAAGGGCAGTTCGACCACAAAACCGATCATGTCTATTGCCGTCCTCGGATAGAGAGAAAGCGCGATAGGCTTTACCGGTTTTGAGTCATGGTCTCGACCTTCAGCCCTGACAGCGTCTGTTCGCCCGGCTTCTGGTGTCACTCTACTGGAGTTTGAGACTTGTTCGACAATAGGGGCCCGCATCAGATTTCCTGGTTGCAGTATTGCGTTTTAAGCTATTTATTTGTCGGTGAGGGTGCTTGACGAAACGACTACCGAACTCCGCAGGGGTACAAAAACGACAGGCAGAATTATATAGACAATAATCTAGATCAATAAGAAACTGGCAAGTAGATGGATAAGTCACATTCGCTTTTAATCCAATTCACTGCTGCAATGATCATTATGGGGTGTTCTGGTGGACTCGAAAAAAACCCTTGATAAACCTTCGATCGTGCCGATCATAGCGATAATACTAATCATGGTCGTCCTCGCGGCATTATTTCTGATATTTTCTGCAAAAGCAGTTAGCATCATCCAGCCAATCTGGGCGGAAACAACGCCAACCCCTGCACCGGGCTTGACCCAGGTCACTGCGCCGGCTTCGATACACTCACCAACGGCCACAGCGACAGCTATGCCAGCGCCCAATGCAACCTCTTTACCTACGGCTACGATAGTGCCCAGCACAACACCGACACCAACTATCACTCCGACAATTACGCCGACCCCAACACCAACATCCACACCGATAGCCACACCTACGATTACACCGACCCCAACACCGGCAACAACACCAACACCAACACCGACACCGACACCGACGATCACTCCCACACCGACCCAGACGCTGAACCCATTAACACAGGGAACCGAACATATCACCCCGTTGAAACCAGAGGATTACTCGAAGCTGCAGTACACAGATATCCCTGTCCTACGCATCGGCAAGGGCACGATCATCCCCGACAAGACCACATTCGGGCAGGCGTACTACTACCGGGGGGATACGGCCAGGCTCCGAGTGACTGTCATCAATCTCAATGACACGATCAACGAGGAGACTGTGAACATTCATGTCGGGCAGAGGATCAATGGAGTTTGGATAGACTACCCAACCGGATATTCGGCTGACATGAACGTAGAGCTTAAAACCATGGATCAGGTGGACCAGGACTTTTACGTGCCGGTATCAGAGATGTTGTCGCCGGGATTCTACCGGATCATTATTGACCTGAATGACAAACAGGACGGACAGCTGATCTGTGGGGTCGTGAAGGAAGTAAATATCCTCTGAAATGCTTTAATTGCGGGGCCTACAATTTTATCCGCGGCCCCCAACGTATCTATTATGACAGGAGATACGGATCTTTTTTCACCCTATCGGATGGGCGATCTCGTGCTGTCGAACCGCATCGCGATGGCTCCGATGACCCGTAGCCGTGCAGTGGATGCCGATGTTCCCGGCCCTATGACTGTTACTTATTACGTGCAGCGGGCTTCAGCCGGCCTGATCATCTCCGAGGGCTCACAGGTCAGCCCTCAGGGTGTCGGCTACATACATACCCCAGGCATCTACTCGGCTGATCAGGTTGCCGGCTGGCAGAAGGTGACAAACGCCGTCCACCAGGCTGGCGGTAAAATATTCATCCAGCTCTGGCACGTGGGAAGGGTATCCCACCCGGATTTCCTGGGTGGTGCACTTCCGGTCGCACCATCCGCACTTCCGGTCGAAGGCTTTGTCCACACACCCAATGGAAAAAAGCCAATTCCCGTGCCCAGGGCGCTGGAGACTGATGAGATACCAGACATCATCGGGCAGTTCAGGCAGGCAGCCAGGAATGCCAGGGTCGCTGGCTTCGATGGCGTAGAAATCCACGGCGCCAACAGCTACCTGCTGGACCAGTTCCTGCGGAGCGGGTCGAACAAGCGAACCGATATGTACGGCGGTAGCCTGGAAAACAGGGCTCGTCTTCCGCTTGAGGTCACGAAAGCCGTCATCGAGGTGTGGGGCGGCGACCGGGTCGGGTACCGCATTTCCCCGCACGTTGACGCACATTCGATGTCGGATGCCAATCCCCTGGAGACCTTTTCGTATTTTGCGAAAGAGCTGAACAAAACAGGCTTGGGATACCTCCACCTCATCGAGGCAATCGGGGGAAGGTTCGGGATCGTGCCCCAGGAGGCACGGATGAGTTCCGCCTTGCGCAGGATTTTCAAGAGGACATTCATGCTGAACGGTGGCTATGATCTCAGTACTGGTAACGAGGCCATCGCCCGTGGAGAGGCGGACCTGATCGCATTCGGGGTACCGTTTATTGCCAATCCGGACCTGCCGGAGCGCTTCAAGCGGAAAGCACCACTCAATGAGGCAGACGTTGCTACCTTTTATGCAGGCGGGGAGAAAGGATATACGGACTACCCCGCACTGGCCAATGCCGTACACAATCGTTAATAATGAAACTATTTAATACAACACGTCAAATACCAAACGTCTGAACAATGGGAGAAGACGTTATGACTGACGAGAGCAAGTGCCCGGTAACGGGCAGGGTAAACAAACAAGCAATGGGCAGAGCCGGGTCAAACCGGGACTGGTGGCCGAACCAGTTGAATCTGGATATCCTGCACCAGCAATCCTCTATGTCCAATCCGATGGGCGAAGGTTTCAACTACGCTAAAGAGTTCAAGAGTCTCGACCTGGAGGCAGTGAAAAAGGACCTCCGTGAAGTGATGACAAAGTCGCAGGACTGGTGGCCGGCGGACTTCGGCCACTATGGACCTTTGTTCATCCGCATGGCGTGGCACAGCGCCGGCACCTACCGCATGGG
>CAZJRS010000075.1:0-18755 GCA_964548585.1 uncultured Methanocella sp. | reverse complement strand
ACCAAAGAAATATCGAACAACCAATCAACAACATCAGAGATCGCAACCACACACTCCCAAAGAAGGTGCGCCCCTCGACTCCTCATTACATTAATATACCGCAGCCTTAGAACAACCACTCATCCCGTGTTTGATGCACTGGGTCAGGATTGTATGAGCAGACTACGGCTCTTATGATTTTGAATTATTCCCGAATTTCTCGGGATTTCCATATTAGTACGCAATCTTATTTAAACCTTTTGAATGACGATTCAATTGAATTGAATCGCATAAAGATTTTAGCGAAGATTACGTTCCCGGAAGCGCATTTGCAACCATATGTTGTAATATCGCTCGGGATTACCTTATAATACGTCCTGTGTACTTATAGTTTTCGTTGCGAACGTATCTAAGATTTGATTTTTTAAAATCAAACACATAATAATATGTATGATTACACAAAGCACCATGACAAAGCCAACGTTTGCCGTTTATGCAACCGCCGGACTGGCATGCCTTTTGTGCGAGACACTACAAGGCATACTTTAGATTTATAGTTTTCCATCCCAGCTGCAGTTTTATCAGCTATAACTGTATTCTCGAACTGAACATTTTGAAGTGGAGGAAATAGCGTCAGATACGGCACTTGAGACACTATCGAAGATGGTTCCATTATAGATACAACAACCCTCCGGCAATGACCGATCTTCTAAAAGATTACCAGCGGTTAAATCAGTTAGCACAACTCCAAAGTCAGGCATTCCTGCTCCAGACCCATCCCGGGCCGGGTTGATGAAGCCTTTTTCCGGGCTGGCTGTAAAACAGCAAAGTGAATAGTTTTTACGCGATTTAACCAGCCAGTAAAGCGGCTGATAAGCATTATCGGAAAATATGGAAGTCAGTCCGTTTCCTAAGAGCAAATACTCTTTACCCAGAATAGAGCACGCCCTTGCTCCGATATAAGCGGTCAAAACCGGATAACCCCGGGCGATGAGCCGATAAAAGTTCACGCATACGTCCAGTGCCGCTTCATCGATTACCCTGTACAAAGTGGATATCCCACAAGTTGACCCTTTTTCCAGGAGCTTGATTCCCTGCTGGTAGCTGAAGCATGAGTTGAAGAAGAATACTGGCGTAGTATTTTCCTTAAGGTTGGAAAGGTCAGCAAATCCTCCCGGGCACATAAAACCTCTGCTATCGCTATGCCCGATAAACTGAACGATATCATAGCCTCTTGAAAATGCTGCCAGTACTTCATCCGAAGGCAAGTTTCGCATTATTTCTATTGACGCCATGCCCTTCAGAGTAGTACAGATCACTTCAGCTTCGTGGATCATCGTATCCTCGTTACATATGATGGCAATTCGTGGGACAGGTCCGGCACGGCTATTTGTCAAACTGCAGTCTATTGGTTTTTTCGGCAGTTTTACTGCATCGATAGGATAACCATCGGATAGCCACTGGTGCACAAA
Source organism: uncultured Methanocella sp. (assembly GCA_964548585.1). Lineage (GTDB taxonomy): Archaea > Halobacteriota > Methanocellia > Methanocellales > Methanocellaceae > Methanocella_A. The sequence goes on along the minus strand of CAZJRS010000075.1, from coordinate 17,304 downwards.
GGCATTTTGCAGTTCCGGCATGATGATGTGTGCATTTGTTGCATAATCGTAACCTGGTGATCGATGCCTACCCCTGATGAACTGCCGTACTTCCATTTCGACGACTTCCCGCTCCGTAACCTTGCGGCCCGTCGGTGCATATATGGCTGACAGTGAGTGAAGGAGCGATGGGATCAGCACGATGCTCTGGGGCACTGGGTCGATGAAGGATGCCGTATGCCAGTGTAACGGTTTTATGTTTCCCCGGTCATACCGCTCGATATATTTGAGAAGCCGTTCTTCCGTCCCCAGGTGAAACAGTTTATCCGGTGTAAGTCCGGTATCCAATGTCAAATCGACTCCGGCTACCTGCCTGCCGGTTGTCAAAGCGTAGCGAGCTGCGCAATCCATATGGAAAGCGAACCTCAACATATTTCCGGCCCATCGTTCTAAGACTGCCGGAGCTTCAGGAAGTGTAAAGACCTGGCCGGCAATGGACACCGCAGAACTATCCCCGGGGTCTATGCTGGCACCTGCGTAAAAAGCGAGAGGAGCAATGGCATAAAGGCTACGCAGATCGGGCGGTATGTGGAAAGTGATAGCGGATTTGCAGCCTGTTTGTACCGTCGGGTAATCTGCGTTGCCCGCGGTGGAAATTTCCAGTGGTCTCCTGAAAAAGGGGTGGCTTCGGAGAACAGACTCTTCACCCGGTACCTGACATAGTGAAGATATGCAGTTGGATAGATCGGCGGAGGAGGGGTCATCCGGAATACTTGCGGCCACCCTTAGGGTGGTACCGATGGTAGCCTCATAATTTGTTCGTTTGAGAGGCTTCAGGTAAATAGCAGGCCGTTGAACTTCCAGCACACAGTCATCTTCCGGCGCGATAAAAAGGCGGTCTTCACCCTCTGCTACAATGATAGTTTTATTGCCCCGGAGATGATACCCGCCAGAGCTGATCGGGCGTATGAGTTCCGGGTTCTCCCTGTTTATTAAAAAGATCCTTCGCGCTTCTATTATGGTATCCTTGAACTTAGCCCTGGTTATGAAATCCAGCGGGATGGATACACCATCTGTGAACGGGATACATAAATTGAGATGACTGTCGTCTTCATAGTCGTGTATAAGAAATTCTTTACCAGCCAGGCCTGATGAGTGGCCAATTGGTGATATGTAAGCGTCCGGGGGGCTATTTATTTTTATTTCTGACAGAAGTGGGTCGTATTGGGAATAAAATATGCCGAACGCCCCCGGAATTGACGCTTGTACCCTAATCAGTTTAGTATACCTTATATCTAATCGGTGTAAAATTTCACAGGTGTTGATAAATTCTGCGAAAAATAATGTTTTTAGAATATATAAGTTAGATAAATTTACTACTTATCGTTTTTATATAAAAAAAATATAGCTTTTTTATAGTTGACGCATTTAAAATGTTGATAGTAGCGGCTCAAGTCGGTCTTTTCCGACGAGAATGGCCGAATAATTAGATCTGCTCCCACCTTACTCGCGATCTCCGCGATTGAATCCTGCATGTCCACAGGAGGGCGGATCGAATAGATTAGTGTGGCACCTTTGTACAGGTCATGATCAGGACTGAAGATATCGTCTCGAACATAGTTCAGATTATCCGGTCCCTGGGATATCACATCGGTACAGACTAGATCATAAGAGTCTTTCAGCAGTAATGCCACATCAGGGTGCCTGCCGACGCCCACTTCGATGATGCGAGACCCCTGAGGATAGTTTCGAAGGATATAGTCTGCGAGGTCATCATAACCTATAATGCCCATGAGGCACCATATGAATACCTTGACTGAAAATACTTACGGGTGATCCTGCTGATTAATATCAGGCCATTCGAGCCAGAGGATTCTAGCATAATCTTTGAGATGGAAGAGGGAATATTCAACGAGCCCAATCCTGTCTTATATAGTATGATTGAAAACTACCCGACTGAGGGATTTCTCGTCGCAGAGTACGATGGAACCGTATGCGGCTATCTTGTAGGCGTGCTGATCATGGATGAGGCACGAGTGTTATTACTGGCGGTTAAAGAGGGTTTTAGAAAAAAGCGGATCGGCATGATGCTGATGGAGAATTACATCGAGTCGGTCCGAAGCAGGGCAAACCTGATCAGGCTGGAAGTCAGAGTAAATAACCTGGGAGCTCAGACGTTCTACTTCAAGCTGGGCTTTAAGTTCATCGGAGTTATCAGCAAATACTATCGCAACGGCGATAGTGCTTACCTCATGGTTAAGCCTTTAGATCAGCTAACCCTTTTTCTCTGATGCCATTTTCCAGGATACGTTTTGGACATTCCCGACGACCGATGGCCTGCACGATCGATTCACTAAGTAGAAAGATAGCACGCTCGTGGTCAGTCTTGTTTCGATGTATATGCACAGGGTTGATATGTAACTCATCATACTTGCTAAAGTCTGCCTTGACTCCCTGAGACTCCATATGCATCTTTACGCGTGTAAGAACGGTGTGGAGATAGATGAGGTCCTCTTTCTGCATTAGTACCATCTGGATCGTTTTCATAAAAGTAAGAATAGAAGCGCCATATACTTATTGGTACGAAAATCGGTTAAATATAGAATGAAAGAGCTTGTACGGCATATTTTTGCCGGCATTATTAGATATGCGCAATAATTGCATCTTAAAAAATAAGAATTGACGGAGTTTTACTCCGTCGTAATTACCTTTACACCCGCCGGCTGCTTGACAACGCTGCCCATCTTGACGCCTACCAGGAAGTCGAGATTTTTCTCTGCGGCAATGTCCAGCATCCGCTGGGTGATAACGCCATCGAAGATGACGCTCTTGACGTCTCCGTTGCTTTCCTTGAGGGTGTTGGCCAGGTCTCGGACTGCTACGGTCGTAATCACGTTCTTATTGGAGTCCAACAGCTTTGCGCTCAGGGTGCCGGAAAGCTCCTTCATCATCTCGTCGAACTCAGAGGGCTCCCTCTCTTTCTTTACAGGGGCCTGTGGCTGAGCCTCACGGGGCTCACGGTAGTCGCGGCGCTCCCGGAACTCACGGCGCTCGGCAGGTCTCTCCGTACGCTCGGCAGATCTCTCCGTACGCTCAGTGGGCCTCTCGGTGCGCTCGGCAGGTCTCTCTGTCGGCTGCTCTTCGGTTCGCCTCAGGCTCTTGCGCCGTGGCACTTCGCCGCCGCGCTGCTCGGAACGTTCCCGGCTCTCCCGCTGGGGGTACTCCCTCGGCTGGTATTCCCGGGGCTGGTACGATTCTTTGGCGGGCTGCTGCATGGCTGGTGCGGCTGCCTGTGCTTCTGCCTTCTGGGCCGCTTCTTCCTTCAGCTGCTTTTCGGCTGCCTGGGCCGCCAGCTTGTTCCTGCGCCTGCCCTGGGGCACTTCTACAACCTGCTCTACCGGGACTTTGCTGCGCAGCGCCTTTACAACCTCTTTCTGGGTCAGTTCTTCGACGCCCTTGCCATCCGGTGCCCGTGCGACGTAGTCGACATCGGCCACCTGGAGCAGCTCCTTCAGGATTAGTTCTCCGCCCCTGTCGCCATCGGTAAAGACGGTAACAGTCTTCTTCTTGCTCAGCTCGGCTACGAGTTGAGGCACGTTGGTACCTTCGACTGCGATCGCGTTCTTGATGCCGAACTTAAGCAGGTTCAGGACATCGGCCCTGCCTTCGACGACCAGGATGGCGTCGGAGTCGAGCACGTTTGGCCCGGCGGGAAGGTTGTCGATGAAGGTGACTTCCTGGATACGCACTGCCGCCTTGACAGCGTCCGTGATCTCCTGGCTCTCGGGAACGGAGTTGTCAAACATGTCGGTCAGAATGTGCTTAGCCCTGTCAATGATCTGCTTCCTTTTGGAGGAGCGGACATCTTCGATCTTTGTGACTGTGATCTTAGAGATGCACGGACCTACACGGTCGATGGTCTCAAGCGCTGCTGCGAGGATCGAGGTTTCGACCTTGTCCAGGCTGCTGGGGATTAAGATGTTGCCGCCGGACTTGCCGTACTTGGAGGTAATGTTAACCTCGATTCTGCCGATCCGGCCGGTCTTCTGCAGCTCTCTGAGGTCCAGGTCTGCTCCGAGCAGCCCTTCCGTCTGCCCGAATACTGCCCCTACAACGTCTGGGCGTTCGACAACGCCTTCGGCGCTAATATGAGCGTGAATTACGTATTTTGTGGTGTCAGATTCTTCCATTTTTAATCACTCCTAAAGTCCTTGACACTGAAAAAAATAGACCGGGCAATAAAACGGAGTCCTGGCTTTCACAGGACATGTTTATTTCACACATGACAGACACAATTCTGCGATGTGTTCACATTGCAAAAACGTTTACACATTTCAGAAATGTGTCATTATTTTGCAATGCGCTCATATGGTTCAGCTAAACGGCTTGCCTTGGCTCGCTGCCTATCGGAGCCGTTGTCGTGAGATATGATGAGTGATGATTATTACCCTGACATTATTCAGCGTGGAGAACTATTATGTCTATGTCGTGAAGCCCGGCTTCGCCAAAAGCGTACAGGCGGGCTGTTAACATATTAAGATGCGTGCTAGTGGTTTAATAATGTTGTGGTTTCGACGCACAAACTTTTTTTAACCGTTCCATGTACTTGTGAAGGTTTTCTACATCTTTGATCTCTTTTCGTACCAAAGGTATGATCCTCTCTCTGATCATCGTATCGGGACGAATTCCATCCGCTTCAAGGAATGTCTCTACTTGCCGTGCGACTTCATCGCCTCGCTCATCCCAGTCTGACAATATGATGACATCGCATCCCGACCGGGCCAGCTCTTCGCACAAGTTGAACAGAGTCTTTTGAGAAGTCATTATGATCTCGCCTCTGATCCCGAGCGAGTCCAGTGCTTCCCGGTCCCGTTTCCCCTCGACCAGGATCGTCGCGCCATTGAGAGCTCGGTTAGCGAGCTCATCGATGACCTGCTGGAGTTCAGCGAGCCGTTCACACTCGTCCATCATCAGAGCAGGCTCCCAAGAAGGTTGATGACCGCAGCCGGGTCAATGCCGTAAATCCTGATCGACTTTTTACTGTTCGTAGCCCCGGAGGTGATCTCGATATTTGACGAGGACACGCCAAAGATGCCGGATAAGGCCTCGATCAGCTCTTCGTTGGCCCGGCCCTTCTCAGGAGGCGCCCGCAGTTTTACTTCTATGCGCTTGCGCCACACGCTGTAGCCGCTGGGCACCACGGTAACCTTAGCGCCAGGAGTTACCTCAAAATCGATGACGACGCCATCTTTGGTTGGTTTTATAGCGTCCTCGAATGACATCAGAGGATGATAGTGACTACGAAATAAAAGCATTATGGTAATTGAGCAGTAAAATTATTAACAAAATAGATAAATGGGGTTATCCCCAGGTCACTAACTCCGGGAGATCATCCTCATATGAGTAATCTCGCTGTCCCTCCCAGTTACCCTCGCGACCGGGGTTTATACCGCGTTGAGGTTGTCTTGTCCTTCACAGACAGGTGTACCCATTAACTCAGGCAAGGACCTTACAACACGATTTTCTATTATAGCTCCCATTATGCACGGACGATCACAAAATCTCATTAACTGATGAATTCACGCCCGTCCTCGTAGAGAGCAGAATGTACTGTAAGTCGCGAGATAATAAAGGTTGTGATTTACACCCTCCATAGCCCGGGAGAGCAGATCGTAGGAGGGAAGCTTCCTGATGTGTTGATTTTAGATCGCAAAGCTGCAAAGGATTATTAGATTCTCTGCGGCTTTGCGTTTTTAATCCATAGCGCCCCGGCACGGTTGATACTAGCTCACTTCTTCTTCCCGGCCTTCGCAGCCTCATAGATGAGAGAAGGCCGCTCGTAGCCTTTGCCAGGGATGAATTGCCCGGCCCCTCGCTTGCCATAAAATTCTTTGCCGTCCAGCACGATTTCGCCGCGGAGCATGACCGCATCGGGGAATATCCCTTCGAATCCAAGGTAGGGTGTCCAGCCGGCTTTGCTGTGCAGTCCGGCAGTGGTAATCGGCTTTACCCGCCCGATGTCGATGAAGACCAGGTCGGCATCGTTCCCTTTCGCGAAGCTGCCTTTACCGTTGATTCCGAAGATCCGGGCGGGATTTCCGGAGGTCATGTCGATCAGCCGCTGGAGTGGTAGTTTTTTATCGGCTACTGCCTTTAGCATGAGCGGGAGCATGGTTTCGACCCCGGGGACACCCGACGGTGCATCGCGCACGGGCACGTTTTTCTCATCAAGAGTATGTGGGGCATGGTCAGAAGCAAGCACTTCGATAGATCCGTTGTTGACCGCTTCCCATAGTGCGTCCCGGTCCTGGTCATGCCGGATGGGCGGGTTCATCTTGGCGTGCGCGCCGAGCCGTTTCCAGTGGTCCATGGTCAGCAGCAGGTGATGGGGGGTCACGTCGCAGGTGATGCCCTCTTTGCCGATCATCTCGACTCCCGTAGAGGTGCTGATATGAGTAATATGCATGGCGACCTTGGTTTCCCGGGCCAGCTTCACTGCCGCAGCGACCGCCTGGATCTCAGATTCCCGGGGACGGAGCTTAGAATGAATGGACGGGGAAGGGTCGTTGACCAGCGACTTTTTCAGCTCTTCGTGTAATGCCTCGTCCTCGGCGTGAATGCTGGCCGTCGCGCCCATCTGCGTGATAGCCTTCAGCGCCTCTTTAAGCGTAGGTTCGTCGACGCTGAAGCCGCCCGTACTCTTTGCCATGAAGATCTCGCCGAAGGCAAGTGCACCTAGTTTCCACAACCGGGGTAGCTGCTTCAGGTTGTCGGCAACGCCGGCGTTGATCGAATAGTCGATCATGGAGCGGTTGCCTGCGATGGTTTGCTTGACTTTGAAGGAGTCCATATCAAAAGTAGGTGGGTCGGAGTTTGGCATGTCGACGACAGTCGTCACGCCACCGTAGATCGCCGCTCTGGATCCCGTCAGCCAGTCCTCTTTTTCTTCCTGGTGCATATCCCTGAAGTGCACGTGGGAGTCGATACAGCCCGGGATGACCAGTCTGCCTCTGGCGTCATAGGACTCTTCACCTTTGAGGACTTTGCCTATACGGGATATTTTACCTTCATCGATGCCGATGGCACATGTGACCATCTCCCCGTCAAACGAGACCAAGGCATCTTCGACGACCAGTTCGTGCATAACTGTAGAGAACGCCTGTCATCATAAATAGGTTTTTGCGGCCAAGCCGCAGTATCTATATATATCAAGGGCATGACAGTTTTATCGCAATATTATAAAATTCCTTGTTCATAAATCGGCAAATGAAAAAGTGATCGTTCGTTATAGAATATCTATATAGATTATATAGTCATATATAGCAAATCTTATAGCCAAGGCTAAGCCCATAGTTCACAGTTAACAATATAGACGGGTGCGTATTGATGGATCCAGTTTTATTGATGATTTTAGCTATTATAGTGGCCCTGGCCTTCGATATGATGAACGGCTTCCACGATACCGCCAACTCAGTAGCCACCGTCATCTATACAAAAGCTCTGTCACCCCGGGTGGCCATCTCCCTCGCAGCCCTGATGAATATCATCGGCCCGTTTTTACTGGGCACAGCTGTGGCGAAGGTCATCGCCACTAGCATAATACCGATGGAATTTCTCACGATTAAAATCATTATGGCCGGTCTTATGGGCGCTATTGTCTGGGACCTGATCACATGGTGGTACGGTCTGCCGGTCAGCTCTTCCCACGCATTGATCGGAGGTCTGGTCGGCAGCGGCATTGCCGCAATTGGAATTGCGGGAATTACCTGGGAAGGCCTGACAAAAGTGGTCCTCGCCCTACTGATATCACCCATCGTAGGAATCATCCTTGGCATGATCATGATGATCCTCGTAGGCAGGTTCGTGATATCCCGGATCGGCCGGGATAAAAGTAACTCGATTTTTAAGAAGGTCCAGATCCTGTCTTCTGCGGCAGTCAGCCTCACCCATGGCTCGAACGATGCGCAGAAAACGATGGGTATAATTGCGATGTTCGTAGCAGTGACATACGGGTATGAAAACATAGTCATCGAACCCTGGATGATCATCGTCTGTGCCCTGGCAATTGGCCTGGGAACAGCCCTCGGCGGATGGCGGATCATCAGGACGCTCGGGGAACGGATCGGCAAGGAAGAACTTGCCCCATCCCAGGGGTTCGCTGCTGAGACGGGAACCGCAATTACCATCGCTGTCGGCTCACATTTTGGCGCACCTATAAGTACTACTCACGTATTATCTTCTACAGTAATTGGCACCGTAATGGTCGGTGGTACAGGCGTACTGAATAAGAACGTCGTGGCAAACATCCTCATGGCATGGGTGCTTACCATACCGGTCGCTGCGGTTGCTGCAGCATTATCGTACTTTGTATTAACATTGGTGGGAATATGAGTGACCCTCGACGATTTATCCTTGACCTGTTTGCCAGATCGCCGTTCAAGCCGCTCACCGAGCATGCCCAAAAGGTCAAACTGACGGTGATCAAGATGGACGATGCCGTAAAGGCATACGTCGACGGTGACCAGCTAACGGTCAACCGCCTGTATGACGAAATCAGCTCGCTTGAGCACGAGGCGGACACGGTAAAAAATAACATCAGGATGGAACTTCCCTCCACACTGCTTATGCCGGTAGACCGCACCGACATCCTCACGTTCCTGAAACAACAGGACGACGTGGCCAACAGCGCAGAGATGGTTGCTCAGATGCTAACCCTGAGAGCGGTAAAGATGAACCCGCAGGTGAAGGATGCCATCCTCAAGCTTGAAAAATCGGTCGTTACTACTGTTAACGAGCACGTGGAAGCAGTCGGCAAAATCGTCGACCTGCTCGATTCCTCGTTCTCCTCGAAAAGGGTTACAGATATTCAGGAGATCATCAGCAAGGTCGATTCCCAGAAGCACCAGGTAGACGTGATCAGGCGGGACGCTATGAAGGTCATCTTTGACAATGAAAATGATCTCGGTCCGACAGGTGTGTACTGCCTGATAGAGCTCGTCAAGGAAATGTCCTGGGTGGCAGGCCATGCCGAGAACTCGTCCGACAGGCTCAGGATTATCACGGCTCGCCGTTGAGACGGCTCGCCGTTAATTGTTTTTTAATGAAAACAACTGAGGTTAACTGATCTTTTTCTCTTTGATCTGGCCGTTGGGCCCGGTCTCCTCGAATATCTGTCCCTGGAAAGTGTACACTTTTGCCCTTTCCTCCACCCATGCATCAGGTGATATTTCTGCCTTGATACACAGGTTCTCGAGAAATTCCGTAGCATCCCATGCCCACTCTACAGGCACCTGCGGCAGGAGGAGACCCTTGTATACCCCATACTCGATGATCAGTCCGTCTCTGCCAATCCGGATACATTGCGGCCGTTCCAAAGGTTTGCACGTCAGCAGTACAGGCTCGCTCAGAAGGGTCACTTCAACTCTGATCTGGTCCAGCTCGGTTTTAGAAACACGAGGGAAGCGCGGGTCCCTTGTCGCGGCGCTCACGGCGGCGTCAGCGAGTGTTTCGCCCAGCGACATACCCTCCACGGGATACGGGTAACCGATACACCCGCGAAGCTCATGGCCTGTGTGTAGCGTGACAAAAACGCCCCCAGGCCGGTCGAACGCTTTCGGTAGCTCGATTTTCGGCAGCTTATGCGTGAGCACGTATTCTTCTATGACCTTACGGGCCGTTTTTACTGCGAGAGTGCCTTCTTCGGGGCTTAACATAGAGGATATGTATGCGCTACACCTAAAAAAATGATCTCACCGGGTTCCACCAGGATAAAGTCTCTACCGTGGTATTTATATATTTCAAGGATACAAGTAGAATCCAATTAATCTGTGAGAGAGGAGGGACGGCTGCCGCCTGCACATCAGCGCGGGTGAGGAAAGTCCCCCCACCGCCTGGACACACAAATGCCTGTAAAGGGCATACGGCGAGAGTCGTGGCAATGTCACAGCAACGGAACGGCCGCAGGCCAATGCGATGATCCGGCAACGGTGAGGTCGCCTGCACTGCCGATGAAACGGTCAATCCTTGTGGGTGCAAGCTAGAGTGGACCTAAAAGGGGTGTCCAGCCCCAGTCCCGGTTACAGCGCGTAGATGAATGCCGTCGGCCTTCGGGCCTTGAACATAAGGGGGCTTACCATCCTCACTCACAAAAAAGTTTTGAAAGGGCTCCCGGGGAACTTTTTCAAAAGTTCCCCTGGGTCTCGACACTTAATCAAGCCCGTAAGGGCATTTTAAAAGCGATGTTTTTGAGGGGTCGCGAGGGGAACTTTTTACAAAAAGTTCCCCTGACACCAATCATAAGCAACATTTTAGATTCCAATCATAAGCAACATTTTAGATTCCAATCATAAGCAACATTTTTGCGTTATATCTAGAATTATACGATTGTCCAACTTTGACGCTTAATCAGGAATTTATAGGTTAACTATATAGATGCTTGTTCCTATAACTTTATTAATCAAACTTTCAGAAATGGCTATTACATCGATCAGCGGGGTATTTGCGAGTCATTAGCCAGTGAGACCGGATATTAATGCTTATTAGTCATTGAGACTATTTGATATATTATCAAATTGACGAAGACAGCGGATAGAGTGGACATCTGGCAAATGCCAGGTCAGGACCGCGGCATACTAATCGCAGGAGGAACGGCAGATGATCAAGACCGGCATACAGGCGCTGGATGAATATCTTAAGGGAGGTATCCCCACGGGAAAGACTCTCCTTTACTTTAGCGAGCATGGGGCGCCTGGAGACGTGTTTTCGATTCAGACCGTTTATGCCAGTCTCACGGAGAACTGTGTTTGCTACTACGTGGCGACGAACTGTTTCCCGGACGTGGTCCGGGATAGTTTCCGGGAGTATGGCTGGGATTTGCTTCCGTACCAGTCTCATTTTGCCGTTGTAGATGGCTATTCGGGGTTGATCGGAGTGCCGTCCGAGGAGCAGTTCAGGATCGATGATCCGGGCAGTATCGATTCGATAGATGAATCGATCTCCCGCATTATCGAGCTGCTCTCCCCCGGGGACATGATCGTACTGCCTTCGCTCTCCTCGGTTTTTGACAACTGCCGGAGCGAGAGTACTTCAGACGCCGCAATCCTGGAGCGGGTCAAGAACTGGAATAAGATGGCCGTGCTCAACGGTGGAGTAGTCATGTACGGCTTTGCCGACCGGGACTACGATCGGCGGCTGGTCGAGCAGATCAAGAACGGGCTGTGTAACGCGACAGTGGTGATAGGCAGCACCGCTGGCAAACAGCTTTACAAAGACTATTTTAAACTCCACTCCTGCGACTGGACCACGCCCCCGGAGTGGCCGATACTGTATAAGATCATAAAGCCCGGAGGCGTGCGCATCTATATCCCTAAGATCCTGGTGACTGGCCCGCACGGGTCTGGCAAATCGACCTTTGTCAGGACGGCATCGCTGCTCTCCTCGGGCAAGGCAGTGTCGGTCGACAGGTTCAAGACCACCGTGGCGATGGACTACGCCCATCTTACGCTGCGCGGTTTCTCCGTTGACCTGTTCGGGACTCCCGGGCAATCCCGCTTCGACCCCCTGGTCAGGACTCTGGCGAAAGATGCCATGGGAGTGGTCATGTTGATCGACTCTACTTCGGCGGAAGGGTTCGATCGTGCCCTTGATATCATCAGGATGGCATGCGGCAAGACAGCGCCGTATATCGTTGCGGCGAATAAGCAAGACTTGACTGATGCGATGGAGCTAGACTACATCCGTAAGAAGATGGCCTTGCCGGCCAGCGTACCGGTGATAGGCACAGTCGCTCATGATCCGGCTAGCGTCATGCAGGTACTCGAAACCTTGATAAACAGGATCGTCGGAGGTGTCTGAATGGGCTCTGTCGAGGATGTCAGCAGAGTTCTGTCCGATCTCAAAAGGGCAGGTGGAATAAGGGCGCTTGCAGTCGTATCCAGGGAAGGCATCCTGGTAGCCTCAGACATCCCCGGTGATGTCCACCCGGAGACGTTCGCAGCCATGTCGGCAGTCATGCTGAGTGCTGCAGAAACAGCTTACCTGGAGATCAAACAGGTCATCCCCGACCGACTCATAGTAGAAACCGACGAGGGAAAACTGATCATCATCGGGGCTGGCGATCGTTCGATGCTCGTCGCATTGTCTGATGCGAAAGCGGGAACCGGACACCTCATGGTAGAGATCGGCAGGGCTGCGATCCGCTTACGAGATATGTTCGGATAACAGAATATCCTGGAAAAAATAGATTTTTATCAGTACTGGTACGGGTTTTACCGGCTATCGTCGCCCTGAGCAGGCCGACCTTGTGCAGGCCGACCCTGAGCCGGAGCGCCATGTGTCCGGGAGTACTGCTTCGGACGAGCATTCTCACCCTTCGACGGCTGGCCTGCCGCGGGCTTGTCAGAAGAAGAATGTTGGGGGTGCTGCGGTTTCCTCTGAGCAGGACGCCCATGTGGCGGATTGCCCCGAGAACCCGAAGGCCGACCCTGAGAATCTGACTGTTGGTCCTGAGGACCCGAAGACTTCTTCTGAGAAACAGGAGGTCTGCCATGAGAAACCTGAGACCGCTCCTGAGATGCGGCAGGTTTATTCTGGGCAGGACGCTGACCCTGAGCAGGACGCTGACCCTGAGCAGGACGCTGACCCTGAGCAGGCCTACGCTGACCCTGACCCGGACCCTGAGCAGACCGACCCTGAGCAGACCGACCCTGACCCTGAGCAGGACGCTGACCCTGAGCAGACCGACCCGGATGGGCGTGGGCGGAAGGTTGGTCAGTCACTGCCGGAGAAGCCAGAATTTGTTTGCTCCGGACACTTGCAATGGCTTCTTTGTTCTTTAAGGGTATGAACTGCGATGCGGTTGTAAGAGTACGCCGACGTACTTCTTCGCTTTCCGGCCTTTCCTGCCGTTCTGGCCTTTCCTGCCGTTCCTGCCTTTCCGGCGCTTGCCCGACACTCATCTGCAAGGCAGCAGCGGCGATATCCTCTACGTAGAAATAGTTTTTGAGCTCCCTGACTACTTTCAGGTATCGCTCATCGATTCCGCCTTTGATTGTTTCTCTTATGCGTTCCGCGATATCTGATGAATTAGAGTCTGCGATAGTGATTCCACCTGATTAATGTTGATACCATATTTGTCTGAGACGGAATATAATATCTATGGTACGTTATTATACTTGATGGCCGGTGCCTGTACTGGTACCGATGCTGCGCCCCTGAGGTGGTGGACAGGAGCGACGGTAAGGATCAAAGTTTATTTACTCGATCGGGATGTTGCTGCCATGCTGCTTTTCGGCTTTCGGCAGGTTTATCTCGAGGACACCGTTGTTAAAGCTGGCATGGGCTTTTGATTCGTCTACCGTAGTTGGCAATCGTATCGCCCGGTAGAACCGGTTATGGCCCCGCTCTCGTCGCAGGTATCCCTCTTCGCTTAGCTCGTTGGTCATCTTCTTTTCGGCGCTGATCTCGAGCGTGTTGCCTCGAATATTGATCTGTATGTCACTTTTGTCAACACCCGGCAGATCGGCGGTCACGATGACCTCGCCGTTCCGATCGATTACGTCCACGTAAGGTACTTGCGCCAGGTCTTGCGGCGCTGGCAGATCAGTCGGCTCAAAATATTCCGGAAGCTCATCGAACATCCGGCTCATCTTGTACTGCATTCTCCTGAACTCGTCAAAGGGGTCCCAGGTATTTCTCATTAATAGCTCTCCTGTATGACGCTAATGATTGGTTAGTATTGAAGGTATTTTTATTTTACTATTGAAATACATGTGAAATCCGGAATTAGAAGAAGGAACGCATTGATTTTAAAACGACAGTGAGCGGCGATTTCCACCGATACCCAAAATCTTGTACCTCTGCAATTTTTGTCGATTGCGAAAAGGCGGATTAAACCATATATACATCTCAGTCAGAGTAATTGATCGATGGCGGATGACGATTATTCAGTAATTATGGCACCCCGGGAGGACCTGTGCGGAGGAGGCTCTCGCACCAGGCACGTGATCCTCAAACGCAGGTCGGCGTCACTGTCTTTTTCTGTGTTTTCGTGTCCGGTGCATGATAAGATCGCCCCTAACAGAGATTATTCCTATGAGGGCCTGTTTGCGATGAACAATGGGGATTACTGGAAATATGTTGATACCATCGCGCTGGGCGTTCGGTCTGGCGGCCGCCCGCTAAAAATGACCCCCGCGGCAGTAAAAGCATCACCGTGGAGCTGTGAGTACAGTTATGAGGCAGACAACCTTGTCGTCAGGGCACAGTACTACCTGGACAAAGCGAGCGAGGGTGCCTCGGGCAATCTGGATGTCCGGATCGAAGGTCCGAATGCCAGTAAGGCGACCATAATTTTTGAGCCATACTTTGATATCCGGTTCATGTACGACCAGTCATCCCCGGAATCACACACCGCAAGAGTTGTCGATGGCATGCTGACCGTTGCGTCCGGAGAACCGGCTGCCTGTATGTATGCAGATGGCGCAACATACCTGAAGAAAGACAGGCGGGTTTTGTGGAAGTATAAGCTCGGATCGGGTTACAGGTCACGGGAAGGTGATCGGCTGGAGTTCGCCCCGGAAAAACGGATAATTTCTTCCTTTTATGAGATAGAGGTAGAGGGTGCCGCAGCAACGCTACGCTTCTCCTGCGGCCCTGATCAGAAAACAGCCAGAGAGCTTCAGAGCGCGGTTTTTGAGCAGGACGACGTCGCGGTGGCGGAAATGTTTCGCAGCACATTATTTCCGGATTACAGCAAGGATAAGCGTGATATCTTGTACCGGGCGATCGGTATGAACAACTACGGCACGGCGGTAGACAGTGTAATTTTCCACGAGGCAGGGGATTTCTGGTTCCGGAGCGTGTGGTTCAGAGACGAGTTCGAAGGCCTGATCCACAATTACCAGACATTGAAGAAGGTCTATGGCATCGAAGGAATAAAGCAGGTGCTACGGAAATCGTTCGATCTGCAGGACCAGCATGGTCGTATCCCGAACAGGCTTGTGCCCGGTACGAGCGAAAAGCTGGATTACAACAGCGCTGATGCTACGCTGTTGGGGTTCATCCTGGCAGGGATGGTGGTCAGAGATACGAACGATGGGGACTTCGCCCAGGATGCAGCTACAGCCTTCAAAAAATACCTGCACAGCATCCGGTGCTCAGACCTGGAAGAAAACGGCCCGCCAAGGATACGCCCGAATGGCCTGCTCAGCATACCGTCGTGGCACTCGTGGACCGACGGCAGGCGCAATATGGACGGTATGCAGTTGCCCATCCGCGTAAGCGAAGCCTGGGAGAGAGAACTACTAGATATCGGCGCCGCTGCAGAATTGAACTACCAGAAGTTTTTCCTGCCGGAAATCAACGCTCAGTGGATGCGAGCCCTCGAGGCAGGCTGGCTTTTCAGCAAGTACGTGCGTAATTTTTCCCTGGCAGATACCTGCAAGATGTTCTACAACAGAGCGCTGGAGTCATACAAGAAAATATTCCTCAACCCTGAAACCGGCTTTCTGAACAACCTGGTCACCACGGATGACTTCGCCCTGGGACCACGGGCAGATCCGATGCCCGGATCACCAGGAGTCGTGGCTGTATCCATGCTAGGGCTGGATGTTTTTTCAATACGTGAGATCAATCGAATTGCCACGTATGTAAAGGAACGGCTGATACGAACAAAGTGGGGACTTCCATTTGGCATCGTGGTTAAGGAGTCAGGAAGAGGGACCTACACAGGCGACGAAGAGTACCACGAAGAAGTCGTATGGCCGCGAGATACACCATATCTGATCCGGCTGTTGAAAATCATCGGAGATAAAAGCACGGTAGACGGGCTGCTCAAGTCCAACCTCAAACATCAGATGGAGGAAGGCTTCGTCTTCTATAACAATGAGCTCTTCAGCAGTGACCATGATCTGGTCCCGGTGAAAAATCCCGTGCAGTGGTGGTCTCAGTGGGTCGATCCGTACTTTGATCGGGCATAGATGCGGTGAAAGACAGTACAAGCAAGATGAAGTATATGACAGATGAAGTCCGGGATGTGATACTAATCCGGGATGTGATACTAATATATATTCGAAGGTACTATGGTCTTGGATAACAATCGATATCGACAATCAGCGATATTTATTAATAACAGCTTAATTGATTCACGCAGAAGCGGTTCAGGAGGAATTCACTAATGAAAGCATGTATTCTCTGCGGGGGCACGGGTACCAGGCTAAGGCCCCTGACATTTGAAAGGCCGAAGCCGAGCATACCCATTTTAAACAAGCCATCAGTCGGGCACCTTGTGGAACACCTCTCGAAGAACGGCTTTAACGAGATCGTCCTTACGGTGGGCTATATGGGAGAGGCCATCGAAAAGTACCTCGGCGACGGGTCCTTGTTCGGAGTGGACATCAAGTACGTCTACGAAAAGGAAAAGCTGGGGACTGCGGGCAGTGTCAAGAACGCGGAAAAATACCTGTCCGGAGGCCCGTTCCTGGTGGTCGGCGGCGACCACGTGCTAAACCTGAACCTGCGAGAGCTCTATGACTTCCACAACCGCACCAGTGGTATCGTCACGATCTCGGTGCTGAGCATCGACGACCCGCGGGAATTCGGTATCGTCGATCTCGATAATAACCATGTGATCCACAGGTTCAGGGAAAAGCCGGGACCGGGCGAGATTTTCTCCAACCTGGCTTCGACGGGCATCTATGCGTTGAGCCCGGAAGTGTTTGACTACATACCCAGGCAAAAGTACGATTTTGCCAAAGACCTGTTCCCAAAGCTGCTGGCTGACGGTAAAAAGATTAGCGGCTGGCTCGCCCGGGGCCAGTGGACTGACGTGGGCAACCCGCAGGCTTACCGTGCAGCGCAGAAGTGGATGCTGGAGAATATGCCCGGCACGTATATTCACGGCCGGCTGCTGGTCGAAAATGCCAAGCTAAACGGACCGCTTGACGTGGGCAACAACGTATCCATCGGCAAGAACTCAGTCATCGTAGGACCGGTCTGCATTGGCGAAAACACAGTGATTGGCGACAACGTGCTCATCGGCCCCTACACATCCATCGGCAAGTCGTGCAACGTAGGTAACGACAGCCGCATATTATCGGCGTACATCTATAACGGTGTGAAAATCGGCGCCGGCTGCTCGGTATCCGGTGCGATTATCGATGACGACGTATCGATCGGCAAGTCATGTACACTGGAGAACGGCACAGTGATTGGGCCAAGGACCATGATCGGCAATGACGTGACAGTCCACTCGGACGTGCGCATCTGGCCGGAAGTGGTGGTTCCCGCAGGCAACAGCGTCATCCAGGACAGAATGAATGAGCAATT
>CAZJRS010000074.1:0-18832 GCA_964548585.1 uncultured Methanocella sp. | reverse complement strand
AAATGAAGAAAATGCACTAATGGCACAGTTTTTAAAACACGAACAAGTTCCGCAAAGTGACACCAGGACACCAAGATCAAAACACAGTAAGCCATTACTTCCCTTGCCTTTTACTAGCTGCTACATCAACTTCAAATACCAACAATGGGGAGAGCATGATCCGAAAACACAATACCATAAAAGGTATCATGATCGTTTTGACCACAGGCGCTATTGCTGGCTGTGCTTTGATTTGGTGTCCTGGTGTCACTTTGCGGCACTTATTCGTGTTTTAAGAACTGTGCATTTAATGCATTTATTTCATTTTAATAGTGTTTTCGTCCGATTAGTGGTTTAACCGTGATACTTTGAGCCATTCGTGTTTTAGTGTCCCTCTAAAAAAAGTTTCGTGTTTTTGTGCAGCCTCACCAAAAGCAGAGACAAAGGCTCGCTACACGATATAAACGCTAATACCCATCAGCACGGGGATACTAAAGGACACAGCGCAGCGTTTACTCCTGTTTTCCGGCGTTCAGGCCTGAGGCTTTCTCACGTTACGGAAGAGGTCCCCGTGCCCCGGTATGATATAATCGACTTCGTCAACCAGTTTTTTCACGCTGGCGATAGCATCATCCTTTGATCTAAAATCCTTATTTTGAGTCCAGATAGTATCGGTGGCATAAAAGGCCGGGGTGAGTATGGCATCGCCGGCAACGGCAACGGTCACTTCACCTATGCCCACGATACGGCCGCCCGTGCTGGTCAGTACGGAGTGCCGGAGCCGGTCGGTCTTGAAAACCACCGAGGCGTGATCGCCCGTGTGGCCGGGCGTATGTACGATTTTAACACCGTCGGCGATCTGTTCCCCGTCCTTGACGCCGGTCACCTTCAGTTTAACCCGGGATACGGCCGCCTCGGAGGTCATGATCGTGCTGTTCTTGAACATATTCGCATTGCCAAAGTGGTCAAGGTGCCAGTGAGTGATAAACAGGATATCGATGTCGGAGGGCTTCAGCCCATGTGACTTTAGGGCATAAGTCAGCCGTTTCCGGTTCTCTTTTACGTTCTCTTCGCTCAGCGTGTTCTCGAAGTCGAAACCGGTATCGATCAAAATCCGGGCATCGGACTCGATGTAGGTTACGGTCGAGCCACAGCCGACTCCGGACAGGTTCTTCAGCGCCATAGCCCTGGAGTCCACCGGCTCGAAAGAGTCGAAGGGAATGCTCCCGTGCTTGATGATCTTAAACGAACGAACTGGCATTGGTAGAAAATGAGTAGCTAGGGCTTAAATAAATTGTCCTGCTCCGGGGGGCAGCTATATTGATTTATTGACCGATTTTTGGCCGAAGATGTAGACCCGGTCGGAGATCTCTTCCAGGCCTCCGGCCTGGTCGTTGCCCACGATCACGGTGAATATCTGGTTGTCTCGCGTCGCTTTCAAGTTGTTCCACTCGTCGATCAGACCCTGATCGGTAAGCCTGGACATGCCGTCAGTCACAAACAGCAGGTCTGCGTAGGTATAGCGGGCGTTTTTTAGCACATTCAGACCGGAGCGTAGCGCTGTATCGAAATCGGTGCCTCCGCCGAAGGAGGATCGGAGAAACTCCATGAATTGAGAGAACTGGCCATTAGTGAGGTCTATTTCTATCACCTGTCCTATCGATGAAAACAAGGCCACGTTCATGGCTCGGCCATCTCGCAGGAAGTTCCGGGCCGCTGCCAGTACGATCGCTTTCGCCAGAATACCAGGCGCACCGTCCATGGATCCGGAAGTATCTACCAGCGCTACTACAGGTCCTTTTCGCTTTCGGTTTTCCGTTACTGCCTGACCGGGCTCTTTTAACTGGTAGGTGAGCAACTTACCCTCAGCCCAGCGGGCGAAAAACAGGTACTTCAGCAAGCCGTCCTGGAGCTTGAGTAGTTCGGAGGGAAGCATGTATGGGAGGTCGCTGGAAGTAATGATAGAATGAATTTCGGATCGGCCAGGATGTAAGAGGCGGGTGCCTTCCGAAGAAACCCCGGTGGACGCTCTGCCGATCTCATCGATCATAGCCGTCAGCTCACGGTTGCGACGGACTATGTCTGAGTACCTTTTGATATCCCGTATATCCCCGTGCTGCAGGTTTGTCAGGGCATTATCCCAGTCCCGGCCTGCCGAAAGAAGAGAGGTTAGTTCTATGGCATCGATGCTGTCGTAGATATCATGAAGCGAAGCTTCCAGCCGCGGCACCAGCATCTGCCGGACTATCCCGTGGATAAGACGCACATTTTCTATGTTAATATAATACTCAGGCGAGGTCCGACCGCTGCCAGGGGGTAAATCCGGCTTACGACCCCAGGACGTAAGAGTCTCTGCGATCAATGCTTCGAAGGCGACTACCGCCTCGATCCCCTCCCGGGGAAAGCGTCCGCTGGAGATCTCTTCATGGGTATCGAGTAATGCCTCAAGGGTGGAACTCAGGCAAAGCAATGCGATCATGCGGTTCCTGGAAGACAATGATTTTAACTTCGCCCAGGTCTGTGTGCCGCGCATAGCGTTGAGCATGAGAAATAACGGCCCGAGGCGGCGGATGGTCTGACCCTGGTCCCGGGTTTCCCAGGAATTTCCATTCACAAGTTCGTCCGCCAGGATTGCCGCGATTCCTTCTCGCACATCACGCGGGATTATGCGAGGCACGGCGATGACTTCCCTGATCCCGGGCATCGCCAGGATTCGCCCGATCTCGGGATCGCTGGCATTTCGGTTTGCGGCCACAGTTGAAACTTTGGTGCTATTAATATGATGTTCCCTGCATATTATAGCGTCATCTGGGGAGTAAAAAAGGCATTGTCTCCCAGTATTGTCCTGATGGCGGACAAGGTTTTTCCCATCCGATCAATCATCCCCGCCTTTGCCCCGTACCGGTCCAGGATAGTCGCCGCGTCGGCGGCGCTGACCCAGACGTTATCGCTGAACAGCGATTGCAAACGCTCCCGGCCGCTGGTCACCCGCTGCGTCAGGTCCTCGTAGCGGGCGGCGATGTCCAGGAAGTCAAGTACACACTGTTGTAGCTGCTCAGGCGAAATTTCTGCGAATTTCCAGCCATACTCTTCTTTGAGCACCAATAACAAATCGTCGTAGGCCATGTATCTGAGGTTCAGGCTGGTCCGGTACGGATCATAATACTTGTGGCCCGGGCAAAGCTTGTTATGCGCTGACATCAGATTCAGCGTGCCGAGGATCTCATTGCAGTCATAGCACCTGACGGCATACGGGAACTGCTGGTCGCCAGACCGGGAGACAAACGAATAGAGGTCGTCGATCTCGGCCGCGAGCTTATCCAGGCTTTCTCCGCCGGAGATGACCCGGTCGATCAGGCATTCTTTGACCTCGGCACGCTGCTCCGGGCGATCCCACGACATGTGCTGGAGCAGTATGAGCATGGAGATATCTACAGAAGTCCGGCCGGACGCCGCCGCGGCGACTTTGAGTACCTCAACCATCTTTTTCCACCGTCTGTCTGAAATATCTATTCGCTTTGCTACAAGCTCCCGCCGGGCACCGAGAACAGATGCTTGTACATCATCATCCACGGGCAGCTTAACCGCCTGTTCCTGAACATGGCGGATGGTATCGATGGACAGGCTCATGTCAGAAGGTATTGCAGTATCTCCGGAGAACAACATCTCGGTAAAGTTGGCTTCTTCCTGGATCGGGGATACCAGGCAGCGGAACAAGAATCGATCGTACAAAGCCCCAAGACTTTCATCGTCAGGCATCTCGTTGGATGCTCCGAAAACAGATATGAGCGGCACGTCGATGGCATGTCGCCCGTTGTGAAACTTGCGTTCGTTGAGAATGGTGAGAAAGCTGTTCAGGATCGAGCTGTTAGCCTTGAAGATCTCATCCAGGAACGCGATGTGCGCTTCCGGGAGCCGGCCCTCGGTCTTGCGCAGGAAATCGTCCTCCTGAAGCGCCTTTATAGACAACGGACCAAACACTTCCTCGGGCGTCGTAAACCTGGTAAGCAGGTAATAGAAGTACCTGCCGTCGATGATCTCGCACAGGCTCCGGGCTAACATGGACTTAGCCGTACCCGGAGGCCCCAGGAACAGCACGTGCTCGCCCGCGAGAAGCGCCAGCAGCGAGCAGGTGATCTCCGTCGACCGTTCCTTGAAACGCCGTTCGAAGGCCGCCCGGACACCTGCAACATCAAACGTCATGCCCACCACTGAGACCCAATCCGTCCGGAGAACTAACCGAGGCGGATTTACACGAATAGGTGAATCCGGCCGGTATTTAAATCAGATCGATGATAAGTTCAGGATAGAAGGCTGGCGGTTGGAGACAGACGGAACGTAGCGCTGTGCATAAACTGATTGCATCGACGGTGTGAGACAACAGCCCGGATTTTATGTGCGCTGCGCTTCGATGAGCCCGATGATGGCATCGAGATCAATGACGGATGACACGAGGTCGGCCAGGTCATCATACGGGTCATTCAGTATATCGGCCGGGACGTACTCGATGCCCTTGCGTTCGCAGGCATATCGGATAACTGCGTCGACAACGCAGGGATTTTCGAAGATGCCGTGCAGGTATGTACCGATGACATTGCCCGTTGCGTTGACACAACCGTCATCCTCGAACGCGGGAATATCTGCCTGAGTCTGACCCATATGAATTTCGTAGCCAGTAACCGGCGAGCCCCTGATGCTCCCCAGGATCGGGCCGCCTGCGGTAACCCTTTTTGTACACTGGCGGGTACATTTTTCATAGCGGTCGAACACCGTGGTCACGGGCAGCAGGCCCAGACCCCGGATCGTCTCGGCGGAGCCGCCTTCGATGCCGCTGTCGATCACCTGGGTCCCCAGCATCTGGTAGCCCCCGCAGATGCCTAGTACTGGAACGCCTTCGTCGGCCAATCTATAGATATCCTGGAAGATCGGAGATGCTTTTACGGCTTTCAGGTCGCTTACGGTATTTTTTGATCCGGGCAGGATGACGACGTCAGGGCGACCAAGACCGCCGTCCAGCGACACATATCTGACCCGGGCAAGGCGTTCTAGAACTTTAAAGTCGGTAAAGTTGGAGATGAGTGGAAACCGTACAATAGCAATATCTAGGTCGAGGGCGCCGCCAGGTCTCTTGTCATCGATTGATACGGAGTCCTCATCCGGAATATTCAGCTTCGCGTAAGGCACGATACCCATGACTGGTACCCCGGTCAGTTTTTCCAGGTCCCGGACCCCGGAGCCAAGCAGGGATGGGTCGCCGCAAAACTTGTTGATGATCATGCCTTTTATGAGCGACCGATCACCTGGCGGCAACAGTTCAATAGTACCGTAAAGGCTTGCAAACACGCCACCCCGCTCAATATCACCTACAAGCAAAACTGGGGAACGAATGGCCCTCGCCAGAGGGATGTTTGCGATATCCCGGTCATACAGGTTGATCTCGGCTGCGCCGCCGGCACCTTCGATGATGATCACATCGTAGTCCATGGACAGCTTTTCCAGTGCGTTCAGGGCAATCGCCATCATCGCCTCGATCGACCCATAGTACTGGCCTACAAGCCGATCTCCGAGGGGCTTTCCCATGACTACTATCTGTGAGGTCAGGTTACCCTTAGGCTTGAGTAGCACAGGGTTCATCTCTGCACAGGGCTCTGCGCCCGCCGCAAAAGCCTGGATTGCCTGGGCGATTCCGATCTCGCTGCCGTCCGCCGTGATCCAGGAGTTGTTGCTCATGTTCTGCGCCTTAAACGGAGCCACCCGGTATCCCATTCGTTTTAAAATCCGGCACAGTGCGGTGACAAGTATACTTTTACCCACGTGGGACTGGGTACCGAGGACGGTGAGATAGCGAACCATTGATCAAGTTAAATTGAGTGTAATAAAATAAAGTTGACGGATCATCCGTTGAAATACAGATTAAAACATGCCGCAACCAGTATCATACATGTATACAATTGCTATTTTTTCTAATCATATTCGCATTTAGTATGAAAAACCGATAAACTATTAATACTAAGTATTTTAAAATCTTACAATCGCTTGTAATAGAAACGGGAGGTATACACATAAAACAGAAAACAATCATCACAGTGGCTCTGTGCATTGCACTGCTGGCCGTGCTGCTCTCGGGCTGCACCCAGCCGGCGACTCAGACGCCAACACCGATCAACAACACGACACAGTCTACCGAGATTTCGTTCGTCGACACCAACGGTAACACGATCACGCTGCCACAGACCGCGAGCAGAATCATAGTGACCAACTCCGACAGTGCTGAAGTGCTTATCGCCATCGGTGCGAAGGACAGGATTGTGGGCGTTTCGGACACGGTGAAGAAGAACCCGGCCCTGGCTCCGCTGCTCGAAAACGTTACCAGCATCGGCAGCTGGGACAGCCCGAACATGGAGCAGATCGCCCAGCTACAGCCGGACGCTGTCATCGTCTACGCCAGCTGGAAGCCCAAGAATGCAGACATGTTCCAAAACCTGAACGTCACGATCCTGCCCCTGGACTGCGGCAACATGAAGACGGTCGTGTCAGACATCAGGAGCGCGGGCAAGCTTACCGGCAACGAGGCTAAAGCCGAGGAGTACGCGAAGTTCGTGCAGGACAACATCGATCTGGTCACCACCAGGACGGCTAACCTGACGGATGCGCAGAAGCCGAAGGCCTACTGGGAGTACAACTCGCAGTATAGTACAGGGATCAGCGGTTCTGGAGCAGACACACTGATCACCTATGCAGGCGGCGAGAACATCGCCCACGACGTGCCGGGCAACGCCTCCAGCGTGTACAAAACAGTGACCAACGAGTTCGTGATGGAGAATAATCCGGACGTGATCATCAAGACCTACGGCTATGGAGTCTCCGCGCAGAACGTCACGAACCTGCGTAACGACACGATGAGCCGGATCGGCCTGGCCGACGTCAATGCCACGAAGGATTGCAAGGTCTACGCCATGTGCTCGTTCATCACCTACGGTCCGAAAGGCTCCATAGGTCTGCTCTACCTGGCTAAAATTCAGCAGCCGGAACTGTTTGCAGACGTGGACCCGGCCAGATCACTGGCAGAATACGATCAAAAGTACGTACAGGGTACCGATATACCAAACCTCATTTACCCGGTACCTGCTTAAGGAAGGAGAGAGAAAACTCTCTTCTCCCCCCTTCCATACCTTTATTTATCAACAGGGCCATACTGTTCACGCTTTAGCAACATGCATGACGAAAGTGGTCATGCCGGACGGTCATTTTAATGCAGGAACACGGAGATACTACGGGATCGAGAAAGCAAGTGGACGAACTCTACAGGCAGAGTTACGTTAAGCGCGTCATGCTGCTCACAGGTATCTCAGTATTGCTGGTACTGGCCGTGGTGTATGCGGCATCGGTGGGGACAGCTACCATAAGCTTTTCTGACGTAGTACTGTCAATCACACATAACCTGGCTACCAAGACTACCGGTATACCACTTGTCGGAGAACTACTGGCTTCCGCCGGAGAACCGCAGAACAAGTTCGCGGAAGTGATCGTGGTCAACATGCGAATGCCCCGGATCCTGCTGGCAGTGATCACGGGCGTATGCCTCGCCGTCGCTGGCGCAGTTATGCAGGGTGTGCTCAGAAATCCCCTGGTGAGCCCGTTTACGCTGGGACTGGCTTCTGCCGCGTCATTCGGAGCGGCGATCACGATCGTGATGGGCACAGGCATTCTGGGCTTGCTGTTCCCCTGGGGCACTTACTATGACATCATCATCAACGCGTTTGTGTTCGGCTGCCTGAGCATGCTGCTCATCTACGGTATCGCCAGGATGCGGGGCACCAGCCAGGCGACACTGATCCTTTCAGGCGTGGTCATCGGCTACATATTTCAGGCCGGAGTTCTGGTCTTAAAGTACATGTCCAACAACGAGAAGCTGAAAGAGCTGGTAGTATGGCTGATGGGAGGTATGTGGGGTGCAAACTGGGACGCCGTCATAATTCTGCTGCCGATCACGATCATCAGCATCGTCCTGCTGGGAATTAAGGCCTGGGATCTCAACGCCCTTTCTGCCGGTGACGACATAGCCCGGAACCTGGGGATCAGGGTAGAGCGACTGAGGCTATTCTGCCTGCTGTTAGCCACGGTAGCCGCATCAAGCTGTCTGGCGTTTACAGGGGTCATAGGGTTCATCGGGCTGATGGCACCCCACCTCTGCCGCATGCTTATCGGGAACGACCACAGGTACCTGATCCCGTGCTCTGCGGTCATGGGAGGCTTGATCCTGCTGGTATCGGATACTTTTGCGAGGACGATTCTCAGCCCGGTGGAAATACCCGTAGGCATCGTCATGTACATCATTGGAGGCATATTCTTCATGTTCCTGATTCTGCGGGGCAAGGACAGCCACATATACTGAGGGGTGAATGCTATGAAAGTCACAATCGACAGCCTGGGTCTGAATTACGGGAGCCATAAGGCGCTGGACTCGATCAGCTTCGACGTAAAGGAAGGAGAGGTGATCAGCGTAGTCGGCCCTAATGGCTCTGGCAAGAGTTCGCTCATCAGGTGCATCGCACAGATCCACAGTCCTACCAGAGGTACGATTCGAATCGATGACCGGGATGCGTCTCAGATGGATCCGGTGGAAGTGGCTCGTGCGATTGGCTACGTCCCTCAAAACTTCCACTTCTTGTTCTTCTCGACGGTGATGGAGACTGTGATGCTTGGCCGGAAGCCGCACATTCGCTGGAAGGTGACACCCCGGGACCTCGAAGTTGTGCAGCAGTCGCTGGATTATATGAATATCCGGCACCTCGCGGACAAGTTCATGGATCAGCTGAGCGGCGGAGAAAAGCAGAAAGTCTATATTGCCCGCGCCCTCGCCCAGGAGCCAGAGCTCTTTTTATTTGACGAGCCAACGAGCAACCTGGACCTGAGGCACCAGATCGAGGTGCTGGAAATTACCAGGAACCTGACCCGCACAAGTAAAAAATCGATGGTCGTGGCACTTCACGACCTGAACTTGGCCTTCACGTACTCAGACCGGATCGTGGTCCTTAACCAGGGTAAATTGTATGCGACCGGGAAGCCCGAAGAAGTCCTCACGCCGGAGATGATCCGAGACGTATACGGTGTAGATGTGTTTATCGTAGAAAGTGACTACGGCAGGCATATCGTACCGCTAAAAGTCAGGATCTGAATAGAATCCGGGCTATGAAAAGTTGTATAGCTGCAGACACTTATCGCAGACACTTACAACAGTACTTATTTGACTGACCAGACCAAATGATCTGTATCGCACAGGTGATCAGATGACGAATAAAGAAAAAATCAAAACTTTCGTACAGGAAGTTCTCGGTTGCGGGTGCTCCGAAGACGTATTCAAAATCATCGAGGAGACGGGCCATCAATACAAAGGCGTCGGATACTCCCGGATCAACATAGGCAACCGGTTACTGGTGTATCTGTTCAGGACCGATAACAAGCAGTTTATCCTGGACGAAATGAAAGAGAACCTCAGGTCTGGCGTAGCTGACCGGGATGAAAACGGGTTTAACCGGTTTCGTCTGGTTTATGCGCTGCGGCAACCTGCCGAAGTCGGGGCCTCGGTGAAAAAAGTATTCGACGGCATGAGTGTTGATGACCGGACATTTATCCACGTCGTTAACAGTCAGATTATTGACTTCTGACCATAGGTTTGGTCGTTGGTAGAGGATGAATCTGATAGGGTGGTAACCGGTAAACATGTTTTTTAATTGCTCATGGTACCATAGACTACCCTAAACTAAAAGATATATTTTTATAGTTGATCTGCACTGATTACTAGTTGCGGAACTTAATTCTGCAAAGAGAGTAATCAAATGTATGAAAATAGAAATAGGGGCCCCAGCAGAAGCTTCGATGGTCCCAGAGAAATGCACAAGGCAACTTGTTCTGACTGTGGCAATGAATGCGAAGTACCTTTTAAGCCCGCAGAAGACCGCCCGGTATACTGCCGTGACTGCCTGCCCAAGCACAGGAAGCCCAGGGAAAACCGATTTTAAGGAGTGTTTATAAAATGCGTGACGGTGGATATAACAGCAGAGGCCCCAGCAGAAGCTTTGGCGGCCCGAGAAACTTTGACGGCCCAAGGGAAATGTCAAAGGCTACGTGTGCAGACTGCGGCAAAGAGTGCGAAGTACCTTTTAAGCCGACCGAGGGAAGACCCGTTTATTGCCGGGACTGCCTGCCCAAGCACAGGAAGCCCAGGTTCTAATTAAGGAGTGACATAAATGAGAGACGGCGGATTCAGGCCCAGAAGCGGCCCCAGGAACTTCGACGGCCCCCGCGACATGCACAAGGCAACTTGCGCAGACTGCGGCAAAGAGTGCGAAGTACCCTTCCAGCCCACGGAAGGTAGACCCGTTTATTGCCGGGACTGCCTGCCCAAGCACAGGAAGCCCAGGTTCTAATTAAGGAGTGACATAAATGAGAGACGGCGGATTCAGGCCCAGAAGCGGCCCCAGGAACTTCGACGGCCCCCGCGACATGCACAAGGCAACTTGCGCAGACTGCGGCAAAGAGTGCGAAGTACCCTTCCAGCCCACGGAAGGTAGACCCGTTTATTGCCGGGACTGCCTGCCCAAGCACAGGAAGCCCAGGTTCTAAGTTCACTAACCAGAGAGCTAAAGGGGCTCTGCCCCTTCACTTTCAACTTACTTTTTTCATTATCTTTTCTTCAAATAGCGAAAGCTAGTATCTTTTATTAGTACAAAAAATTTAATAATGTTCAAGTTTAATTGATTCCCCAGCGGATGGCTGCCTTGTGTTTATCAGAGAAGAGTTACAGCAACTGATGCCCTGCGCCCATGGTGGCCGGCTTCACGAGATCGCAGAGCAGAAAGGCCTGAAGGAGAAGGACATTCTGGACTTCAGCGTCAATGTGAACCCGTACCTGCCCATCGATCCCCAGGCGATCGTCATCGATGCGCTGACCAGGATCACGGAGTATCCTGACAACAGGTATGATCATTTCCGGGAGAGCGCCGCCCGGTTTACCGGAGTCAGTAAAAAGAACATCGTACCGGGCAACGGATCGACTGAGATCATCAGGCTTTTCGCAGAAATGGCCATCACCAAAGGGGACATTGTCGCGGTACCTTGCCCGACATTCGGGGAGTACGAGCAGCAGTGCAGGCTATTCGGAGCGAACATGCGCTACGTGAAGTTTGCTGACCTCCTCAATGGGGAGTTCTGGCATCTCGACGGCAGCAAAGCAGTCTTCATATGCAACCCCAATAATCCCGATGGTAAGCTCCTGACGAAAGAGCAAGTCCTTGGAATCGCCGGTTACTGCCGGGAAAAAAACATTACCATCGTCGTGGATGAGGCGTTCATCGACCTGGCAGACCCGGGGCAAAGCGTGACCAGACTGGTGGAAGAGTATGAAAACATGCTTGTCCTGCGCTCGTTGACTAAATGCTTTGCGATACCGGGTTTCAGGCTGGGATTCGGGGTAATGAACGCTAAAGATGCAGATCTGTTCAATGTGCTCAGGCTCACGTGGAACATCGATAGCGTGGCTGCGGATGTCGGCGCTTATTACATGGATATTGCCGGGCCTTACCTGGATGTCTCCCGCGCATACATAAAGAGAGAAAGAGAGCGGATGATGGACAGCATCGCAGGGACTCGCGGATTGCAGGCCGTTCCCGCCAGCGCTAACTACTTTTTACTGGAAGTCGGAGGACTGGGGATGACGGCTACGGAGTTCACCGGAAAAATGCTTGACCAGCAGATACTGGTTCGGGACTGCGCTTCGTTTAAAATGTTAGGCGATACCTACGTCCGGCTGGCCGTGCGCACCCACGAAGAAAACGAGTTGCTGTTGAAAGCCTTAAAAACAGTGGCAGGGTCAGAATGATTATCACGTTCATGCTCGAAGCCTTCATCCTGGCGGTGCTCATCGACCTGCTGATCGGCGAGCCCAGGGTATACGCGCACCCCGTCGTCTGGATAGGGACACTGATAGGTTTCCTTAAGGAGCGCGCTCCTAAGCGTTTTAGGTTTGCGTTCGGATTTTTCTTGATTGGATTCTCGGTGACAGTATTCGTGGCTGCTGGCTGCGCTTTGAGCATTATATCGTACATGATATCACCGCTCCTGTCGCTGCTCGTAACCGCCTATCTGCTAAAGTCTACCTTCTCGCTCTCGTTCTTGTGGGCCATATCCCGGGAGATCTACGAGGACCTCAAAGCTGGTCGCCTTGACCTGGCCCGGGCCAAGCTTCCGGCCCTGGTAGGCCGAGACGTGAGCAAGCTCAACGAAGGCCAGATGTCCTCATGTGTCGTCGAATCGCTGGGCGAGAGCTTTGTGGACGGCATCATGGCACCGTTGCTCTTCTTTGGGCTATTCGGGCTGCCGGGAGCGCTGGCATATCGGGCGATCAACACACTCGACTCCATGGTGGGCTATAAAGACGAGAAGCACAGGGAAATGGGCTTCGCTTCCGCGAAGACGGATGACCTGGCGAACTTGATTCCCGCCCGTCTGTCACTATTGCTGATCGCTACTGCAGCCCTATTCATAGGAAGCCCGATCAGGGCTGTGAAGATCGGGCTACGGGACGCCCGGAAGACACCAAGCTCAAACTCCGGGTTCCCCATGGCGACATTCGCCGGAGCCCTGGGAGTACGGCTGGAGAAGTTAAACTACTACGTCCTGGGTGAAGGACTGAAGCCTTGCGCGGTGAGCGATATTCCCCGGGCGATCTTCTTCAACCGGATCATCACCGCACTGCTGCTCATCATTGTGCTGGCGATCATGCTATTCACAGGGCTACCGCTCTCGTGGGGTGTGTTTACATGGCCTCCGATCTTCTGAAAGGTTTGAGGGCAGCTGTCGGCTTCCTGACGACGCTACCCGTCCGCATCGCCGATGGGGACTATGAGTGTTTTGCGAGCCGACAGTACCTGTTTATTGTGGTTGCCATAGCGATAGGCGTGATTCTAGGCATCTCAGGAACGGTATTCCAGTGGTTGCTTCCGGCACAGTTCGCCGGAGTACTCATCGTCGCAGGCGTGTTTTTAGTCACGGGTATCAACCACCTGGACGGGCTTTCGGACATGGGAGACGGGCTGGTTACGTCCGGCCCCAGGGAAAAGAAAGTCAAATCGATGAAAGATGTGCACGCAGGGGCAGGAGGCGTGCTCTTCATGGCCATGGACCTGCTGTTCCTGTTTGCGCTGGTCTCAACGTTCGCCGGATCATCGATGCCATTGCTGGTGCCGCTGCTGGTGGCCGAGGTCTGTGCTAAGATCGCCCAGATCACGGTCATAGCGCTGGGAAAAAGCGCCCACGAGGGCATGGGCTCGTTCATGATTAAAAGCATGAAGAAATCGCACTGGCTGGCCGGGGTGATCAGCGCATGGGTAGTGGTACTGATAACGATCACAGTTGCAGCGTTATTCTGGAGTAACGGTCAGCCGCTACGGGTCATCGTCGCAGGGATACTGGTGATCCTATCGCCGCTGGCTACGGCCTTGATCATCCTGGCTATAGCTAACCGTAATTTCGGCGGCGTTAACGGCGACGTGATCGGCGCCTCCAATGAGATTGCCAGAATTGTCGCGCTGGGCGTGATGGGGGCGGTGCTGTGGATGCGCTTCTGATGGCGGGTGGCAAAGGGGTGCGCATGAACAGCGGGGAGAAGCCGCTGGCTTTGCTAAAAAGAGAACCGCTTATCACCTATGTCATAGATGCATTGTTGAAATGTCCGGGGATCGACCGGGTTTACGTGGCAGTATCACCCCATACACCAGGCACGAGAGCATTCGTGGAAACAAAGTATAACACAGTAAGCCGGGTATCTGTGCAAATGACCCCGGGATCGGGCTATATCGAGGATACAGCCTTTGCGGTAGATGCGCTTAAGCTGTTCAGGCCTTTCCTGATCATATCATCAGACATACCGCTGGTAACACCGGGAACTATCGAAGTGATCGTCAAAGAATACGAAAGGGCAGGGACTGAAGCCTTGTCAGTCAGAGTTGACTTATCGAGCGTCCCTCGGGACGTGAGTACTGACACGATCCTCACCGATAACGGAGTGGAAAACGTGCCTGCGGCCATCAACGTCATCGATGGCCGGCATATGGACCGGTATCAGCAAGAGGCGGTTTTGATCCTGAAGGACCCGCTCCTGGCAGTCAATGTCAACTACATCCCGGATCTTTCTATATGTGAGAAGCTGATGAGCGAAAGCCGTTTAAATTCCGGCATCCATTAAGTGTCTACAATGGCCCCGTCGATGAAAGATAGCTCTTTTGCCCAGAAAAAGTGGGTACTGCCCTATAAGAATATCGTGGCCGTCGCCGGTGGCAACGGACACGTCGACATCGTCGAGCAGTCCAACTGCTGGGGCGGAGCCTGCTGGGCAGAGTACCACTACAAGCAGGCCAGCCCGCTCATCGAGGGTACCTGCAGCTACGGAAACACGATGCGCTACCGGGTTAAAGAAGGCAGGTCAGAGCTGAACCTCATAGCCTCCTATGCGGCCGCAGGCATCGAAGCGGTCGTCGTGGCAGACAAGACCATCTCGATCACCTATGCGGGCCTCGGAGGAGGCGGAGTCGGAGCCACCATGAGCCGGGCGCTGGCCGAAGACGTGATCGAGTACGACATCACCGAAGCCGGAGGCAGTAAAAAGAGTACGGGCACCATCGTGCTTCCCCGGCGCTGTAGAGTCCTTATCGGCGTGGATGATACGGATACCAGGGAAGAAGGTGCAACCTGGTCGCTGATCCATAACCTGGCCACAGATCTCGACAGTAAAAATGCCAGATATATATCACATTCTTTAGTCCAGCTATTCCCTGTGCCACAGAAGACTCAGAACTGTGTCTCGACAGTAGCAGAGTTCGCCTGCGTCGACCCTGCCCCACTGATCAAGGATTTCGAGCAGCTGCTCAGAAAGTACACGTTATCCGAGAACACCGGCATGGTTGTACTACAGAGCTTCGACGCAGATGCGGTGAAAGAGTATGCTGCACTGGCAAAAAGCAAAATGCTGACCTACGAGATCGCAGAGGCTGCGGCGAAGCAAGCCGGTGTTGAGATCGTCATTCCTGGCAGAGGCATCATCGGAGCGCTGGCGTCGCTTCCCTATTTCGCTCAGCCATGCGAGTCGGTGAAGCTCGGTCCGAAGGCTGAGTGAGAAGATACCAAAAAGTGGAATTTCTATCTACCCACCCGGATTTCACTGCAGACTTTAAAGTCTTAAGGCTGTTCTTGCCTGGGCCACTTCCACGCATACCAGACAATCATTAATAGTAGCACGCATTCCAAAATGCTCAGGAATATATAGTTAGCCCATATCTCCCCTATACAGGAAAGCAAGATCGTGACTGGATACAGGATGCCTAATACGAGGTTTATCCAGCGGTTTACAGCTGGCTTCAAGACCAGAGACAGGAACACCATCAGGCATGGAATCGTAATATATATCGAAGTTCCCATCAAGAATTCTTGATTAATCTGCATACCAGCTACAGTCCCTGCGATTACATTTTCAATAAATCCGGTCCGGAAATATCCGAAAATGTCCCCATAGGCAAACAAAAGCATCACGGTTACCCACAATGCTGATATTTTTAGTTTTACGTTTATCTTTACATCTTCTAAGATTCTTGTTGTAGCCATTTCAATATCTCCTGATTATATCTGGCAAAACCAGGCCTCACTCGGCCTGGGTGTTACTGAAATCTCCGTATATTACAAATCGGGCTGTCTGCCACAGCTTTTTGGCGGCGTCGATCAGCGAGCCGATGATGGCGATGGCCAGTAGTATCTTGATACCCGCCTGTATCATCATCGCTAGCTCAGGGTTGAACGGGAACACCTGGAGGAGCCAGAGGGTCAGTAAGGCAGTTGCAAGGCTCAGTCCGGCTTCCATAAGCGACGGCACCCATTTCTGCCGGAGGACGAGATAAAGCACCTGCACTGCGATCATCACAACCGACCACAAGACGTAATACGGTACGAACGAGCCGAACGCCGGCGAGAACAGCGGAACCAGCCTGCCAGTGCTGAAATCTGCGAGGAATGGTATGACAGGCCAGAGCAGTAATATTACAGCTATTCCGAACATGGACATGACGATCGTGATGCCCACCTTTAAAGGCGATGCTGGGTAGTCAAGGCTTTTTCCTAGCCTGCGCAGCCGGTCTTCATAGGTAATCTGGAGCCTGGACTCATAAACGTAGATGACAAAGAAGATGGCGACCAACACCACTATGGCCAGAGCCAGTGCCGACACGACCGAGAAAATCACGCCTATAGTGATCCCTGCCACCTCAGGCGCCACGACGGATATGAGCAGTGCCAAAAGCAAGAAGGCAACTGAAATACCTACCAGAACCTGTACAACTTTCCATACACCGCTCTTCTTAAGGAATGTCTCCTTCGACGGGTACATGGCCGCGAGCTTTTCTGGTGCCATCATCTTCGAAAGCACTTCCTTGACGATACCTTCATCGATCTCAGTCCCGCGTTTAGCTGCGATAGCTTCGGCGCTGTCGTATATGTGCGACTTCAGTTCCTTGCCGACTTCGGCACGCTGCTCTGTGCCCATGTCTTTCGTGACCTTTCCGACATATTCGTCGATCAACCTCTCGTACATTTACTTCTTCCTCCGTATTCGGCTTTCCATGGTCTCCAGCGCAGTGTTCATAGACGCGAGCGAGGCAAGCATCTTATCCCGGATGTCCTTTCCGTAGTCCGTGATCACGTAGTACTTTCTCGGGCGCGGGCCGGTGATTTCCCAGCGGCTGACGAGGAGTTTATCCTCTTCGAGCCGGCGCAGGATCGGGTAAAGGGTTCCGTCATCGATGACGATGCCGACGTCCCCCAGGTTCTTGATGATGTCATAGCCATAGTGGTCCTGCTCCAGCAGACACATAATGGTCACCTGCATCATCCCCCGTCTGACCTCGGTCTCAAACCGTTCCATGATTTCGTCCATCGGTACCTCTTTTCCTACAAGATAACGTGTGTAACAAGTAATACTGCCACACAGTATACTGTGTAACTCTAAGTATAAATAACTTACACTCCTACTGATGACAGCTGCAAGCATCAGGATAACAACATTATTATCTTTTAAGGCCCAATTTTTAAGTATGGCTCCAGTTTCTCTCACGGGCGTGGAAGCTGTACGTGCCGCAGCCGAAGACGCTGGCGTGCGGATGGTTACAGGCGTACCAGGCTACCCGATCAACGCTGTTTTTACTGCCCTGCAGGAGACCGGCACCGACCAGAGGTCGGTCGCCCAGTGGCAGTTCAATGAGAAGATTGCCTTTGAGATGGCGATGGGGGCCTCGGCCTGCGGTGATCGAGCCCTGGTCGTGACGAAGCACGTCGGTGTCAATGTCATGGCGGATCCCATGATTATTTCAGCTACGCATGGCATCGGCGCTGGCATTGTAGTCATTGCAGGGGATGATGTGGGTGCGGCACTGTCCCAGAATGAGCAGGACTCCAGATGGTACGGGAAGCTGGCCGAAATCCCGGTCTTTGACCCGCAGGGGCCGGGCGAGCTTTATGATTCGATTCTGGAGGGCTTTTTACTCTCGGAGCAGATCAGCGCTCCGGTGCTGGTGCGGGTGACTGAACCCGTATTGACGACGCCGGGACAATGTAACAGACGAAAAATCCCTGAAGCACAGAAGAAAACTGACCGGCATATCTGGGATTATACGATGCTCGGCAAGCATCAGAAATACCTTAAAGAAGGCTGGAGCATGGCACTGCACCGGGCAATGTCGTCACCGATGAACAAAATCGTGCGTAAGAGCCGGATCGGCCTGATCTCATCAGGCAGCGCCAGTATACCGACCGCCGAAGCGGCAGACGCCCTACGCCTGTCACACATGTCACTGGGCTTTGTCAACCCGTTTCCGAAGCGTAAAGTTGAGGACTTCGTCAACGAGATGGAACACGTTCTGATCTGCGAGGAGCCGTCGCCGTATGTCGAATCTCACCTGTCGTCGATCAAAGTCAAAGGCCGGTTGACAGGCCACCTCCCCATGGCCGGCGGGCTGGACGCCCAGATGATCATGGATGCCGCGGAGCACATCCTCGAACCGAAGATGTCGATACCTGTCGAGCCTGAGACCATGGAATCCCGTGGCTTCTTTAAGACAGCTTGCGAAGGGTGCCCGTTCCTGCCGGTATACGAGGCGATCAAGGCGCTCAACGTCAACGTGGCCAGCGACGTAGGCTGCTCGATCCTGACCTCCGGCCCACCCTTCGGTATGGTGGACGTGGCCTGTTCGCTGGGCTCGCCCGTAAGCGTAGCCTCCGGCTTCAGGGAAAAGGGCGTGGCCATGCTGGGCGATTTCGGGCTGCTCCACACAGGGATGCAGGCGCTGCTCAATGCCAGATTCAACAGCAGAAATGTGCTGACCGTCATCTTCATCAACCGGAAAGCGGCCATGACAGGAGGCCAGTGCGTACCCGATGTCACGGACATCGTTAGGGGGACCTTCCCCGATATCATCACAGTATCCGAAGCCGATGGGTTGACCACAGAGAAGGTACACGCGGAACTGGCTGAGCTCTTAAAACAGCCCGGGCTGAGCATCTATCTCGTAAGAGGGCAGTGCCCCGAAGGTGTTGCGCACAAGCAGGTGCAGTAAAAACGCCGATGGAAATTGAGACACAAATCACCATTAGTTAGAGGACAGCCTGCAAGCCGTAAAAAAATAACTTATAATGTGGTCTTTTTAGTATTTTGCGGCTTGGCGGCTTTGCGACTCATCCCCCTAAGTCCTTTGCGCCTTGGATGCTTTGCGTCCTAAAACTGAGGCCGTTGGGGTCAACAGTAGTTTTGTTATAT